>JAFQSQ010000041.1 GCA_017409465.1 Akkermansia sp. | reverse complement strand
AGGTATCTCGGCATCCCATCGCGCGAAGGAACGGGTACCCCTGCCGGTTCAGGCTCGCCGCTGAACAACAAACCATAAACACATAGATAACGATATGAAAAAGACGATAATAGCACTCCTGGCTCTCGCCGGGGCGGCGGTAGGGGCTGAAACGATAGAATTTTCACCGTTCAAAGACGCTGCGACTAGCTTGTTCGGAAGCTGGAGTGGAGCCGGAGATGTTACCTCAGCTAACGATACGTACACTCCCCCCTACAATTGGCAAGGGTCAATCGCAACGTATACACTCAAGAATTCTATTACTTTAGCAAACCCTGGTGATATTTTTAACTTTTCGTATAATTATACTCAAGGTAATGGTAACAACGTGCTTACCGTATCGCTGGTGGGCGAATCGAATGTTCTCGTGACAGGCAAGGGGCGTTTTAGTTGGAAGGCGGGAGCTCAGGCAGTCTACGGTGCACATGGCAATTCAGAGGGATTTGCTCTAGAACAGACCAACAATAATAAAATCAAGGTGATGTCGAGTGATTCGGATGATAATATTTCAAGTGGAGCGCCTCAGAATGAAACTGTTACTTTAACTGGTGCAATTGCATGGAATGAGGAAAGAGAGCTTTTCATGCTTTCGTTTTCGTCATCCTCAACAAATGCATCCCCTGGTTCGCTGTCGGTTGAATTGGGTAAAACATTTGATGTAAGTAAGATTATTTTGTCCTCTTCCGGCCCCGCTACTGTAAACGTCAATAATGTCGATGTTGATAACAAGGCTTCACTTGCTGCTTTAAAAATTTCTGCAACAAACATCCCCGAGCCGACCACGGCTACGCTGAGCCTGCTGGCTCTTGCCGGTCTGGTTGCACGCCGTCGTCGGGCTTCTCGCTGATACGCCCGGACAGGCCGCAAGTGAAACTTGTCTGGCCACTAAGTCAATTTGCAACGCTGCTGCCTGCTACGGGTGGCAGCGTTTGGTTTTTTATCATGACTGTGAATACTTTTCTTCTGGGTGAAATATCCCATAACAATGCTGAAATTTAATTTTCAGGAGCGAGATGTTGTAATTTTACGGAATGAAAGCAAGAAATAACAAGGAATAATCTTTACAATCAGCTGATAATATGGAAGAATAAAAGCGTGGATAGAAAACTTTACAGAAAGCGCATCATAGACAGTAAGGTGGAGGAATATCTCGAAACCTTCGGGGCTGTTTGTATCGAGGGTCCAAAGTGGTGCGGAAAGACATGGACTTCTATGTATCATTGCCGCAGCAGTATTTATCTGGGAGATCCGGCGAATAATTTTCAGAATCGGCACTTGGCTGAGCTGGCACCAACGGCTGTTTTGGAGGGGGAGGTTCCCCGGTTAATTGATGAGTGGCAGGAATATCCGCCGTTGTGGGATGCCGTCCGCCATCAGGTGGATAGCCGGGGGGAAGTGGGGCAATACATATTGACCGGCTCGGCAACACCTGCCCACAAAGGCATCCTGCACAGCGGAGCCGGTCGTATTGCGCGTTTGCGGATGCGCCCCATGTCTTTATATGAATCAGGAGATTCACTTGGGAGCGTTTCTCTGCATAACCTCTGCCATGGGATATTGACCCCTCAACTGACGGGAGAGGTCGAATTGAAACAGATTGTGCATCTCATTGTGCGCGGCGGATGGCCCGCCGCCCTGTCACGCAAGCAGAGCCGCGCAAGCCTCTTGTCATCTGAGTACCTGCGAGCCGTTCTTGAAGATGACGTGTACCGAATGGACGGGATTCAACGCAACGCCTCCAAGATGTTACAACTGTTGCGTTCCTTGGCTCGCAATGTATCAACAACTGCCGGAATCAGCAAATTACGCGAGGATATTCGCACCGATGCAGGAGAAGAGATTGATGACAAAACCATCGTAACCTATCTTGATGTATTTCAGCGGCTGTTCTTGTTAGAAAATCAGCCGCCGTTTTCCTCCAATATCCGCTCTTCAGTCCGTGTAAAGCAAGCAGAAAAGCGCCACTTTACTGATCCATCGCTTGCGTGCAGTCTGCTGAAAGTAACGCCGGAGATGCTGATGAATGATTTGAACACTCTTGGTTTTTTGTTTGAAAGCCTGTGTGTGAGAGATTTGCAGATATACGCCGAGAGTTTTGATGCCAGAGTGTTTCACTATCAGGATTACAGAGGGCGTGAAGTAGATGCCGTCATAGAGCTGCCTGACGGCAACTGGTGCGCATTTGAGATTAAACTGGGAGCAAGACAGATAGATACAGCAGCAGCAGGTCTGATTCGTCTGAGGGATAGTATAGCTGCAGAGTCCGGCGGCAAGCCTCCGATTGTTCTTGCTGTCATTTGTGCCTTGAGTAACGCCGCATATCAGCGGGAAGATGGCGTATATGTACTCCCCATTACGGCGCTGAAGCCGTGAATATTCCGGAATAGATGCAGAAAATTTTCCGGAATAAAAATGAGCAACCGTATATTTCGGTTACCACTCACTCGATGCACAATAGGCGAAACAGGTAAAAGGTAAAGCGGAAATAGTTATCTTTGTTCACACTTTATCTTTTACCTGTACATATGAATATAAGGGGTTGTTCCGAGATTGGAACAGCGTAAACTCTTTTCTTCACTTCCGAATTCGATTTGCCGTGTTTTTTGCGCATCGCATTCGAAATGCGATATACTGCGCGCGGTGAGTCCCGGTCAGGTATCTCGGCATCCCATCGCGCGAAGGAACGGGTACCCCTGGCTGAGCCTCACCGCAAGCTAAACAACAAACACTAAACACGATAAATATGAAAAAGACGATAATAGCACTCCTGGCGCTGACCGGGGTGGCGGGGGCGGTTGATTACTCCGGTGCGTTCAGCGGAGCAAGCACCACTAACCCAACGCCAACTTTTACGTTTGAGGGAGAGTTAGCGCTGACATTATCAATCTCTGAATATACCTCAGGATATAATGGTAGTGGAACTCTCAATCCCGGCTCTTTGCGTCCGAATGTTAATGTAGGTGGCGCCATTGTTAACGGTGTTGAGCAAGAGGGAACACCATGGAGCGCAAAGTTTACACTGAAAAATGACAGCGCTGAAACAATTACTCTTGGAAGTATTACATTTGACGCTTATGCCTTCAATTCCGGAGGTTCCGCACAGTCTGCTGATAAAAATAAACGAGAAATCAACTTTACCCTTACAGGAGACATTCAGAGCAGCGTTGTCCATTCATTTACAAACGAAACTGATCCAAATGATGACACAAAGACAATAGAGCATTGGGATGATAATCCGACGCTTAGCTTTACGCCCATTGAAATAAGTACCGATGATGAGTTGACATTTACTCTGAAGGTTTCTGAATCAGATTCTAAGGGTTGTTACGTTGGGCTAACCGGCATTACATTCTCCACCCCCACCGTCCCCGAGCCGACCACGGCCACGCTGAGCCTGCTGGCACTGGCCGGCCTCGCCGCACGTCGCCGACGGAAATAATTAAGAATTGAGATTTAAGAAGTCAGATTTACTGTACTGATTCCCCCGCGGGGTGACTGTTCGAGATGGACGGTCACCCCGTCTTTTTTGCAGAGACAGGGGAAGGTGGAATGAGGAGAATTGAGAATTAAGATTTAAGAAGTTAGAACACAGTGAGTTCCGCAGCCTGCGGCTGCCGTGTTCTCTTCTCCCCTCTCCACGCGCGTAGCGCGTTCTTCACTCGCCGCGCAGCGGCTTCTTCACTCGGGCGTTCGACCGTCTTCACCACGGCGAAACGCCGTTCTTCACCGTGAGCGCCAGCGAACTGAATTTCGCTGATTCTACCGTTGTTGTCGCCCCGGGCTTAGATTGTTTTTTTCGTGATGGCCGGAGGCTGCGCCCGCTGCGCGGGCTTACCTCCGGCTACGAGTCCTGCACCCTGCCGGGCGCAACGCTCGGCGAACGTTGCCCGCAGGGGAATCAGCACTGTTTTCTGGCGTGAAAACTCGGTGATTCCGGGCCGAGTAGGGGACTATGTCGGCTCTCTCCCGGAGAGCGGAACAAAGCGCCCGGAGGGCGCCGGCGTCGTAGCCGGGGGTAAGCGCACAAGGTGCGCGCGACCCCCGGTTCATGAACAAAAAAGATTCAGAGTTCCGGACGGGGCGACAGCCGACCGCAGCAGAACCCTTGGAGGGACGAGTCGGTCATGGCGTAGGGCGTAAGTCCGGAGATTGTAACGCGAGACACATCCTCCCTTCCTGTATTCAGATGTTTTCACCTTGTCATGCAACCGTTAGCATGGTATTCTCTGTACCAATATGGGGAGTTCTTTTATCAATATCAATGTGCACCTTATTTTTCACACAAAGAGCAAGGGAAGCACCATTCGGGAGGGAGATTTATCGCGTGTTTTCCATTACATAGGGGGTAGTATTCGCTCTATGTCGGGGTATTCCTATAAGGTAGGCGGAAGACCTGATCATATTCATATTCTGGCAAGTCTGCCGGCCACGGTCAGATTGTCTGATTTCGTTCGGGATATCAAATCCAATACCAGCAAGTGGATAAAAGGCATAGATTCGTATTATAGGGATTTTTCGTGGCAGGAAGGTTATGGGGCTTTTTCGGTAAGCGAATCGAACAAGGACGCGGTAATCAACTATATCGCTAATCAGGAAGAACACCACCGTACTCATACCGCATTAGAGGAATTTTGCCAATTTTTGAAAAAGCACGGAGCTGATGTAGAGGAATGGCTGCGACGAAATAACGAAAGCATTTGAGTAAAAGCAAGCTTCGCCGATTCCGTGCTGTCGCCCCGTCCGGGGCTAAAATTGTTTTTTTTGTGATGGCCGGAGGCTGCGCCCGCTGCGCGGGCTTACCTCCGGCTACGAGTCCTGCGCCCTGCCGGGCGCAACGTTCGGCGGGCGTTGCCCGCAGGGGGTATCAGCACTGTTTTTTTTGTGTGAAAACTCGGAGATTCCGGGTCGAGTAGGGGGTGAGTAAAAGCAAGCTTCGCCGACTCCGTGCTGTCGCCCCGTTCGGGGCTTAGATTTTTTTTTGTGATGGCCGGAGGCTGCGCCCGCTGTGCGGGCTTACCTCCGGCTACGAGTCCAGCGCCCTGCCGGGCGCAATGTTCGGCGGGCGTTGCCCGCAGGGGGTATCAGCACTGTTTTTTTGGTGTGAAAACTCGGAGATGGCGAGCCGAGTAGGGGACTATGTCGTCTCTCTCCCGGAGAGCGGAACAAAGCGCCCGGAGGGCGCCGGCGTCGTAGCCGGGGGTAAGCGCACAAGGTGCGCGCGACCCCCGGTTCATGAACAAAAAAAGATTCAGAGCCCCGGACGGGGCGACAGCAAGTTCCGCATCAACCAATCCCCCGACTTCCGTTGCACAGGGTTTATTTTTTATGATTATATAGTCATGGTGTCTGTGTGATATAGGGGTGGAAAAATCATGAAATAGTGGTAGAATGGCAACGTTGTCAGCCGCTGGGCTGCAACGGACGAACTTTTCTGCAAACTCACGAGATAAGATAAACTATTGGTCCCCGGTTCGAATCCGGGAGGGAGGGCATGCAGCCGCCTTAGCTCAGTGGCAGAGCAGTAGACTCACCGCGTCCCCGAAGTTCAAGAAATCGCTTTCAGGGGAAGCACTCGTTGATTTACGAATGACGAATGACGATTTACGAATTAAAAGTAAGAGGTTTATGTCGGTATTAAAACAAACTGTAACTTCCGCCAATGAATGGGCTGCATGATGCCCCCACAAGGTTTTGCCGAATTTTCGGGACACGTGTGTAACCGTTTGTACAATGGTAAGAACTTTTCTGCAATCGGGTCAGGCCTTACAAATCATTATCACTGATTTGGCTGCTGCGGATCTCTGAGAGAAGGAGGCAGCTTAACCGAGCAGGGTATCCGGAAGTTCAAGCAATCGCTTTCAAGGTTCCCGCTTTTCAACAAATACATCAACGGAGGAAATAAGCAAGATGAATACAAATCAATTGAGCGCAACGGAGAATGGTGCCCTGCAACTGCGGAGCACGGGCAATGCCTGTCTGGATTTATTTGCGGAAATCGCGTCGGCTCGTAATATGGTGCAGGAGTCGCCGGAGGCATTGGAGGGGCTCTTTCTGGAGGCCTATGCAGCGGATGCTGCTACGGCGGTGTCGATTTTGTTCTGGTGTCGCTCGGTCCGCAGCGGGGCAGGGGAGAGGAGCGTGTTCCTGCACCTGCTGGAGCTGCTGTGGGAGCTGAGCCCGGAAACGGTGCGCGATAACCTGCCGCTGTTGGGTGAGCTGGGCTGCTACCGGGACTATGTGCAGGTGGCAGAGCGGATCCCGGCCTTGCGGGGGGATGTGGTGGCGATTTTTGCAGAGGGGGTTCATACGAGGAATTACTACGCCTGCAAGTGGTTGCCGCGTCGCTCGGCGCTGTGGGCGGCGGTGCGTGCCGCGCTCGGGATGAGTAACGGTGATTTCCGGCGGGCGGTGGCTGCGGCCTCTCCCACCGTGGAGCAGCTGCTGGCGGCCGGCAAACCCGAGGCGGTGGAATACGACAAGCTGCCCACGCAGGCTCTTAACCGCTATCGTTCTCTGTTTGCGCGGAGGGATAAGGAACGCTTCTTCCGCACGATGGCAGAAAAGAAACTGAACACAGCGGCGGGGTATCCGCACGAGTTGTTCCGCCCCTGGTTCGGCAGACTGCCGCGAGGGCTCACTCGGGCGGAGCTGAAGCGCATCATCGATGCCCAGTGGCTCCATCTGGAAAATTTTTTGCCGTCAGCGGGTGGCGGGATTCTCCCGGTACTGGACACCTCAGGCTCGATGTGGTGGGGCAGCGAGTTGCCCCCACACCAGGTGGCGTACCCGCTGGCGCTGTACTGTGCAGAGCGCCTGAGCGGGCCTTTCCGCAACTGCGTGTGCAGTTTCAGCTCGCAGGCGCGCTGGTTGGAGCTGCCGGAGGGTGACTCCGTGACGGACAGGCTGGAAGCCTTGCAGCAATACAGCATCGTGGAAAACACCAACGTGGCGGATGTATTCCGCCTGCTGCTGGAGACGGCGCGCCAAAGCGGGGCAGGGCAGGATACTATGCCCCGTTGCCTGCTCATCCTCTCCGATATGCAGTTCGATGCCGGCGCGGAGTATGATGAAACCCTCATGGACAGAATCCGCCTTCAGTTCAAGTATGCCGGATATGAGTTTCCCGCCATCGTCTACTGGAATCTGGATGCCACCAATACCGGCTCGCCCGATTCCGTCCGCGATAACGTGGCAATGGTGAGCGGATACTCCCCGCGTATCCTGCGCGCCGTGTTCAGCGGGGATGTTCAGGCCGCCTCCCGGCGCACCGTCCTGGACCCGCTTGAGGTGATGGAGAATGCCCTCGCCCCCATCCGCTCTGTGCTCAATTTGTCCCGTTTGCTTGTGCTGCCTCGCGCGCTCGCGCGCGCGATAGGAAATAAGGGTCGTGGAACATCATACCGATGGGTGACGGATCATTGACGTTCGATTACCGTCACTCTCCCTTCGCCTATTTATTGTGTCATTTAAGAAAAATTTAATAAATTTTGGGGAGTAAAGGGTATAGGAAAGGGAAGATGAGAAAAAAGGTGCAAAAAATTACAGAAATTCGTTAAAAATGCAAAGAAAAGGCTTGCAATATAGGGGAAAATGGCTATACTCTGTGACCCGCTAAGTGTGTAGAACTACGCACCATAGAAGGATTTTATCGGGCCCGCCGCCGGAGAAATGGCAGGTTTCCTCAAGGGAGAGGGACTTGTGCATCTGCTACGCAAGGGCCTGAAAAACAACAAACTAAAAGGAAACATGCCGACCATTAATCAGCTCGTCCGCAAGGGACGTACCGTACCGGAAGAGAAGTCGAAGTCTCGCGCTCTTCATAGCTGCCCGCAGCGTCGTGGCGTCTGCCTTCAGGTGATGACCCGTACGCCGAAGAAGCCGAACTCCGCTATGCGTAAAGTTGCTAAGGTTCGCCTTACCAACGGTGAAGAAGTAATCGCCTACATCGGCGGTGAGGGTCACAACCTGCAGGAGCACTCCATCGTGCTTGTGCGTGGTGGCCGTGTGAAGGACTTGCCCGGTGTTCGCTATCACATCGTTCGTGGCGCCCTGGACTGCCTGGGTGTTGACAAGCGCCGTCGTGGCCGTTCGAAGTATGGTGCCAAGCGCCCGAAAGCCGGTGCCGCCGCCGCTCCCGCTAAGAAGCGCTAAGTAATTGAACCTGCAACGATAAGAAAATACAGATATGTCTCGCCGTAAACGTGTTTACAAGAAGATTGAGCGTCGCGACTCCCGCTACGATTCCGTGCTTGTGGGTCGCCTCATTGGCAAGGTGATGCTTGCCGGTAAGCGTGCTCTTGCAGAGCGCATCGTGTACAAGGCCATTGATCTGGCTAACGAAGGTACCGATACCGTGAGCCCGCTGGAGGTACTGACGCGTGCTATCGAGAACGCCAAGCCCCGTGTGGAGGTGAAGAGCCGCCGCGTGGGTGGTGCTACCTACCAGGTGCCGCTGGAAGTGGCTCCGGATCGCTCCGAGGCTCTCGCTATGCGCTGGATTATCAATTTTGCCCGCAACCGCAAGGGTATCCCCATGGCCAAGGCTCTGGCCAACGAAATCAAGGAAGCTGCCGCCAATCAGGGCGCTGCTGTCCGCAAGCGCGACGATGTGCACAAGATGGCTCAGGCCAACCGTGCCTTCGCTCACTTCCGTTGGTAAGAAACGGCCGCGGAAGTTACTCGTAATCTCTGAACAATAACAACTTCATATTACTTTAAATTATGGCTAATGTAAGCAGCCCCAACCGCAAGGCCCCGCTGGAGCGCTACCGTAACTTCGGTATTGCCGCTCACATTGACGGTGGCAAAACCACGCTTTCTGAACGTATCCTGTTCTACACCGGCATGATCCATAAGCTCGGTGAGACGCACGATGGCTCTGCAACCACCGACTGGATGGAGCAGGAACAGGAGCGCGGTATTACCATTACCTCCGCCGCCGTTACGACCAACTGGAAACAGCTCCCTGCTGAGGGTTGCTACAAGATTTTCGAGAACGATAACTTCCAGCTCAACGTTATCGATACTCCCGGGCACGTGGACTTCACCGCTGAGGTGGAGCGCTCCCTGCGCGTGCTCGACGGCGCTATCGTGGTGTTCTGCGGTGTTGCCGGTGTGCAGCCCCAGACTCAGACCGTGTGGCGCCAGGCTTCCAAGTACAACGTGCCCCGTCTGTGCTTCGTGAACAAGATGGACCGTGTGGGTGCCAACTTTGACAATGTGCTCAACGATATCCGCACCAAGCTCGGTGCCAATGCCTCCCCCGTGCTCATCCCCATCGGCTCCGAGGATGCCCTCGTCGGCCAGATTGACGTGGTGAACCAGAAGGCCATCATGTACAACACCTCCGACAAGCTGGGCTCCACCATCGAGGTGGTCGACATTCCCGCCGAGCTGAAGGAAGAGGCTGAGATGGCTCTGGAGGAGCTCAAGAGCCGTGTGGCTGACGTGGACGACGAGCTCGCCGAGCTCTTCCTCATGGAGGAACCCATCGATGCCCAGACGCTGAAGGCCGCTATCCGTCGCGCCACCATCGCCAACAAGTTTGTTCCCGTGGCCGGTGGTTCCGCTTTCAAGAACAAGGGTGTGCAGGGTCTTCTGGACGCTGTGGTGGACTACCTGCCCTCTCCGCTGGAGGCCAAGCAGGCTACCGTGACCTCCACCATCTCCAACGGTCTCGACGAGAACGGCTATGAGACCTTCGAGGTGAAGGAAATCAACCCCTCTGATGATGACAAGCCCGTGGCTCTGGCATTCAAGCTCTGGGCCGACAAGTTCGTGGGCTCTCTGGTGTTCATCCGCGTGTACACCGGTGTGATTCGCAAGGGTGATACCGTGTACAATCCCCGTACCCGCAAGCGTGAGCGCGTGGGTCGTCTGCTCCAGATTCAGGCCAATGTTCACACCGACGTGGACGCTGTGTACTCCGGCGATATCGCCGCTATCGTGGGTCTGAAGAACGCTACCACGGGTGACACCCTGGCTTCCGACGACTTCGACTACACGCTCGAGCCCCCGACCTTCCCGGATACCGTGATTTCCATGGCCGTGGAGCCCCTCACCAAGGGTGACCAGGAGAAGATGTCCAACGCTCTGCAGCGCCTTTCCGCTGAAGACCCCACCTTCCGCGTCAAGACCGACGAGGAGACCGGCCAGACCATCATCGCCGGTATGGGTGAGCTTCACCTCGACATCATCGTGGACCGCCTCAAGCGCGAGTTCAAGGTAGAGGCCAACACCGGTAAGCCCCAGATCGCCTACCGCGAAACCATCACCAAGTCCGCCGACCGCGTGCAGGGCAAGCTCGTGAAGCAGTCCGGTGGTCGTGGTCAGTACGGTGACGTGGTTATCGCCATGCGTCCCGGCGAGCGTGGCACGGGTCTCAAGATTGCCAACAAGATTGTGGGTGGTGCCATTCCCAAGGAGTACATGAACGCCGTGTACGCCGGTCTGAATGAGGCCATGAACTCCGGTTCCGTTGCCGGTTACCCGGTGGAAGACGTGGAAGTGGACGTCATCGACGGTTCCTACCACGAAGTGGACTCCAACGAAAACGCTTTCAAGATGGCTGCTATCTTCGCCATGAAGAACGCCTTTGCCAAGTGCGCTCCCGTGCTGCTGGAGCCCATCATGAGCGTGGAAGTCGTCACCCCCGCTGAAAACCAGGGCGATATCATGGGCGACCTCAACCGCCGCCGCGCTCAGGTGAACAACATGGAGCACAAGGGCAGCGAGTGTATCCTCACCGCTTCCGTGCCGCTGGCTGAGATGTTCGGTTACTCCACCGACATCCGTACCCTCTCCAAGGGTCTGGCCTCCTACTCCATGGAACCCTCTCACTTCGAACAAGTACCCCCGAACCTGGTCGCTCAGATCGTCAAGGCTCGCGGTGGTAACAACTAAACCAACCATACAATATTAACCTAAACATAACCGCACGTTCATGCAAAGTCCCAAAATCCGCATCCGTCTCCGTGCATTTGACAGCCGCGCTATCGATCGCTCCGCTTCCGAGATCGTCGAGACCGCCAAGCGTACAGGTGCAAAAGTCGCCGGACCGATTCCTTTGCCGACTCGTATCGAGAAGTTCTCTGTGAACCGCTCGGTCCATGTTAATAAGAAATCTGCCGATCAGTTCGAAATCCGTACCCACAAGCGCCTGCTCGACATCGTCGAGCCGACCTCCCGCACGGTGGAAGAGCTCAAGAAGCTCAACCTGCCTGCCGGTGTGGACATCACGATCAAGATCTAATCCTGCGTCTGAGATCAATCATTACGAACCTTAACACAGATTTTTTAGAAACATGTCTTTAGGACTTATTGGTAAGAAGGTTGGCATGACCCGCGTCTTCAACAAGGAGACCGGCGCCATGATTCCCGTCACTGTCATCGACGTGACCGGCAACACTTACGGCCAGATCAAGACCGCTGAGAAGGACGGCTACACCGCTATCCAGGTGGCGTTCGACGCTCAGAAGGAGAGCCGCCTCTCCAAGCCGGTCGCCGGCCATTTCAAGAAGCTCGGTATTGCTCCCGCCAAGCTCCTCAAGGAGTTCCGCGTGGACGCCGCTGAGCTGCCTGCAGAGGGTGCTGCTCACCCCGGTTGCGAACTCTTCGAAGAGGGCGCCTGGGTGGACGTCATCGGCACCTCCAAGGGTAAGGGCTTCCAGGGTGTTATGCGTCGTCATAACTTCCATGGCTCCCCCATGACGCACGGCTCCATGATGCACCGCCGTACCGGTGGTGTGGGCGCCTGCGCCACGCCGTCCCGTGTGTGGAAGGGTCAGAAGATGCCCGGCCACCAGGGTAACGAGCGCAAGACCGTGCAGAACCTGAAGGTTGTTCAGGTGCGCAAGGACGACAACGTGATTCTCGTTTCCGGCCCGGTTCCCGGTGCCAAGGGATCCTACGTGGTGGTCCGTCCGGCCAAGAAGAAGAACGGTAAATAAATAAACGAACTAGGAGAACCTATCTATGTCCGCTACAGAATTCACAATCGAAGCAGCCAACGCCGCCAATATCGTGACGGTGGGTGCTGAGAAGGGCAGCCAGGCCGTGCATGACCTGGTGACTGCCTACCGTGCCAACCGTCGCACGGGTTCCGCTAACACGAAGACCCGTGGTGAAGTGGCCGGTAACAACCGCAAGATCTACCGCCAGAAGGGTACGGGTAACGCCCGTCACGGCGACCACCAGAGCCCCATCTTCGTGGGTGGTGGCGTGGTGTTCGGCCCCCGCCCCTGCGACTACTCCAAGAAGGTGAACAAGTCCACCCGCAAGCTGGCTCTGCGCCGCGTGCTCGGTGACATCATCTCCGGTGGTAAGGTCGTGACCGTTCCTTCCTTCTCCGTGGAGGACGGCAAGACGAAGAGCTTCGTCGCCGCCGTGGCCTCTATCGCCGAGGGCAAGAAGATCCTCATTATCGCTGATTCTTTTGACGAGATGACGAAGCGCGCCGGTCGCAATGTGGCCGAGGTGCTGCTGATGTCCGCCGCCGAAGTGAACGTGGAGCAGCTGCTGCACGCCAACAAGGTGGTGCTCGTTGAATCCGCTCTGGAAACCATCGCCAACCGCACCAAGTAATCATGAACGACATTTACGACGTTATTAAGAAGCCGCGCGTGTCCGAAAAGGCCACCGTGATGCATGAGGAGACGGGCGTGCTGACGCTTGAAGTGGCGGTCAAGGCCACCAAGATCGAAATCAAGCAGGCCGTGGAAAAGGCTTTCGGTAAGAAGGTCGCTTCCGTTCGCACCGCCAACTACGACGGCAAGGTTCGCCGCAAGCGCACCAAGGACGCCGGCACCGCACCCGCCTGGAAGAAGGCCTACGTGCGACTCAAGGATGGCGAGTCTCTTGACCTTGTGTAAACCACAACTCACAGAACCCCTAAATACGTAAGCTATCATGTCCCTCAAGTCATTTAAGCCTACCACGCCGTCCAACCGCTATAAGGTTCTGCCCTCTTTCGACGAGATCACCAAGTCTACTCCCGAGAAGAGCCTTCTGCAGCCCATCCGCAAGAGCGGTGGCCGCAACAACAACGGCCGTATCACCACCCGCCACATCGGCGGTGGTCACAAGAAACACTATCGCCTGGTGGACTTCCGCCGCACCCGCACGGATGTCGCCAAGGTTATCGGTATTGAGTATGATCCGAACCGTACCTGCCGTATCGCTCTCATCCAGTACACGGATGGCACGAAGAGCTACATCCTCGCTCCCGTCGGTCTGACCGTCGGTATGCAGGTGCAGGCCGGTGAGAATGTTGCCCCCAAGGTGGGCAACGCCATGCCTCTCAAGAATGTCCCCCTGGGCACGGCTATCCACAACATCGAGGTGCGCCCCGGCACCGGCGGCAAGATTGCCCGCTCCGCCGGTCAGCAGGCTGTGCTTTCCAACCGCGATGGCGAGTACGCCCTCGTGAAGATGCCCTCCGGCGAGATCCGCAAGTTCCGCGTGGAGTGCTTCTGCACCATCGGTCAGGTGGGTAACACCCAGCACATGAACGAATCCTCCGGTAAGGCCGGTCGTACCCGCTGGATGGGCATCCGTCCCACCGTGCGTGGTATGTGTATGAACCCCGTCGACCACCCCAACGGTGGTGGTGAGGGTAAGTCCAAGTCCGGTGGTGGTCGTCAGCACCTGAAGTCCCCCTGGGGTCACGTCAAGGGCCAGAAGACCCGCCGTCTCCGCAAGCCCTCCGATGTGTTCATCGTGCAGCGCCGCAAGACCAAGTAATTATTTTAACCACAAACATTTCTAAGAACAATGGGACGTTCCCTCAAAAAAGGACCCTTCGTAAGCCAGTCTCTTCTCGACAAGGTTGACGCCGCTCTGCAGAGCGGGGACAAGAAGCCGATCAAGACTTGGAGCCGTGCCTCCATGGTGATTCCGGATTTTGTCGGTCTGACCTTCCTCGTGCATGCCGGCAAGAGCTTTGCCACAGTGTATGTGACCGAGAACATGGTGGGCCATAAGCTTGGTGAATTCGCTCCGACGCGAATCTTCAAGGCACACGGCGGCATCGGCAAGAAGTAATAGAACCTGAGAACTTATCAACATGATCGCTCATCGCCGGTACATCGGTTTGTTCGCTGCGGCACTCGCTGCCATGGGAACAGCCGCCGGTGAATCCGGCACGAGCGAGAGTGACACGCAACGCAAAATCAACCAACTGGAACGCCAGGTTGCCACCCTCCGCGAGAGCTACACGTTAGCGCGCAGCGACGCGGATGAGGCACGCCGGCAGCTCAGGGAAATCCGCTCCCGCCTCGAAGCGATGGGTGGAGCCGCCCTGGGAGAAGGTGAGCAGAAACTGATCGAGACCGCCTCTCAGCTCGAGGCCGCACGCAACGAGCTGGACACCCTCCGCCAGAGCTCCCTTCGCCTCACATCCGCCCTCAGTGCGTATATGCGCACCGCCCTGGTGGATGATGCGGATGCCCGGCAGGCACTGGAGGCCGCCCTGGTCGAGCTGGATGTAGCCCTCGGGCTGCGGCAGGCGAAGCAGGACGAGCTGAGCGGGACGGTAAATGACGCTACGGTACTGAGTATCGACTCCGAATCCGGGCTCATCGTCATCAATGCCGGCAGTCGCGCCGGGGTGCAAGTGGGCTTGCCCATGGAAATCACCCGAGGCGACCAGGCCATAGCAGTGGCGGTTGTGACCGACGTTCGCAAGAGTGTCTCCGGACTCCTGGTGCAGAAGCACCTCAACCCGGCACTCAGCGTCAGCGCAGGAGACCGCGTCAGCGTGACCACCAACGATTAATTCTTCAACAAATACCGAAACAATGGAAGTGAAAGCACAATACAAAAACGCTCGCATCTCTGCGAAGAAGATGCGCGATGTAGCTGCCGCCGTCCAGGGTATGTCTGTATCCCAGGCTACCGACGTGCTGAGCTACACCCCCAAGAAGGGCGCTTATCTGCTGAATAAGACGCTCAAGGCCGCCGTGGCCAACGCTGAGAACAACAACGGCCTGTCCGCCGATGAGCTCGTGCTCAAGAGCGTGATGGTGGACGAAGGCCCCACGTTCCGTCGCACCATGGCTCGTGCCCGCGGCTCTGCCAACATGATCCGCAAGCGCACGGCTCATATCACCGTCATCCTCGCCAGCAAAGAGGCATAACCACAATCAACTGAACATAACATTATGGGACAGAAAGTAAATCCTATCGGCTTCCGTCTGGCCGTAACCAAGGACTGGCGCTCCAAGTGGTATGCTACTGGCAAGGACTATGCCACTAAGCTCCACGAGGACCTCAAGATCCGCAAGTTCATCAAGGACTATTGCGCCGATCTCAACAAAGATCTCAAGGGTGCCACACCCGCGATTTCCCGCATCACCATCGAGCGTGCCTGGAACAGCGTCCGCGTGACCATCTGCACCGCTCGCCCCGGTCTCATCATCGGGCCCAAGGGTAAGAATATCGAGGACATGACCGCCGCCCTCACCAAGCTGTGCAGCGGCTCCCAGGTCAAGCTCGACATCATGGAAATCCGCCAGCCTGAGCTTGATGCTCAGCTCGTGGCCGAGAACATCGCTACTCAGCTGGAGCGCCGCGTCTCCTTCCGTCGCGCCATGAAGCGCGCCGTACAGGTCGCCATGGACTTCGGTGCTGAGGGTATTCGTATCCGCTGCGCCGGTCGTCTGGGCGGTGCTGATATCGCCCGCGCCGAGCAGTATCGTGAGGGTAAAGTACCGCTGCAGACACTGCGCGCCCCCATCGACTATGGTTTCGCCGAGGCTCACACTCTGTACGGTCTCATCGGTATCAAGTGCTGGATCAACAAGCGTCCGGAGGTTCCCGGTGCAGCCCCCACGGGCGGCCGTCAGAACCGCGCTCCGCGTCCTCGCCGCGATTCCCGCCGCGATGCCTGATTAACTAACCCATTCAACCGAAACATTAAACCAATAGGAGAATAAGACTATGCCTTTAATGCCCAAACGAATCAAAGGTAACCACCGCAAGATGCACCGCGGCAACAGCGGCGGCAATGCTACCAGCGGCGATTATGTTGCCTTCGGCGATTTCGGTCTGCAGGTTCTTACCCGCGGCTGGGTTACCAACAATCAGATCGAGGCTTGCCGTATCGCCATCAACCGTTACCTGCGCCGTCGTGGCCGCGTGTACATCCGTATCTTCCCGCAGAAGTCCTTCACCAAGCGTCCGCCGGACACCCGTATGGGTAAGGGTAAGGGTGCTGTGGAGGGATGGGTGGCCGTCTGCCGTCCCGGCAACATCATGTTCGAGGTCGGCGGCGTGACCGAGTCCGCTGCTCGTGAGGCTCTCCGCCTCGCCTCCAACAAGCTGGGTATCCGTACTCGCTTCGTCTATCGCCAGGGTGTCGAGCCCCAGGCCTAAACCAGTAACATTCCAACATTACAGATATTATGCCTGTCAAGAAAGCTAAAGACTTCCGCGGTATGCCCGCCAAGGAGCTCGCCGCCCACATCAAGGGCCTTCGCGAGGAGTACTTCAACCTGCGCATCCAGCAGGCCACCGGCCAGCTGGAAAACAACCAGCGCATCCGCATCGTCCGCAAGGAGCTCGCCTGCGCCCTGACTGTTCAGGGCGAGGGCAGCGCTGCCGACGCCAACTAATCAATACGAAAACCCAAAGGACTTAATCTAATGAGCGAAGAAACTACTACGACCAAGCCCCAGGGCCTTCGTAAGACCCGCGTCGGCGTTGTTGTCTCCACCAAGATGAGCAAGACCATCGTTGTGGAGTATGTGGCACGCGTCCCCCACCCCGTTTTCAAGAAAATCGTGAAGAAGAGCAAGAAGTTCTATGCTCACGATGAGAACGAGACCGCCTCTGTGGGCGATACCGTGCGCATCCGCGAAACCCGCCCCCTCTCCGCCCTCAAGCGCTGGGAGCTGGTGGAAATCATCAAACACTAAACACGGAAAGGAACTGATTTACCATGCTTCAGATGGAATCCCTCGTCCAGGTCGCTGACAACACCGGCGCCCGTACCGCCAAGATGATTGGCGTCATCGGCAAGTCCGGCACCGACCAGGCTCACATCGGCGACATCATCACCTGCCACATCCGCGAATCCATCCCCACCGCTTCGGTGAAGAAGGGCTCCGTGGTCAAGGCTGTGGTGGTCCGCACCGCCGCCCCCATCCGCCGCGATGACGGTTCTGTTCTCCGTTTCGACACCAACGCTGTGGTGGTGATCGATAAGGACAACAACCCGAAAGGCACCCGTATCTTCGGGCCGGTGGCTCGCGAGCTTCGTGAAAAAGGCTTCATGAAGATCGTCTCCCTCGCCCCCGAGGTGCTGTAAGATATAATACCGGAGGGAAGGGTATTTGTTGAAGTCAATTCGCTTCCCCCTCTGATGAAAAGGCTCCGCTGCCGCCCGGCAACGGAGCCTTTTTACATCATCAGGGCAATGTTGGATTGACAGTGCGAATGCTTGTTCATAGAATAGCCCCTGATGACAACGCTATTTTGCACTCGTCCCCTCGTGCGCTGTTGGGCGCTGCTGATGACATTGCTTCTACTGGTGGGGTGTGCGGCTCCGCTCATCCCGGCTCCGCGCGAGCCCGAGCTAACCCGCAGCGAGATTTCGGACGCTCTGCTCATCGAGCAGATGCGCCGCAACTGGGATATCATGGGCAGCCGCAGAGCGTCGGATGCCGAACGCGCCCGCGCCCTGGAGGATTATAATAAGAAGCTGCTTACCCTGGTGCAGCGTCTGCGACTCGATGTCAGGACAGCATGGGAGGCAAAAAAGCAGGTGATGCCCGAGGGCTTCGAGCTGCGATATGGCGGTAGAGGGCTGAAGAGACCTCTGTATGTGGTCTACGATGATATCGTGCCGGCATCGGAGATTGAGCTCGACGAAATCACGGAGCGCGTGACCGTGCCCGGGCTGGGGGTGCCGATGGTGGGGGTTATCCCGGCAGATAAGATTGAACGCTCGGAGCAGGAAATCCACTTCCGACAGCGCGGAACGGTGAGCACGCTGACGGCGGTGATGGCGTTCCCGGCGAAGCGCGGGGCACGACCGGTGCTGCACCTCATCAAGCGGCATCAGGTGGAGCAGATGCGCGTGGGGAGCCACCGGTATGAGATAGCCGCTGATTTCTCTGCGCCCATCGAGATATACTGGTCGCTCACCCGAGTGAAGGATGACCGCTGGCTGGGGATGCTGCAGCCGCAGGAGCTGCGCGATACCACCGGGCTCACCTGCATGGAGAACTATAATCCGAATAAGATTCCCGTGGTGCTGACTCATGGGCTGATGTCCAGCGCGAGCACCTTCAACAACATGGTCAACCGCCTGATGGCCTACCCGGAAATCCGCCGCAACTATCAGTTCTGGTATTTCAACTATCCTACCGGGGTGGCGTGGACCCTGACAGCCGATATCTACCGCAAATCGCTGGCTGAGGCCAGGCGCCGGCTTGACCCACATAAGAAGAACACCAACTGGGACAGGATGGTGGTCGTGGGGCACTCGATGGGTGGGCTCATCACGCGCTACAGCCAGTGTCTGGAGCCGTGGCGTATGCTGGAGGATAACCCGGCTGGGGAGAACCGCATGCGTAACATGCGGAAGTATCTGGACGCGCGCTACGTGCATGAGGCATTCCCCGATTCCTTTATCGAGCCATTCCGTACGGATTATTTCTTTGAACCGGTGCAGGCCGGTATGGTGGTGTATCTGGCGACGCCGCACCGGGGCTCACCCGTCGCCAGTATGGGTATCGTCAGCTGGCTGATGCGCCTCATCGTGCTGCCTCAGGAGTTGATCAGCGAGATGTACAACATCGCTACGCTGCAGCAGGACAGCCTGCTGATGGAGCCGGAGCGCATGGCCAATTGGTTCACCAGTGGCAGCCAGCTCTCACCCCGGGGATATTCGATTGTCGGCTTGCAGAAGCTGGCCGTCCGCCCGGTACCGACTCACTCGGTCATCGGCGACCGCGGTAAGGGAGATACCCCTGAGAGCTCGGACGGAATCGTCCCCTACTGGTCGAGCCACATCGGTTGGGGGAGCGAGACTATCGTGCCTTCCGGTCACTCGGTGCAGGATCTGCCTGAGACGGCTAAGGCGGTCGCGCAGATGCTGCTGGACTATGCCGACAAAAACAAGGCCGACAGGCAGAGGCGCCCTCAGCGCAGAGCCCCCAGCGCTCGCCGCTCAGCCTCGCTGTAAGGGGCTGCCGAACCATCGCTGAGGTGACGCCGCGCGGATATGCTGCGGACGACGGCACAGGGGCCTGCAGGGCCGCTGATGGCAAACTCCCAGTGCAGCGAGCTTTCCCCGATGCGGGTGATGGTCGCCTGTACCGTGACCTCATCGAAAAAATGCAACGGCGCGAAGTAGTCAGCCTCGGTGTGGACCCTCGGGTAGCCGTAGCGGCGCAGTGTGTCGGCGGCATCGCTCAGTGAGGCCAGTGCGTGAGTCTCGGCCTCTTCTGCGAGGTGAAAATAATTGCCGTAGTAGACGATGCCTGCGGCGTCCGTCTCGTGGAAGGCAATCCGGCGTTTGTAAGTGTAGGCGGCCATGCGGTCAGGGTGGGGGAAGAGGGTACAACGGGTTAGCGCAGGCGGTCGCGCTCGAAGTCGCGCCCGTAGCGGCGGCGGTTATCATCCGCCACGGCATCCCACCCGGCATCCTGTACTTCAGCGATGTTGATACGGTCGCCCTCGGCGTCGGTGCGGATGTAGAGGACGCAGATGCGGCGGCCGTCCGTTACGGTAAGGAAGCGATCGCGGCTTTCAAAGAGGCTGTCGACGGAGGGAAGGTCGATATCACGCTCATCGCGCAGTTGGCGGCGGTAGGCGGCGGGCACCCGATCCAGCTGCAACCACTCTTCAGCCTGCTGCGGGGTCATCCCGGCGAAGACCTCGTGGCGCGAGATATAGTCCATGACTCGGTAGGCGGCATGGACAGCGGCTCCTGTGGCCACGGTATAGCCGCCGGGCAGGGTGCGTGTGGCATACATAGCCGCCAGGTCGCGCTGCAGGGCCTCTTCCTCCGTGGGTTGCGGGTAGAGGAAGAACCAGCCTGCACTCAGCGCCAGCAGCACGCACAGAATGGCCACGCGCACGCGCTTGCGCAGAAAATAGCGACGGATGATGGCGCGGAACCCGGTGACTCGCTCCATATCAGCCTCACCGAAGAGGAAATGAGGATCCGGGCGTGAGGGGTTGGCAGCAATCTCCTGCACGGTGCGTGCCTGCAGGCTGTCGAGCACGGAGGCATCCACCTCGCCGCTGGCTTCGGGGTCTTCCTTATAAGCGGGAAAGAAGTAATGAGCCAGAACCAGGCGGATAATCGAGGCGATAGCCACATAGATAGCCATGCGAATCAGCCCGATGGTGAGCATATCTTCCTGGTAGGAGTGCGTGGCGTGTACCAGTTCGGGGCGATGTGCCGCCAGTACCGGCCACAGCAGCAGAGCACCGATGAATACCGGCAGTACCCCCAGGAACCAGACGCGATTGCGCTGTGAGCCCAGCAGCACGAACAGCTCCAGTATCCCCAGCGCATAGAACCACAGTTTCTCACGGAAGAAGTGTATCGTGAATCCCTCGGCGTATTCGGCAGCCGGGTCGGGTATGATGACCTCGTCCGGGTAGGCTGCACAGCGGAGGAAGAACAGAGCCAGCGCTGCCGTCAGCAGCACACGCATGGCAAATGTGAGATTTCTCAGCATGGGTGCATTCTAGCTCATCCATTGCGATACTGCAACCATAATCGCCCCGGTGTGCGTCAGCGCAGGTGCCCCAGTTGCCGCAGCTCAGCGCCGATACAGCCTCTCTCGGTCGCGATGCGCAGCAGCCTCTCCTCCACATCGGTCGGCGGGGGCATGAGGGTGTGGGGCAAATCGGTCGTGAGCAGTTCCAGTGCACAGGCGTTGTGCAGCGCCATCGTCGTCTCGATGTAGCGCATAGCCGTCGGTTCATCGAGGATGAAGTTGAGCGGTTGCTTGCGATTCAGCACTCTCTCAGGCATAATGTCGGCGCCGAACTCGTCCTCTACCCCAAGGTTGACCAGCAGGGTGGAGGAGTTGTGGACGTCTGCCGTATGGATACGCCGCCGTAGCGCGTTGATGCGTCCGGTGCAGGTGACGGTACACCACGAATGGGTGATGGCGGCGGTCAGGGCTTCTGCGTTGTCCATCCCTATGGCGTGGACTCCGGTCGGCAGTTCATCGCTCACATCGCGCAGGTCAGCCACAGTGGTGCGCATGCCGCGTTGCTGCGCCTGCAGGACGACACCGCGCCCCACCTTGCCATAGCCGATTACCAGCAGTGACTTGCCGGCAAAATCCCGGTGCCCCAGTTGCTCCAGAGCGCGGAAGAAACCGTCGCCGGTGCCGAGGATGGTCTCGATGCGTTTGATGCGCCCGGCATCGACCACGATGACGGGGTGAGCCACCCGCTCCAGGCGCGGGATACCGCTGCGTGTCAACTCTGCGAAGCCCAGTGTGGGGTGCAGACGGTTGTATTGTCCGGCGCAGTCCAGGATGATATCAAACTCGGTGTTGAACTTCGAGGCCGTGCGGATACCGTGTTGTCTGGCCAGCGCCACCATGTCACGGTTGCAAATGGGGGGATGCGCGGGAATCCACAGCTCGGCTCCCGCAGCCATCAGGGCCATATATTTGGCGAGGGTGTTGCGAAAGACCGGGGTGGCATCCAGGATACGCAGCCCCTCCAGAGGGCGGGTGGAGCTCCACTCTTCTGCCTGCTGCAGCAGGGTGGGCCACTCCTGCTCCTGATAATGACTGAGCAAATAGTTCTTCAGATTTGCCGCGTGTGCATTCATCTCAGGCACCAGTCTACGCCTATCCGCCCAAAACGCAAGCCCAAAGATTGGGAATACGTGGATTGACGAACGTCATTTTTCCTTTGTTGTTTCTCTACCTACCCTCGGGGTGCTGCATCAGGTCATCTTCCACCGGGAATGAGTAGATGTGGCAGATACCGCAGGGTGAGACGTAGTAGTGCCACCACTCCTTCGAGTAGTTCTTCATGCCGACAGCGGCCATGGTGTCGCGCAGCTTGAGCCTGTTGGCTCGTTGCAGGGGCGTGAGTCCGGGGTATTCTGTGGCTGAGGAGGGGTCGAGCAGGTCGACGTGGCCGCCCATGTCGAGCTCCAGCCCGGTAGACAGGCTGATGAGGCTGATATCTACCGCGATTCCCCAGCTGTGCTCAGAGGTGCGGCCGATATACCGCCCCTCGTAGATACCTCGCTTGGTGATGCGGGGGTAGTACCTGGCCTTCATCTTATCATCAGGCGTGCAGGACCACCGGTAGAAGTCCTCCATGGCCGGGGCAGGGCGGTAGGCATCGTGCACCAGAAGCCCCAACCCCTCCTGGGCCAGGATATCTGCCGCCCGAGCCAGAGCCGCTGCTGCATCGCGGCGCAGGATGGCGCGTCGCCCGCGATAACCCTCCAGCGGGCGGCCTACGAAATTATCGTGGCCGGCGTACATGAGGTCTACGCGGATGGTGGGCGCGACGGTGTCCAGATAGCAGAGTTCGGCCGGGAGGTAGCGGCTGTTGGCCTGCGGGGTGGATTGGCAGCCGGACAGGAGGCAAGCCAGCAGGAAAGTCAGCAGGAAAGTAAGGCTTCGACACATGGCAGCGAGAGAGTCAGAGCCCCAGCAGGCAGCCCAGGGCAAAGGAGACCTTGCGGACGCTTCCCGGCGGGGTCATTATCTCGCCGGTCGGTACGGCTGATTTCAGGGCTTCGGAGGGGTGAATCAGGACGGCTCGGCGGCAGATAGAGAGCATGGGCAGGTCGGCTCGGCTGTCGGTGTAGCCGATATCGGCACCGGTGATGCCGATGGTGGCCAGGCGCAGGAGCTTGTTGGCGCCTTTGTTGTTGCCGGGAGGGTCGATGTCGGGGAAGAGCTCCACCTTCTGCCGCAGCGTCACGGGGGTACCGATGGTGTGGGTGAAACCGAGCGCGGCCCCATAGAACTGCACCCACCAGTGGGGGGAGGCAGAGCAGAGCACCGTGGTATCGCCTGCCCGGTGGTGAGCGCGCAGGCGCTCCAGCACGGGGGCAAAGCTCTCAGGCAGCAGCTCCTGCTCCACGAAGTCGCGGCATTCGCTCAGCAGCTCTTCCCGGGGCATGCCCCAGGCGTAAGAGAGGAAGGCGCGCTTCATCAGCGGCGTGCCGATGAGGTGCAGTGCTCGCAGGATACCGCAGGGTATCAGCAGCAGCAGGTACAGCCTGCGCCACCCGTGCCGCCGCAGAATCCATCGCGCAAAGCGCAGCTGCGAATCACCCGAAAACAGGGTGCCGTCCATGTCGAATAACACTACCATGGCAGGCGCTTGTCGCAGCGCAGTTTCCGGATGTACATAATGAGCGCTCCCATGATGGCGCCGCCCAGGTGCCCGGCCTCACCGCCGGCATTGCTCATGTTGAACAGAATCACCACGGTGGCGATACCGATGACCCACAGAGCAAAGGTGCGCAGCTTGAGGGTGACCGGAGGAAAGAGCAGGGAGATGCGCGCCTCCGGGTACATGAAGGCGGTGGCGATGATGACACCGTATAGCGCGGCCGAGGCGCCGATGAGGGGTATCATCTGCCAGACTTCAACCGTGCCGCCGTAGCCGGTGAACCAGGCCAGCTGGTTGACCGCCGCCAGCATCTCATTCCCCGGGGCGTAGAAGCCGAGTCCGGAGAGCAGTGAGGAGAACAGAGCCCCCGCGATGCCGCATATCAGGTAGAAGCACAGGTAGCGGCGGGGACCCATGGCGGCTTCTACCGCAGGCCCGAAGAAGTACAGCGCCCACATGTTGAAGAGAACATGCCCGAAATTGGCATGCACGAACTGGTAGCTGATGAGTCGCCAGATTTCTCCCTGCATGAAGCAGGTGAACCAGGAATAGGCCCCCAGTACCTCAAACACCGAGGTTTCCATGCCGCCGGGGTAGGAGATGCCGAGCACCGCCGGACGCCGGGCGATGAGCCCGACGATGAAGACGACGACGTTGATGATAATCAGAGAGTTAGTGACGCTGATACGACGTTCGTTCATGAGCCGCGAATGATTGCTTACAGACGGTGCGACACTTACCGGGTGCCTTTTCGTTCAAAAAAGCCCTCGGAGAAGCGCTTTTCAATGCCCGAGACCTCTTCCATCGTGAGGATGTGCTCGATGAGGCAGGCCACCGTCTCAGCGCGGTCGGGTGAGAGACCGGCAGCCTGCTCCATGAAGCGCTGCAGGACGTGGTGGGCATTCATCACACTGTCGGCATAGAGGCGTCCTTTTTCCGTCAGTTGAATCGGGCAGTAGGGGGCATAGTGTACCATGCCGCGGTCTGCCAGATTGCGCATGGCGACGGTCACGCTGGGTTTCTTGACACCCAGCATGGCGGCCAGCTCGCTCACTTGTGCCTGGCCGTTTTTCTTGCAGAGTTCACCGACGGCCTCGAGATAGTCTTCAGCGCTCTTGCTGAGTCGCTTGGGGAAGGATTGTTCATTCATGATTTTTTACGGAGGGTTGCCACACATTCCAGATGCTTGGTCTGCGGGAAGAGATCAAAGGGTTGCACTTCCACGACCTCATAACCGGCTTTGTCGAATTCGGCCAGATCGCGAATCTGCGTGGCGGGGTTGCACGATACATAGACAACGCGAGCCGGGCCGAAGGCAAATAGCTGGGAGAGAAATGCCATATCGCAGCCCTTGCGGGGCGGGTCGATGACGACGGCGGTCTCCTCTGCCGGGAAATCGACCTGCTCGAAGATGGCTTCGGCGCTGGCTGCCAGGAAGGAGGCGTGGGTGATGCCGTTGCTGCGGGCATTGGCGCGTGCCCAGTCGGCGCTGGTCTCGCTGACCTCCACCCCCAGCACTTTCTCGAAATGCGGGGCAAGGGTGAGGGCGAAGAGCCCGCTGCCGCAGTAGGCATCCACCAGGTAGCGGGCTCCGGCGGCACAGGCCTGGCGGGCGACGTAGCCGGTGAAGGCCGGCAGTATGTAGGGATTGTTCTGGAAGAAATCTCCCGCGAGGAAATTAAAGGTGAGATCGCCGACATGCTCGGTACAGACGGCGTTGTTATTGGTGATGACGCTGCCCTCGCTGACACGCATCAGCAGCGTGGCGCCCCGCTTGTAGCGGTCGGCTGCCTGTCGGACGGCCTGGCGAAGTGGCGGCAGGGCATCGTTGATGGGAGCCATGGCGATGGGGCACTGCTTCACGTCGCATACCTCGCTGCGCGAGCCCACGCGCAGGAAGCCGATATTGCCCATTTTAGCATCTTTCGGCTTGTGGAAATGAGGGGTGATTTTGGAGCGGTAGCCATATACCTGCGGTGAAGCGATGGCGGGTCTGACTTCCTTATCCAGCCCGGCCTGCAGGCGCAGCAAATCGGCGACCTGAGCCGTCTTCCACTCCAGCTGAGCGGCATAGTCAAGATGCTGGTACTGACAGCCACCGCAATACCCGTATACCGGGCAGCGGGGCTCTACCCGCTGAGGCGAGGGCTCCAGCACTGCCACCAGATCTGCCATCGAGCAGTTCTTGTCGTTGCGGTAGACTCGGGCGCGCACACGCTCGCCGGGGAGGGTGTAGGGCACAAACACCACCCAGTTATTCACTCGTCCCACACCGTGCCCCATGTTGGACAGGTTGTCGATGGTCAGTTCAATTTCCTGGTGGTAGGCAAACGGCTCCGGTACGAATTTCCGGGGTGGGGTCGCAGTACTCATTGGGCTTTGTTGATTTTTCCGTTGATATTCATGGGCAGCTTGCCGCCTTTCAGACTGGGTGAGCGGAAACCGTGCAGCTCGACGGAGTTGGGCGCCGGCTCTGCTTCATCGCTGCTGCTGACTGCTTCTTCAGGCGGGGCAAAGCGGCGCATGCGCAAGCCCCCGGGGATGACGCCGCTATCCGTGGTGCTTTCCGCTGAGGTTTCCGTCTCAGCCCGGTCGTCTATGGGGGGAGGCTCGGGAATGGTCGCTTGTTCTGCCTGTGAGGCCGGGATGTCTGAGCTCATGGGTGCACACACTCTCGTCGGGGCTACCAGTGGGATATCGGCCGTGCCGGTGCTGACCTCTGTCCCCGGCATGTCGACAGCCTCGGAAGTCGGTTCGGTAGGGGCAGACCCGCTGTCTGCTTTATCGCTGTCTGCTTTTTCAATCTCTGTTTGTTCCGGTGCGGCAGGGGGGGCCGTTTCCTCCTGCTGCCGGAAGGCGGAGCAGGAACTCAATACGATTCCCATACAGATAGCTGATATGATTCCCGTAAGTTTCATGACGCTTTATTCTAACATGTCGCAGCACGTATGGCAAGCTATATTGACGCTACGTGTGTCCTAAATCGCACGTGTTCCACAGATTCGGCAAAAATATCCGTTACACACTATAAATCGGAACGGTTTGTCAATGTTGACAGCGGGGTAAGCGGAGAGCTCCGCAAAACGTGTCAACCGTATCGTATGCGTCACAGCCCCAGAAATTCGCTGAGTGCCTCGTTGAGTGCCGCTGAGCCATAGCAATCGGCCTCGTGCAGCCGCCGGATGATAGCCTCATCTTCCGGCGCAAGATTATGCTCCAGCGTCTGCAGATAGGGGAGCAGGCTGCGCCCGGAGCGGGTAATCAGCACGTCCATGGCATCGTTTTTCTTCTGCAGCACACTCAGAATGGCGCTAATCTGCGGGGCTGCGGCATCGGCCGTGGCTCGGTCGGTCACAGTGCCGAAGATGCGCACGCACTCCTTGAGCAGAGAGTTGATGTCTTTGGATACGTAGGCGGCGTATTCCTTTGTGCGGGGGTTGACGGGTTTGGACTCCGTCAGGCTCATATTCGCGAGCATCTGGTACATCAGATCAGTGTAGGGGGTCATCTCCACGATGATGTGGAGCGCCGCGCCGTCCTTGCCGATGAGCATCACGTATTCCTGCCCCTGTGTGCCGTTTTCGTGCTTGTAGAACCAGCCGTTGACCTTTTGCCCGGCGATGACCGTAGAGCAGGCACGCCCCTTCTCACCTACCTGGGGATTATGCCCGGAGTAGATAGTCATCAGTATCTTGTTGTTCTTGTCAACAAACTGGAACACGTAGGCATCAGCATCCGTCTGCGGCACCATGCGTACCGTGGGCTCAGGCACCCGGATGGCAAAGGGCGACCAGCACTTCATCTGGACAATCGTTGCCGCCTTCAGATCAATCTGGCGGGTGGATGTCGTCGTTGGCGTCGCCGCTGATGCTCCCGCTGCCGAGCCGGTGGTTGCCGCCGCTGCTGCCTCTGCGGCTTCACGCGATACCTTTTTGGGGTTGGATGAAGGCGTCTCCACGGCAGCCTGCGGCACGATGGTACGGGTGACCTCGGTGACGGCAGTCTGCGGCGGCACCGCCTGCTGTGCCAGGCAGGGCAGAGCAGAGGCAACGGTGAGCGCTATGGAAGATTTCTTCATCATCTTCCATTCTAGCCCCATTTCTGCCCGTGTCAATCTCAAAAGAACAGTAACCCATAAAATCCCGTGAAAAAGGCAGGCCGATGCTTGATTCATCCTCCAGGGCAAACGCATTTGAGTAGTGTCATACGCTCTCGAGATTCGAGCATCTGAAATTTGCACCGAATTTACACTGAAAGGATTATCGTAAAAATCTAGTTTTCTTGCTGTTATAGCATTGTTATGCTATACTGTGCAGATGCATAGACTTATTGATGAATTAGAGGCTGTCGAAGACCCACGCATAGGAAATGCGAAGAAACACAAGCTGGGAGACATTCTTTTCATTGCAATAGCCGCAGGCGTTGCGGATGCTGATACCTGGAATCAAATCGAAGATTATGCCATAGAGCATGAAGAGTTTTTCAGGCAGTATCTGGAACTGCCCGCTGGCATTCCATCTCACGACACCTTCAATCGAGTCTTTGCTATCATGGATCCGGTCGTTCTGGAAAAGAATTACCAGAACTGGATTCGACAATTTGTCAAAATAAGGGAAGGCTCAATTATAAGCATTGATGGTAAGACTATTCGTGGTGCTGGAAGCAAAGAAGATGAAGGGTATGCTCACATGCTGAGTGCTTGTTTGAGTGATGAGGGGATATCGCTGGGGCAGCTTAATGTGGACAAGAAGACAAATGAAATTACTGTTATTCCACAACTGCTTGATATGTTGGATATAAAGGGGTGCATCGTAACAGCCGATGCCATGGGGTGTCAAAAGGAAGTGGTCAGAAAGATAGTAAAGGAGAAAAAGGCATCTTATGTATTAGCAGTAAAGGATAACCAGAAAAGTTTACACGAGCAGATACTTGAGACCGCTAAAATGGTACGCCCCAGCAGTGTTTTTACAGAAGTGGACGCAGGGCATGGGCGGGTGGAGGAACGTGTATATCGGATATATCGGAATTTGAGTTTTGTCACAGGGGTATGGAATTGGGAGAAACTTTCTGCTCTGGTAGTAGTGGAAAGCAAGCGCTACAATAAAAAGAAGCAGACGGAAAGCACAGAAAAACGTTGCTACATAACAAATTTACCCAAAGGGAGTAGCGCAACTATCGCACATGCAATTCGTAATCATTGGCAGGTTGAAAGCATGCATTGGGTGCTTGATGTAGTTTTCGGAGAAGATGCATGTCGAAAACGAGTGTACAATGCAGCAGAAAACTATTCACGAATGATGAAAGTGGTATTGAGCTTGTTGCGCAATCATAAGAAGAAGTCCGGGGGAACAAAATCGTTGGCAAGAATGAGAAAACAAGCCGCATGGAATACACAAGTACTGGAGGAAATCCTCTTTAGTGCATTCGGCACAAAAAACGAAACAGAGGAAAGTCAATAAGAAATCCCGACATCGAAATGCGTTTGCCCTG
>JAFQSQ010000040.1 GCA_017409465.1 Akkermansia sp. | reverse complement strand
GGACGATGGACAAGGTACAGATTTCCGCTCGCTCTGCTCGCATGATGAACGATGAAGGACGCTTAGCGTTAGTTGAAACCATCTGCGCGCAGCGCAGCGAACTTTTCATTCGTACTTCGTCATTCGTCAATCGTACTTCCCATTTATCGACCGATCAATCTTTCATTGCCGGAACAATAATAAAGCTGTCTTATCAATGTCATTTTGCTTGAGGCTTGCCTGCGTGTGTGTTAGTCTCATTCTCCTATGAACGAAAGCTCATTTCAACGCCCCCTGACCCCGGCGGAACGGCAGCTGTTGCAGCGGAGCCTGTCGAGCGGAGAGCAGATTCTGTGGTATGTGCGTCCGCAGGGGAGCTTTTCCGTTGCGGAGTGGCGCAACGTGCTGCTGGTGATGTCGGGCTTTTGTGTCGGAGGCTTGTTGTTTCTGGTGTTGCTGATGGGAGGGCAGGAGCAGGATGGGCTGATGCTGGCAATAGCTGTGTTTGTGATGGTATGGTTGGCCGTGGGACTGGTGATTCCGTTTTTGATTCTGCTGAACAGGCGACGGGATGTGTATGCGGTGACGAATCGTCATGCCGTGGTACAGAAGAGCCGTCTGCCGCTTCCGGGGCGCGAAGTCGCATTGTATCCGCTGGCCTCCAACATGGTGGTGGAGGTGGTGGAGCGATCGAACGGGAGCGGGGACATCGTGTTGGCCTATGCATCGACTTCGCCGGATGCTCTGGGAAAGCGTCCGCCAAAAGGTTTCTTGAGAGTGCCTCATCTTGAGCCAGTGCTGACAGCTTTGCAGCGGGCGGCTGCCGCGTTTCCTCCGCGCACGGATGTTGAACATTCACGCTATGTCAGCTGGTCAGACCCGCGTAACTCTCTGCGGCCTGCGGAGAAGAGTTGGAAGGTGCTTTCCGTGGTGATGTTGCTGCTGGGGGGTGCCGCTTTATACGGCGGCTTGACCCTCGGGCAGGAGCCGTTGCGCTATCTGTTGCTGGCTGAGCGCACTGTTGGTAAGGTGGTGCGGACGGAGAGGGAGGATAGGGAAGAAAGTGGTTCCTCGCATCGGTCATATTATCACGCCGTGTATGATTACACGGTGAACGGGCAGAGATATTGTCAGCGTGTGGAGGGGTCAGAGTTGTTCACGGAGCGTCCGCCTCGGGGGATGAAGGCAACGCTGCTGTATTTTGCGGATGCTCCGCAGGAGATCCGAGTGTTGAACCTGCGACAGCTGATAGGGCTACCCTTGTTCTTCTGCGTATGGGGTGCGTTCTTTTTGATTGGGGGGTCTCTGGCGTGGAACACCGAATGCCGAAAGGCAAAGAAATATCGAGAGCTGTTCGGTGAGAGTGCATAAAAACGCCTTGTTCCGCTGGGGAAACAAGGCGTTGAGAAAAACTGCTGATTCCGAAAGTTATCAGTAGGGAACCGCGATGGTCTGCTCGCGGTCAGGGCCGACACCCACGGTACCCACGGGGCAGCCAATCACCTCACCGAATCGCTTGACGTATGCCTTGCAGGCCTCGGGGAGCTCTTCCCAGGTGGTGCACTTGGAGATATCCTGCTTCCAGCCGGGGACGGACTCATACACGGGCTCGCACTTGGCCCAGTCGTCCATGAGGGCAGGGGGGTATTCCAGAATCTCGTCGCCGCAGCGGTAGCCGGTGCAAATCTTGATAGTGTCGCACTCATCGAGGCCGTCCAGATTGGTCATGGCCATCTCGTCGAAGCCGTTGAACATGGCAGAGTAGCGAAGCACGACGCCGTCTGCCCAGCCACAGCGGCGGGGCCGCCCGGTGGTGGCACCGAACTCGCGACCCAGCCCGTGCAGGTAATCAGCAATCTCGGCATCCTCCGTGACCATGGGACCCTCACCCACGCGGGTGGTATAGGCCTTGCAGACGCCGATAATCTTGTCGATGCGGGTGGGAGCCACACCGGAGCCGGTGCAGCAGCCGCCGGCGCTGGTGTTGGAGCTGGTGACAAAGGGATAGGTACCGAAGTCGATGTCGAGCATGGCTCCCTGTGCACCCTCGAAGAGAACGGTCTTGCCGGCCTTGATGGCTTTGTTGACAGCGGGGATGGTGTTGGTGATGTGCGGGCGCAGCACATCGGCTGCAGCCATCACGGCATCCATGGTCACCTGCGGGTCAGCTTTCGGCCAGCCGAGGCGGGCCAGTTCATCGTTGGCTGTCTCGATGCGGGCTTCCAGCACCTTGCGGAGACGCTCGGGGTCTGCCAGGTCAATCATGCGGATGCCGATGCGGCGAGCCTTGTCGGCATAGGTGGGGCCGATACCCTGCTTGGTGGTGCCGATTTTGTGCTCGCCAAGGGCTTCCTCCTGCGCGGCGTCGATTTCCTTGTGGATGGGCAGCACCACGTGGGCGCGGTCGGAGATGATGAGGTTCTCCGGGGTGATGGAAACGCCGAGGTCACGCAGATAGGTCATTTCCTCCACCAGTGAGGTGGGGTTGATGACGACACCGTTGCCGATGACGTTTACTTTTCCCGGCCACAGGATGCCGGAGGGCACCAGGTGGAGGACGTATTTCTTTCCGTTGGCAATGACGGTGTGGCCGGCATTGCTGCCGCCCTGGCTGCGGACAACGAAGTCAGCAGTCTCGGTCAGGAAGTCGATGACCTTGCCCTTGCCTTCATCGCCCCACTGGGAGCCGATAACGAGTGTGTTCATGATGTAGTGCTGCTTGAGCCCCTGTGGGGCGGGATTATTTCTTGAAGGAGTCAACCATGTCGATAAATTCCGCAAAGGTGCGGGAAGCATCGGTGGGCGGGGGAACAGGCAGGAACTGCACGCCTGCGGCGGGTGCGCTCTTGCTTGCCACACCGGCCACGGTGTCGTCGCTCAGGTTGGTGTGGGTGATGACGGCATCACCGGTCACGGAGTCGGCATCCACGGCAAAGAGGTTGTTCTGCGTGGTGATGGAGACGGCATCGTTGCGCAGGTCACGCACGGCATAGTTGCCGCCGTGGTGGCCGAAGGGAAGTTTCACGGTCTTGCAGCCCAGTGCCATGGACAGCACCTGGTGCCCCAGTCCCATGGCGTAGATGGGCAGTTTGCCGATGAGTTGTGCCACTTCTGCGGCAATGCCGCTGAGGGCGGCGGGATCGCCGGGGCCGTGGGAAAGGAAGAGACCGTCGGCACCCAGCGCCAGAATATCAGCGGCAGATGTGGTAGCGGGTACAACGGTCACATCAAATCCGTCGCGGCGCAGGGTGGCCAGTACGCTGCGCTGTACACCCAGATCCAGCACCACGGCCTTGCGGGTGGCGGCGGGGAGCTCGGTGTAGTAGGAAAGGTCGCCTCGGGATTTGTTCGGCAGCTTCCAGCCGCGGGACTCGCCGTCCCAGTGATAAGCGGCGGGGGCGGAGACGGAGCTTGCCAAATCGCTGCCGACCACCGTGGGGGCGGCCTTGGCGGCGGCAATGGCTTCCTCAGCGCTCAGCTCGGTGCTGAGACAGGCACGCAGAGAACCCTGCTCGCGGATAATGAGGGTGAGCTTGCGGGTGTCGACTCCCTCAATGCCGGGAACGCCGTAGCGTGCAAGCCAATCGCTCAGGGATTCCGTGGAGCGCCAGTTGGAGTGCAGGCGGGAAAGCTCGGTGGCAATGACGGCGGCGGCCTGTGGGCGGTCGCTTTCGTTGTCCTCCTCATTGATGCCGTAGCTGCCGATGTGGGTGTAGGTATAGGTAAGGAAAAGTCCTTTCCAGGAGGGATCGGTGAGGAGCTCCTGATAGCCTACAACGGCGGTGTTGAATGCGAGTTCGCCGGTGACAGTACCGGTGGCACCGAATGAGGTGCCTTCGAAGATAATTCCGTTTTCGAGTGCAAGAATTGCTTTCATGCCAGTTATTTGAAGCCGTGGCATTATATCGCACCCGCGCGGGAAAGGCAAGGCAATTCTGCGTGCGGATGAGAAAATGACGCGCGTGCCCTGCGACTCTTGGTGAAAGGAAATGAAAATTCGTCATTTTTACTCTGTTAGCTTGATTTTGCAGAGATGATGTGGTTATAATAGCGTATGCGGGAGAATTCCCGCTGCCTCATAAAACGGAATTATTTTTCACACAGAGAGATAGCTATGGATAACGAAGTAACCAACGAGACTCCCGTGCCGGCTCCTGCCCCGACGGCAGATGCCTGCGACCGCCTGACTGCTGCCCGTAAGTATGCCTGCGAGCAGTACGAGAAGCTCCGCGCCGTTGCGGCTGAACAGATGGATAGCGTGCGCAACTATACCGAGCAGGCTCGCCGTCAGGTGAACGAAGGCTGGGATGTGACCTGCGACAAGGCCAAGGAACTGCACAAGGCCGGTGAAGCCTATGTGAAGGAGAATCCCACCGGCACAGTTCTGGGTGCTCTCGGGGTAGGTATCCTCATCGGTATGCTGCTGGGTGGTTCCCGCCGCTGATGCGTATCGTCAGATGTTAACCGGCCGGGTCGCTGCGTGTGTAATGTGGCGACTCGGTGATTGCGTTTGAGTCCATGTTCGGCCTGTTCAAAAAAACGGCTGCGCCGCCTGCTGAGTACAAACAGCAGGCAGCATCGGCGTTCAACGGGGTTCGGGTGGCGGCAGCGCAGGTGTCGGAGCACCTGGGGGCGCTGACTGAGCTTTTCGTGCTTGAACTGCAGGAATACATGCAGGCGCAGGTGAAGCGGATGTGCCTGCTGGCGGCGGCCTGTGTGCTGATGGGCGGTGCGTATCTGGCAGCCGGCGCGCTGCTGACAGTGCTGCTGCAGTATTGGCTGGGCTGGCCCGGCGCGCTGGCCGTGGTGCTGGTGCTGCACCTGCTGACGGCCTGGCTGCTGGTGGCACTCGCCGGAAAATACGGCCGCAAGCCTTTTGTCCCCTCTACGGTACAGGAATTAAAGAATGACTGGCAATGTCTGGAGTTAATGATCAAAACAAACAGCAAGTCCTGACCCGCATCGCCGCTACGCGTGTACGCATGGTTGATGCCGCGACGACGGTGCGCAATGGGGTGCAGGGCTGTGTCAGGACGTTACCTGTTTCTGTAGCGACACTGAAGACAATCGGTGCCGTAGTTGGAGGGGTGGTAGCCTCCGGGGTGATAGCCGGTAAAATCAGGCAGCGTCGCAAGCCGGCGCGTGAGGAAGCCCCGGCGGTCTCCGGTCGGGTGGTCGCATTGCAGGCACTGTCGGCGCTGGCTATTCCTCTGCTGCAGCGCTGGCTGGCCTCTCAGCAGGCGGGGACGCCCGCTACCGGACGTGAGAAACCGGCACAGGCGACTGCGGGATTCCGCTTTACTCTTCCCGATTGGAATGCTGCCTTTTTCCGCTGGTTGGGGTTGCAGAAATAACGGTTTATACCTTGAAAACTAAAGCTGTCAATTGCATGAAAAAAATTTTTGTATCCGGAGCGTTCAATGTATTGCACGCCGGGCATATTCGTTTCTTTAATGATGCCCGGGCGTTGGGCGACTACCTGATTGTTTCCTATCCGCCGTCAGATTTGCTCTGGAAACTCTACGGTCGTAAATCCGTGTTGGACGATGCGGACAAACTGGCCGTTATATCCTCTCTCGAACAGGTGGATGAAGTGGTGCTGTCAACGGATGATGACAGGGCGCTTTCGTTCCGATCGGCCTTCCTGGCGGTGAAGCCCGATGTGCTCGCCGTGACGACGGATGACCGCTTCATCGAGGAGAAACGCCGCTTCTGCGAGGAGGTCGGTGCCGAATTTGTGGTGCTCGAAAAATCGGCTCCGGCCGGTAAGGCAACCTCCAGTACGGCCG
>JAFQSQ010000039.1 GCA_017409465.1 Akkermansia sp. | reverse complement strand
CGAACTACGGAGCATGGGGTCAGGCAAACAGCGTTTGCTCGTTATGACTCTTGAAGAGTTGGGGCGACGGGACACTTGGTTGCCTATCTGGATAGCTACCCCAGAGTTTAGTAACTAAAACACCCCGCAAGCATTTTAGCTGATGCTTGCGGGGTGTACCATACCAAAATCTCATCATATAAGGGGCTCCGCCGCTACGCGTCTGCGCCCCTCGCTACGATTATACCGCCCTCCGGGCTCAAAATTCCTCGGGCTTTCAGCCCGACAAATTCCCATCTTTATCGACCGATCAATCTTTCATTGCCGGAACAATAAAATAAGAGGCTTGAATCGAGAGGGGAAATCTGCTACCCTCTCTGCGCTCTTTGTATGGCTGAAAAGTTCGACATCAATTCGCTCAACGCAGCGCAGAAACAAGCGGTGCAGACGCTCGCCGGCCCGGTGCTTATCCTGGCCGGAGCCGGAACGGGCAAGACTCGTACGGTGACTTGCCGTATTGCCAACATGATAGAAAAAGGCGTGAACCCTCGCGGGATTCTTGCGCTGACCTTCACGAACAAGGCTGCCAACGAAATGGCCGACCGCGTGGCCGGACTGGTGGATAGAAAGTCGGCACGCGCCATGACGGTGTGTACTTTCCACTCGCTCTGTGTGCGGATACTGCGGCAGGATATCGGAAAACTCGGTTACAAAGAAAACTTCTCCATCTATACCGGCAGCGATCAGACGGGGCTGCTCAAGCGGCTCATTATGGAGTACGGTGCACGACGGGAAAAACTGGAGCCGGGCGCGGTGCTGTCAGAAATGTCGCGGGTGCGAAATCAGGGGCAGGGGGTTGATAAGATTGAAGATACGCTGATAGCCGCTGTGGCACGCGCTTACATGCGTGAACTGAAGGCGCAGAATGCTGTTGATTTTGACGATTTGCTGATATTGACGGAGCGCCTGCTGCGCTGCTATCCTGATGTGCATGAAAAGTGGAATAAACGCTTTTCCTTTATTACCGTCGATGAGTTTCAGGATACAAACTCGCTGCAGATGAGTCTGCTGCGGCAACTTGTCGGCCCGGAGCACAATGTCTGTGTAGTGGGTGATGATGACCAATCCATCTACGGCTGGCGAGGTGCACAGATATCCAATATCCTGGAATTTGAAAGTTTTTTCCCGAATCCGACCGTCATCAAGCTGGAAGAGAACTACCGCTGCACCCGCCAGGTGCTTGATTGTGCCAATGCTCTGATTCGTCACAATGCCGGCCGACGAGAGAAAACATTGCGTACGAATAAGGAAGGCGAACATCCTGTACGCCTGATGGCTATGCCCGGCTCGGAGGAGGAAGCAGAGTTCATCGCTGATGAAATCGAGACACTCCGCGCCCGCGAAAAAGCACCGTGGGAAAGCTTTGCCATTCTCTTCCGCGCCAATGCTCAGAGCAGACAGCTCGAAATGGCGCTTCGTGAGCGGCACATACCCTATCGCATGGTCGGCACCAAGAGTTTCTTTGACCGTCGGGAGGTCAAGGATCTGCTGAGCTATCTGCAGATGATGGACAATCCGGATGCTGATTTGCACCTGCTGCGTGTTCTCAACACTCCCCCTCGTGGTATCAGCCCCAACACGGCCTCCTTTGCCATCGATTGGAGCCGGGATAATAAAAAGAGCCTCTGGGCTACGCTGGTGGATATTTCATTCCTGTCAGAGTGTTCTACCCGCTCGCAAAACTGCATTACGGCGTTTACGGAGATGGTGACTCACTATGGCTCGGAGTTTGCGGCCGGAGAACGTCCTTTTGTGGACATCCTTGAGGAGTTCCTCAAGGAAATTGAATACGAGGAATACATCACCCGTACCTGCAAGACCGATGAGGAGAAACAACGCCGCTTGTCGGCTATCGATGATATCAAGGTAGCGTTGCGCCAATTCTGGCTGCCGGGGCATAAGCTCACGGATTTCCTGGCCGGTATCTGTCTGGATGATGACCGTGATGACGATGATATCGAGAAAAAGAGCGGTGTGTGTCTCATCACCATGCATGCGGCTAAGGGGCTGGAGTTTCCCCAGGTGTATATCGTCGGGGTAGAGGAGGGGCTTATCCCGCACACTCGCTCGGTCGATGAGGGAAGTCTGGATGAGGAGCGCCGTCTGTTTTACGTGGGCATTACCCGCGCTCGGGAACGGCTGACCATGACCTATTGTGCCAAACGCAATCGCTATGGACAGACTGAGCGGTGTCTCCCCTCCGGTTTTATCCGGGAGATACCTTCTCACATGTATGAGTATACTGACTACGAGAAGCTGATGAAGGAGCCTGTCAGTCAGGAAGAGCAGGATGACTTTTTTGCCTCTATTCGCAGCATGCTTGCAGAGGATTGATAAAGATGATGGTATCAGGTAAAGGAGAAAAAATCAGGTATTACAAAGCGTACGCCGTCAGCGCGATGCTGACTGTGTCGCTTCTCATGACAATGGGGTTACTGTATTTTTCCATTTCCCGAGCTCCTCGTTCGGCTCATCTGGCAGAGTGGCAGACCTGGGTTGCGTTGGGGGTATTCTTTCTGCTGTGCAGCGGTGCATTGACCCTGGCGGCTCGTATCATACTGGGGATACCAACCTGCATGGAGCCGAAGCGTATCATCACGTTTCTTCTGGTGTGTTCATTCTGGTACGTTCCCTTTCTGTCGATGCGTATCATAGCCGGGGAATTCATCAATCCGCTTGCTGTCGTCCTGCCTTCTGTGCTGATGCTGCCGGTGCCCTTGACTTTTCTTTTTATCCTTCATCGTAGTTTTCTGAAGGAAGAAAAGTCGGAATCCGATGCAGACGATGAACTGTCAGGAAAAGCATCCTGATAGGCAAGGTTAAGCTTGACTCCACGGAGGTGTTGGCGTACAATCCCGCCCGCCATGAACGCAGAACAGATTAAGAACACGCCGCTGTGCGACAAGCACGTCGCCCTCGGTGCCAGGATGGTCCCCTTTGCGGGGTGGAATATGCCGGTGCAGTACACGGGCATCATTGACGAGCATAACACCGTCCGCAATGCCTGCGGTGTGTTCGATATCTCCCACATGGGGCAGTTCGTGGTGAAGGGTGAGGGCGCTACCGCCTGGCTCAACGGCATGTTCACCAACAACCTCAACAAGCTCGTGGACGGCATGGGGCAGTACTCCATCATGCTCAACGAAAAGGGCGGCGTGATTGATGACCTCATCATCTACCGCCTCGGCGCGGAAAACTACTTCGTGGTAGTGAACGCCAGCATGATTGATGAAGACTACGCCTGGCTCTCCGCTCACAAGCCCGAGGGGATTGAGCTGACCAACCTGAGCGCCGACTACGTGGGGCTTGCCGTGCAGGGTCCTGCCTGTGAAGATGTGTTCGCCAAACTTTGCCCCGGTGTGGAGCTGCCCGTGCGCAACGGCATCCTCTGCTTCAATGCAGACGGGGATGATGTGATTGTGTGCCGCACCGGTTACACCGGCGAGAACGGTTACGAGTTCTTCTGCCCCGCCGCCAAGGGTGTGCAGTGGTTTGAGAAGGTCATCGACTGCGGTGCCAAGCCCTGCGGTCTGGGTGCCCGCGACAGTCTGCGTCTGGAGATGTGCTACTCGCTGAACGGCTCTGACCTTTCCCCGGAGAAGACCCCGCTGGAAGCCGGTCTCTCCTGGTGCTGTGATTTGACCAAGGATTTCATCGGTGCTGATGTACTGCGTCAGCAGAAGGCTGAGGGCCGTCCCACGGCTCTGGTGGCCATCGAATACACCGGCAAGGGCGCTCCTCCCCGCCACGGTTACGAGGTGCAGCTGCAGGACGGTACGCCCCTGGGCGAGCTGTGCAGCGGTGTGCTTTCCCCCAGCCTGGGTAAGGGTATCGGCATGGCCTACGTGCCCGCCGCACTCGGCAAAATCGGCACCCCGGTAAATGTGATGGTGCGCGGCAAGGCCGTGGCGGCCGTCATTGTGAAGAAGCCTTTCCTCAAGAAGTAATCTCCCTTTGATTTAATCCCTTTAACCCCCCAAAACATACAAACATGAGCACGAATCCTGCTGAATACAAGTACTCCTCCGAGCACGAATGGGTGAGCCCCGTTGTGGACGGTGTGGTGACCATCGGTATCACCGATCACGCCCAGTCTGAGCTGGGTGATGTGGTCTATGTGGACCTCCCCTCTGAGGGTGACTCCTTTGCCGCCGGCGACAGCATCGCCGTGGTGGAGTCCGTGAAGGCCGCTTCCGATGTGTACAGCCCCGTTACCGGCGAGGTTGTGGAGGTGAACGAGGCTCTGGATGCCGAGCCCGGTACGGTGAACTCCGACCCCAACGGCGCCGGCTGGCTCTGCAAGGTGCGTCTGTCCGACCCGTCCGAGCTGGACGCCCTGATGGATGCCGAGGCCTACACCGCCTTCTGCGAGTAAAGCAAGCTTCCCGGCGGGCAATTGTCACTGCGTCAATTGCCCGCCGCTTTTTTATTTCCCCAGAATAAGATTGATCATGATTACCGCTCAGACTTCTTTTATCCCGCGCCACCTCGGCCCCTCCGAGGCGGAGGTGCAGGAAATGCTGCAGACCGTCGGTTTCTCCTCCCTGGATGAGATGACCGATGCCATCGTCCCCGCCGATATCCGCCTGAAAGCACCGCTGGCCATGGATGCCCCCATGGCAGAGCAGGAAGCCCTCTCTGCGCTCTCTGGCGTGCTCTCTGCCAACAAGCCCGCCCACAGCCTCATCGGTCAGGGCTACTACGGCACCTTCATGCCCGCTGTCATCCAGCGCAATGTGTATGAGAACCCGGGTTGGTACACGGCCTATACGCCCTACCAGCCGGAGATTGCTCAGGGCCGCCTGGAGATGCTCATGAACTTCCAGACCATGATTGCCGGGCTGACCGGGCTGACCGTGGCCAATGCCTCCATGCTGGATGAAGGTACCGCCGCCGCAGAGGCCGTGAACCTGTGCATCAGCTCCAAGAACCGCAGCAACACCTTCTTTGTGGCAGACACCTGCTACCCGCAGACGATTGATGTTATCCGCACCCGATGCGAGACTACGGGCGTGAGCCTCATCGTGGGTGACTGGCGCTCCCTGGAGCCCGCTTCCGTGGCCGGGCTTGCCGGTGTGCTGGTGCAGTACCCGGACAATCTGGGCAGCGTGGAGGACTACTCCGAATTCTTTGCCAAGTGCCATGCCGCCAAGGTGCTGTGCGTGGTGGCAGCTGACCTGCTGGCTCTCACCGTGCTGAAGGAACCGGGCGCTTTCGGTGCCGATGTCTGTGTGGGCACGACCCAGCGCTTCGGTATCCCCATGGGCTTCGGTGGCCCCGCCGCCGCTTATATGGCATGCTCTGATGCGCTGAAGCGCAAGCTGCCCGGCCGCTACATCGGCCTCTCCGTGGATAAGGACGGCAAGCCCGCCTATCGTCTGGCTCTCCAGACCCGCGAGCAGCACATCCGCCGCGAGAAAGCCACCTCCAACATCTGCACGGCTCAGGTGCTCACCGCTCTGCTCAGCACCTTCTACGCCATGTACCAGGGCCCGCAGGGGCTGAAGGATGTGGCCATGACGGCTCACCGTCTCGCCGCTGCCTTTGCCGCCGCCGTGACCGCCGCCGGCAAGAAGGTGGTGTCCGCCAATTACTTTGACACCGTGGCCGTTTCCGCTCCGGGGCAGGCTGATGCTCTGGTGGCTGCCGCGCTGACCGCCGGCTACAACATCCGCCGTATCGATGCCGACACCGTGTCCGTTTCCTTTGATGAGACCACCACGGATGCCGACGTGGCCGCCCTCTGTGCCGCATTCGGTGCTGCTGCCGGGGAGGTGCCCGCCGCCGCCGTGTGGGCAGGGGAGTTCACCCGTACCTCCGCTTTCTGTCAGGAGAAGTGCTTCAACGCCTTCCATTCCGAGACGGAGATGATGCGCTACATCCGCCGCCTGGAGAGCAAGGACCTGGCTCTCAACGAGGCCATGATTCCGCTGGGTTCCTGCACGATGAAGGCCAACTGCGCCGCCATCATGATGCCCATCACCTGGCAGGCTGTCACAGAGCTGCATCCCTTCGCCCCCGCAGACCAGTGCAAGGGCATGACCACCATGCTGCAGCAGCTGGAGAAGATGCTGGCCGTGGTGACCGGATTCCACAGCTGCTCCCTGCAGCCCAACTCCGGTGCCGCCGGTGAATACGCCGGCCTGCTCACCATCCACCGCTACCAGGTGGCTCAGGGGCAGGGGCACCGCAATGTCTGCCTCATCCCCAACTCCGCTCACGGTACCAACCCCGCTTCTGCCGCCATGGCCGGCTTCAAGGTGGTGCCCGTCAAGTGCGATGATCTCGGCAACATCGACCTCGCCGACCTCAAGTTGCAGGCAGAGACGCACCGCGACAACCTTGCGGCGCTCATGGTGACCTATCCCTCCACCCACGGTGTGTATGAGTCCGGCATTGCCGACCTCTGCCGCATCGTGCATGAGAACGGCGGTCAGGTGTACATGGACGGTGCCAACATGAACGCCCAGTGCGGTCTGACCAACCCCGGCACCATCGGTGCCGACGTCTGCCACCTCAACCTGCACAAGACCTTTGCCATGCCGCACGGCGGCGGCGGCCCCGGCGTGGGCCCCATCTGCTGCGCCGAGCATCTGGCTCCCTACCTGCCCGGTCACTGCTGCACGGCTGAGACCCGCACCCAGGGTGCTGTCTCCTCCGCAGAGTACGGCTCCGCCGCGCTCAACCCCATCACCTGGATGTACCTCACCATGATGGGCTTCGAGGGACTCAAGCGCGCCTCCCAGATGGCTATCCTGAACGCCAACTACATCGCCAAGCGTCTGGAACCCTACTTCCCGACCCTCTACGCCGGTGCCAACGGTCTGGTGGCTCACGAGTGCATTCTCGACACCCGCCCCATGCTGGCCAAGAGCCACCTGAGCGTGGACGATATGGCCAAGCGCCTCATGGACTACGGCTTCCACGCCCCCACCATGAGCTTCCCCGTGCATGACACGCTCATGGTCGAGCCCACGGAGTCCGAGAGCAAGTATGAGCTGGACCGCTTCATCGAGGCCATGATTGGCATCTACAACGAGATGAACGCCGTGGCTGAGGGGACCGTGCCCGCAGATGACAACGTGATGGTGAACGCCCCGCACACCGCGCTTGCCGTCTGTGCCGATGAGTGGACGCACGCCTACACCCGCGAGCAGGCCGCTTTCCCGGCCTCCTGCCTGAAGCTGCACAAGTTCTGGCCCGGTTGCTCCCGCGTGGACAACACCTACGGCGACCGCAACTTCTGCTGCACCTGCGATACGCTCTGCAAGGCTGAAGAAGCCTGATAGCGCACGCACTCAGAAAATCATCAACCGCCCCGGTGTAAGCCATCGGGGCGGTTTTTATGCCAACAGCTGACTCAAATCTCCGGGGCACGTATGGGGCTTAGCCGAATTCGGGAAGTACTTTCTTGACTCGGTACAATCGTATGCTAGAATAGGCATCGATGAGAAGTGTGTTTTTTGCTATTGCACTGATAGTATTGGCTTCCCCTCTTTATGCTCAGGCGAATTCCTCGGAAGTGCGCCCCGATGACGCGTCGTCGGCAGAGCTCACCGACGCAATAGAGTTTATCAATCTCCCGACGAACGAATATAATTTTACCTGGAGAGCAGGGGCCATTTCGCGATTCCTGAGGATGCATGCGAAGCATATGCGGGAACTGCTCGGCAGGGCTACCCTTCGTAACTATGTAGAACGCAATGTAGTGGCTCTGGCTCTATGGCTGTCGGATACTCCGGAAGCAACGGAACTATTGAAACTGCAGGCAGAGTATAACCCTCTGCTTAGTGCGGCTCCTCCTATAGGCGCAGGCGTTTCATTGGATGCTCCTCGGCCTGATGTGACCCATCTCGAGAATCTGTACAACGGCGTGGAGGAAGCTAATGTACTGGATATTGCGTGGGGGATGTATGATGTGAGCGGTGATGAGGAGATCCTCGGGTCATTCATCCGCTGTGCAGCTCGTCGCTCAGCTCCGACTGAGGGGGCGTATGTATATTGGTGCATCCCGAAGAAAGGACGTCAGCCGTTCCCTGGCGGAGCGGAAGGACTTGATATCGTGGCTATGGCAGCAAAATGGAGTGTGCTGAGTCGCGCGGAGCAGAAAGCGGCGTTCGCTGCCGAGGTGGAGCGTGTGCTCCTGCTCCAATCGCCGGAGGTGCAGGCCGGGTTCCGCGAACCCTTGCCGGATTTTGAGCAGAACAAGAGCCGGTATTCGGCCGAGTAAATCGATTTTGCCCTTGAAATGAGGGGATGGAATGGGATAGAATGAATGAAAAGATGAAAAAATCAATCAGAGCGATGCTGCTGTGCTGCGCATGTGCCGTGGCCGATGCTGCGACCGTAGAGATGCGCCATACGCATGGTGTATTTTATCCCGGCTTACGTAATCAACCCGTGGTTCAGCTGAAAGTGACGGGGGAGCCGGGGGAGACTATCAGGACGGTGCGATTCAATTTCGGGCGGTCTTCCTGCACGGGAGATATAGCTGTCGCACGTCTGCTCAGCAGTGGTGACTGGAATGGCTTTACCTACAACACCAATAAACTGGCGGTCGAAAAAGCCAAGACCAAACCGGAGGAGGAGGTTTTCTCGTTTAAAACAAAGATTGAATTAGGCCATACTCCCCAGTATCTCTGGTTGAGCTATGATTTGGCTCCCGGCGTCAAGCGGAATGCTCGCGTGGACGCTCTCTGTACGGAGGTGGTACTGCAGGATGGCTCTGTGGTAAAACCGAAACTTATCATCGCTGAGGGGCTGAAGTCTCGTGTTATCGGGCGGGTGTATCCGTTTCCCTATCGAGTTGTCCCCTATTACCGCCCCCGCTGGGTAAAGGGGTGGGGGAATGCCAAGGAAGCCGTACACCTGACACCGGCTCATTTCAATCTCTTCACGGATATTGTACATTTTGCTTACAGTGTGACGGCGGAGGGCGATATCACCTACCAGTGGGTCGGTGAGGGGGCGAGCGCACAGGAGGTGACAGACGATGCTCTGGCTGAGCTGAAACGCCTGCGCCGCGTCGCCAATTCTCGTGCCAGACTCCTGGCCGGATTCGGTCATATGGATGGCCCGATGACAAAGGCTGTCAGCGACCCCGGGGTGCGCCGAACGCTGGCACGCCGGATGGCTCAGTGGGCTATCAGTCGTGGTTATGGGGGCATCGATATTGACTGGGAGTACCCTGATTCCTGGCAAGAGTGGCAGCAGCTGGGTTTTTTTATCGCGGATTTGAGAGAAGAATTGGCCGGTTCCGGCTTGTCCGTCAGCATCGCGGCATCGGTGACGTATAAGGTGCCGAACTATTGGACGACAGACCAGCTGGATTTCCTCATGACGATGTCGTATGATGACTTGGGAGAGCAGCATTCGTCGATGTGGCGCTTCCAGGGTGATGCCAATAAATGCTTGAATGAATTTCATATGGCCAAACCACGGATTGTGGTGGGTTTGCCGTTTTACAGTAACCAGCAGGGTACCCTGACCAATCAGTATGGATACTCTCAGATTGTCGGCTGGTATCCGAATATCAAGCCGGGAGAAAACACTTTCCGTATCAAGAATGCGGATGGGTCTCTGGGACCTATGCATTCCTTTAACGGTATCAATCTTATCACTGAGAAATGCAAGTGGCTCAAAAAGCAGAAGTTTGGCGGTGTGATGATTTGGGCCTATGATACAGACCTGCCGCTTTCGCACAACATGTCCCTCGCCAGAGCGATGTTCAAGGTCATCCGTCAGCCTTCTTCGAAGAAAAAGAAAAAACAGGGGGCGAAATCAGCCAAATAAACACCCTGCATCGCAGAGGGAATGCAGGGTGGATAAAATGCGCTGTTCGCTCAGTTTATTAGTTGCTGTTGTCAGCTGTTTCTTCCGGCAGCTCCAGCTTAGGACATGCCTCGCTGAGTGCATCGGCATACTGCTGTGCGGACATGCTGGGATAGTAATGCAGATCCCGTATTTTCTTTCCATCCGGGCTCAGAATGCAGCCGCTGGGCTTCATGGTAAGCCCCAGATCCGATAACGGAGAACGTGAGATGTAGCACACCGCTACTCCCTTGAGCTTCTTCAATTCATCAGACTGGAGGATGTTTTCCTCAAACTTGATGCAGACCGGACAGGTAGCCGGATCGCTGTAGATGGCATAGCAGACCACGTTAGCCTTCTTGGCGGCAGACAATGCAGCCTTGAGAGATTTGTACTTCTTCTTGAATGCAATCCGTTTGCGCAGGGCAAGTTGCTTCTTGACAGCTTTCTTGGCCTTGGCTTCCTCCTTGGCTGCTTTCTTTTCTTCTGCGGTCATCTCCGTCTTTTCTTCGTCAGCCTGTGCTATCGGGCTGAAGAATACAGAGGACAATATAACGGCGGCGAGAAGCGAGATGGATAAGTACTTCATGGGCAGCATGGTGACATGTCGACGCCGTAGAGTCAAGCCTAAAAGATGAGGGAATGAAAGAGTTTCTGTTTGTCGTGACCCTGTTGGCCGATGTGTTGCCGGTGAAACACGTGTTTTTCGCGTAGAATCGGGCATAGAAAACAAATTTTTGTTGACTATTTCGCAGAGTAGCGTTAAACTGGCGTTGCCTTGCCGGGCCGGGTGGCTTGGCGGGATTCAACTTATAATCCATTTATCCTACTATTATGGCTAAATACGCTATTAACGGTTTCGGCCGCATCGGCCGTAACGTGCTCCGCGCCATGTCCCAGGCCGAGCTCGAGAAGGTTGTTGCCATCCACGACCTTACCCCCATCGCCACTACGGCTCACCTTCTGAAGTACGACTCCACCCAGGGCAAGTTCCCGGGCACGGTTGAGATCGACGGTGACAACCTGGTTGTGAACGGTCACCCCATCAAGATTGTGGGCGGTATGCTGGGTCCGGATCAGCTTCCCTGGGCTGAGCTGGGTGTTGACGTTGTTCTTGAGTCCACCGGTCTCTTCACCGCTCGTGAGAAGGCTGAGGGTCACATCAAGGCCGGCGCCAAGAAGGTTCTTATCTCCGCTCCCGCCAAGAACCCCGACCTGACTTTCTGCATCGGCATCAACGATGACGAGTACGATGCTGCCAAGCACAACATCGTTTCCAACGCTTCCTGCACCACGAACTGCCTTTCCCCGATGGTGAAGGTGCTCAACGAGAAGTGGGGCATCGAGAAGGGCATGATGAGCACGATCCACTCCTACACGAACGATCAGCGCATCCTTGACCTGCCGCACAGCGACCCCCGCCGTATGCGCGCCGCTGCTATCAACATCATCCCCACCACCACCGGTGCTGCCAAGGCTATCGGTGAGGTGATTCCCCAGCTGAAGGGTCTGCTCAACGGTGCTTCCTTCCGCGTACCCACCCCCACCGGTTCTCTGACCGACTTCGTGGCTATCCTGAAGTCCGACGTGACCGTGGAGGAAGTGAACGCCGCCATGAAGGAGGCTGCTGAGGGCCCGCTCAAGGGCATCCTCGAGTACTCTGAGGAGGCTCTCGTGCTCCAGGACATCGTGTCCAACCCCCACTCCTGCATCTTCGACGCCGGCTTCACCTATGTGGTGGGCGGCAACATGGTGAAGGTCTGCGGCTGGTACGACAACGAATGGGGTTACTCCAACCGCGCCGCTGAGGCTCTGAAGAAGCTTGGTGATTCCATCGCCTAAGATTCGGCAGGCGCTTTAGTCGCCTCAATATTTTGCAGGGAGAACGGGTAACCGTTCTCCCTGCTGCGTTTGACGATAAGAAGGTATTCCTCTTTACCAATGGCGGGAGGGAGGAGGAAAGTGTTTGACAGTAGCGCATAGCTGTAGTAATTTAAGGCTGTATGCAGCGTATTGGTATCTATGCCGGTAGTTTTGATCCTCCCACGTACGGGCATCAGTGGATGATTCGCCGTGGCGCTGAGATGTTTGACGAGCTGGTGGTGGTGTTGGCGGTGAATCCTGAGAAACGAGGTTTCCTGTCGATGGAGCGGCGTCAGCAGCTGATGGAAGCCCTGCTGGCTGAGCTGCCGGATAATGTGCGGCTCGCGACAGTCGAACAGGGCTTTCTGGTTGATTTCGCTCATAAGGTTGGAGCCGGATTCCTGCTGCGAGGTATACGGAACACCGTGGATTACGAATACGAGAAATCCATGGCTCGAATGAACGCTCGGATGGAATCGGAGATACGCTCTGTCTTTCTGATGCCTCCGAGTGAGTTGGAGGAGATATCGTCTTCCATGGTGCGTGGCTTTATTGGAGTGCCGGGGTGGCAGCGATGGGTCCGGAGTTGTGTGCCTCCCTGTGTATTTACAGCTATTGAGCAACAGTACAAATCATGATTTATTGGGATAATAATGCAACAACCCGGCCTGCGCCGGAGGTGGTGCAGGCTATGATGCCGTATCTGACGGAGCGGTTTTTTAACCCATCAGCTGCGTATGGGCACGCTAAGGCAGTGCGTAGTGCTATCGCAGAGGCACGTGCCCGCGTCGCATCTCTCATCGGAGCCTACCCTGAAGAGATTGTTTTTACTTCGGGCGGCACAGAAGCATCAAATGCTGCTCTCGCTCAGTTTGATTCTGTCCTGCTGCCGGCTACGGAGCATCCTGCTACGCTGAGAACAGCTAAGGGCGATGTGGCTCCGGTGATGTCGAATGGGCAGATAGACCTCGCTCAGTGGCGCGAGCTGTTGCCCGGACATGATGGGGTCAGTTTTGCCTGGGCTAATCACGAGACCGGGGTGATTCAGCCTGTTCGTTCGCTGTCTCGCGCTGCGCGTGATGCCGGAGCCCGAGTACATGTTGACCTGGTACAGGCTGCCGGTAAGATTCCCATCCGTGTCCATGAGTCCGATATAGATTTTGCCTCTCTTTCGGCTCACAAACTGCATGGACCCAAGGGGGTAGGGGCGCTCTATATTCGCGGTGGGGTGGAATGGCATCCGTATCTCACCGGGGGCGGGCAGGAGGATTATCGCCGCGCCGGTACGGAAAATGTACCGGGTATCATCGGGTTCGGCAAGGCTGCGCAGATGGCATATGCCGCTGCAGAGACGTACGCCGGGTTGTCGTCCCTGAGAGCTCGATTTGTGTCGATTTTGCGAAACGCCGGAGTGGAAGTCGTGGAGAATGGCGCAGCAGCCTCGCGCCTGCCGCATGTGCTTAATATGCGAGTGCCCGGGGTGACGGCAGAGTCTCTGACTCTGCTGCTGGAGCCCATGGGCCTGATATGTTCCTCCGGTTCAGCCTGCACAAGCGCTGAGCCGCATCCCAGTCATGTACTACAAGCCATGGGCCTGCCGGATGCTCAGATCCGTGAGTCTCTGCGCCTGTCGATGAATCGCTATACGACGGTTGAGGAAGTGGATGCTGCGGCAGAAATCTTCCTGAAAGCCGTTCATAAGGTGCGTTCGGTTCAATCGTCCGTTACCGGCCCTGTGATGGTGTATCGCTGAGGCTGCCATGGAAGCGCCCCCAGAGCCCGGACTGTTGCAGCGCGTGCTTACCGGAGTGCGCCGTGGGTTGCTGGCTTCACCGCTCTTACTTCCGCTCGTTGCAGTGGTGGGGGTGATATGGGGTGGTTGGATTTCGTGGGTGGCGGCGGCAGGAAGCTTCGTTGTTCCCTTGCTGTGTCGTCTGTGGCGCATTTCTCTGGCGGTACTGCTTTGCGCCATGGTAGCCTGGCTGCACGGTAAGCTGCTGGATGAGAGTGCTCAGCAGATATGTCGACTGGCTGTTCCGGGAAGCGCTGTCACCCTGGAGGGTACCGTTGAGAGAAAACTGAGTCAGGGAGTTGTACTGGGAAAAGGACTGTGCCAGGCGCGGGTACTTGTACGCGGTGAGAATGACCTGAGCGTAGGTGAGCAGGTGCAGCTGGTGGCAGAGGCAGCCCCACCCCGACCCCCCGTCCTGCCGGGTAGCTTTGATGTCGCCCGGTGGATGAAGGGCCAGGGGATTGCAGCGGAATTTTATCTCATCAGGGTTGAATCCCGCAGACCGACATTTTCGTTACATCGACTTCGTGCGTGGGGGCTGACTGTGCGAGATAGCCTGGCGGCCCGACTGATGCCGCCGGGTACGGAAGCCGAGCGCCCCAGACAAGTGCTCTGTGCGCTGGTGCTCGGAGCAAGAGAGCGAGCAGAGGAAGATACCCTGGATGATTTCAGAAGGGGAGGCTGTCTGCATGCTTTTGCGGTCAGCGGATTGCACGTTGGCTTATTCTCCGCTATCATGATGCTTCTGCTGCGATGCTTCCGGCTGAGCCCACACCTGTCGCGCCCTCTGGTAATCGTGGGCGTGGGGCTGTATGTACTGGTGACAGGGGCTTCTGTACCGGCTCTTCGTGCGTATATCCTGCTGCTAGTACTGCTCGGCGCCCTGATACTGAAGCGCCGCTGTCAGCCGGTGAACACCTGGAGCTTCGCCGCACTGCTGGTGCTGCTTCCGGAGCCCTCGCAGCTCTTCAATGCCGGCTTTCTTCTTTCCTTTGCGGTCTATGCTGCGTTGTGCGTCGGATTGCATTATTGCCTGAAAGAGTCGGCATGGTTCGGCCCCGATTCCTATATCCCGCCGCGCATTTATACCCGTGGAGAGAGGCTTGCCGGTAGTGCGGATATGTGGCTTCGCGGCGTCGTTATCGTCTCGTTGAGTGCATGGCTTATCGCCACACCCATTACAGTGGCTTGTTTTCACACATTCAACACTTGGAGCGTGCTGACAAACATCGTCATCACGCCGGTGCTGCCTGTGGTTATGTGCTGCGGGATACTGCATCTGGCTCTTGGCTGGTTGCCGTGGGTATGTGGCCTGACGGATTGGCTCGCCGTCAAGGCAGCCGAGATACTGCTGGGGGTGGTGGCAGCATTCGGTGCTTTACCCGGAGCCTTGTTGCCGGCCGACGCACCTGCCGGTGCCGGAGACCTGCTGATTAGCGGCACCGGATTCGGCCAGTTTTTTACGGTGCTGGGTAGTCCCGGGCTTGCCATCAATCCGGGGAATGAAGCAAATGTTCATTTCCGTACGCAGCCTGCCTTTTTTCATGCCGGTATAGAACCGGCGGTTATCCTGCGTACGCGTCCCGGAGAGAGTTTTGCGGCGGGGGGCAAAAAGCTGCGAGACGCGTATCCTGATGCACGGCTGCTTGATGCCTCAGAGATTCCTGACTGCGGGATATCTTTCAGAACAACAGCCGGAATCTTCAGTTTCTATCCTCCTCCGGCTGATTATCCCCGACGCCTGGCAGATAGTCGTACCCCGATTATTCGCTGGCAGCAGCCGGATGGAAGGTGCGTTCTCTACCTGGGAAATGCCCCGGCCGATGCATGGTTGAGGATGCCACTCTCTGCCCGAAAGGCAGATATTGCCATTGTGGGCAAACACCCTGTCTACCCGATTTCGGTGAGCGACCTGGTCGAGGCTGGTTCGGGGCTTATCATTGCTCTGCCCGGGGCTGATGCTGCGGCCATCGAACCGGATTCTGATTCCCGGCTTATCCGCATGCGCGATGATGATGATGTACAGGTGAAAGCCGGGCGAATCCTGCTCAACGGCTCGACATGGTCAGCCCCTTGAGCAGCAGTTCCGCATTGTTCTGCGTTTTCACGATGTTGCGCAGCAGCGTTTGCAATCCCTCCCAGCCGGGCAGCGTAGCCAGCTGACGGCGTATCTGCAGCACTCGAATCATCTCCTGCGGATGGTACAGGCGATCATCATTGCGAGTGCCGCTCTGCGGAATGGAAATGGCCGGGTAGATGCGACGCTCGGAAAGCTCGCGGTCAAGGCGTATTTCCATGTTGCCGGTGCCCTTGAACTCCTCGAAGATGATTTCATCCATGCGCGATTCGGTTTCTATCAGGCAGGTGGCGATGATGGTCAGGCTGCCGCCTTCCTCAACATTGCGGGCGGCACCGAAGAACTTGCGCGGTTTTTCCAATGCCTGGGAACCGAGGCCGCCGGACATCGTACGGCCTCCGCTCTGGTTGGCATTATAGCCGCGAGCCAGTCGGGTGAGCGAATCCAGCATGATGATGACATCGTGCCCCTGTTCCACGAGTCGGCGAGCGCGCTCCAGCACCAGATCGCTCAGCTGAGCATGGCGGGTGGAGGGCTCATCGAAGGTAGAGGCATAGACCGGTACATCCACCGTTTCCTCGAAGTCCGTTACTTCCTCCGGGCGCTCATCCAGCAGCAGTACCAGTAAATCAGCCTGCGGATAGTTGGCGCGGAGCGATTTGGCCATCGTCTTGAGCAGTACCGTCTTGCCTCCGCGCGGCGGGGCTACCACGAGCGCACGCTGCCCCATGCCCAGCGGCGTAATCAAATCCAGCACCCGCATCGACGGGGCCTTGATATCCGGATTTTCGAGAATGAGACGCTCGCGGGGGAAGAGAGGTGTAAGGCTGTCGAAGTCTTTGGGTTGCACGTATTCTGCAGCAGGCACACCCTCAATCTCCAGAATCTCTCCGGCGTTGATGTGTCGCTCCTGTTTGCCTTTGGCCGGGCGCAGCTTGACCTTGACCAGATTACCCGGGCGCAGCCGGTACTGCTTGACGAGCTCCGGCGCGATGCGGACATCATCAGCTCCGGGGCGGAAACTGCGGGCGGGGTCGCGGAGCAGGGGTTGATTATCCTTGCCGATTTCCAGCACTCCGGTCAGCAGGACGCTGCTGCCTTCCTGCAGGTAGCAGCGCACCAGTTCAGCGACGAGTTCAGGGCGAGGGAGCGCTTCTGTCCCACGTCTGGCGGTTGTAGTGGCAAGCGTCTGTAGCTCATTGAGCGGCTTGCTGCGCAGCTCATTGAGGTCAACGACGGCGGAGCGGGCACGAGTGGCCTTGGCCTCGGCTGCCAGCTGGGTATCGTAGAACATCTGAATCTGTTGACGAAGCTGCTCCTGAGAACCTTCGTTCCAGAACACCGTGTCGGCTTTGTCAACTTTCTGTTGCATAGGCATCTGCGCGGCAATCATCGCCTGCGCCACCTCACGGTCGAACCCGTCGCGTACCGCCATGCGGGCAATCTGCGTCTCTTCCGCTACCGCCACCACGCAGACGTGGTCGGCGCCGAACTCGACCGGGCTCTCATAGTACAGCGGGATATCCAGCAGGAAGGTATGCACATCGCCACGCTTGCGTGCATCGCTTTGAGCATCAAGGCTCATCTGAGCCAATTTCGGATGCACGATTTCGTTGAGCTTGTTACGGCCTTCTGCATCACTGCGCACAATGCGGCGCAGGTAGTCCTTGTTGACGCATCCCTGGGCATCCAGAGCATCTGCTCCGAATGCCGATACCAGGTCGCGGGATAATCTGCCGGTTTTCTGCAGTACCTCTACGGCTGCGTCACAATCAAAGAGTTCCACTCCTTTACCGCCGATTTCCTGAAGTAGACGAACTGCCGTGGATTTGCCGGATGCTATCCCGCCTGTAACAACAATAACTTTCACGTGCGCATTCTATCACGTTCGCTTCGCTGCTTCAAGCCGAAACACTGTTCTATTGCGGCTTCGCGCGTGTTTGCTTGTCGCGGACTCCTCGAATCTTCAGCGATGGGGCGGGAGCAGGATGTACATATCAGGGCAGGCGCTCCCCGCAGAGATAGAGGATGCCCACCGGTATCATGATGACAGCGCCGGTAGTCATGGCGATACTCACTTCTGTGCCCTTGATGACGATATTACCCGCGGCATCCAGCACGGCGAGAGGCCCATACGCCAGCCAATCAGCCCAGCTTCGGGTGCCCGGATCCATCGGCAATATATCGACAGGGTAGGGCGCATCCTTATCAAAAATCCAACCGCGATGCGCTTTCACCCAGCCGGTGCTGGCCGGTTTCAGGATGTTGTGGTGGTAACTGCCGTGTGTCAATCTGTGGCGTTTAGCACGAGCGTAGGGAAAATCTTTTGCCGCGATGACGTTCGGCGTATTGTCGGATGATGACAGCTCATTGGGCGCTTCTTCAATATACCCGCTGAGCTCATGTGCCCTCAGTCGGAACAAGTAGACCTTTGCCGTGGCGGTATCCGGCGTGTAGCGTGGGTAATCGCAGTAAATCGCACCGGCATGGTGCAAGCCTGAGGTCAGCAGGGGCATGTCTTCTTTAGCCATCGCTACGGTGATGGGGATGTAATAAGCCCCTTGCCATTCGTAGACATATCGTTCATCAGCAGGAGGAATCGCCACGGGAATCCGCATATCCGGCGGATCAATCTGCTCCACCAGATTGAAATTGGTGCATGAACCCAGCATCATAATACTGAAGAGGGTGGCCGGGAAAGTCAGGAGGTGTTTCATGAATATGGAGTTCTCTTATTGCTCCGGCAATGAAAGGATGTTGCTCTGCCGATACGCCAAATGGAAATTTGCCGGGAAGTACGATTGACGAATGACGAAGTACGAATGAAAAGTTCGCTGCGCTGCGCGCAGATGGTTTTAACTAACGCTAAGCGTCCTTCATCGTTCATCATGCGAGCAGAGCGAGCGGAATTCTGTACCTTGTCCATTGTATCGCGCCGCCGGAAGTGCGGAGGATTTGTTGAATAAGTGAGGAATACCACCCCACCCGGCAGGGGTACAGCCGGGGTGCGGCGGTGGGGCGGCGGGGGTACGGCAGGCACCCCGCTGGGTTATATCAGGGGGCTGGGTAGCAGCTCTGCAATGCGTGCCGCTGCCGTCTTGTAATTGGCTTCCGTCTTCTCTATGCCCACGGCATCCAGCCCCATCTGGTGGGCTGCCACCAGGGTGGCACCACCACCAGCGAACGGGTCAAGCACTTTACCACCCGGGGGCACTACCTGCATCAGATGGCGCATCAGGCCCAGGGGCTTGGCCGTGGCGTGATAGCGTTCCTTCGGGCTGAGCATGCCTTCCCACATCTGGGCGTAGGTGCGTGCTCCCGTGCCAATGAGCTTTTGCCCGCCGGGCGGCTCGCCCTTCGTGCCTATCACGATGAACTCATCAGCCCGGAAGAATCTGCCCAGCTGTGGCAAGCCGTTTGGCTTGTGCCAGATGTTCACACCTTGCCACATGTAGCCGGCGCACTGCATGGCGTTGCATGTGAGGGGCAGCTGGCGCCAATCTGTGAACACCATGCACCAGCCGCCGGGCTTCAGCAAGCGGTAGCACATCCGGAGCCAATCGCAAGTCCACAGGTGGTGGCTTAATTGGTCGCGGGTGCCATCGTCAAAATCTGTGGCCACGGTGGAAAAATACTTTTCCCCGTTCGTCTTTCCCTGTTTCCTGGCCATGCCCTTGCCCCCGCTGCTATATGGCGGGTCTGCTATTACTGCGTCAAAGCTGCCCGCCTCTAACTGCGGCAGCACCTCAAAAGCATCTGCGTGGTATAGTTTCATTTTGTCAATCCTTCCATGATTGCCCACATATCCGCCGGCTTGCACCAGTGAGCTGTTATCTGCCTGTTACCCGGAGCCGGCACCTTGTCATGCGGGTGGTAAAATCTTCGTTCCGGCATCAGCACACCACCCAGGCGCTGCACCTCTTGCGATATATACACATCATCTATTTTCCACGGCTGTGACCCTGGATTAAACACCAGCCGCTCCACCCATCCACGGTGAATGATGTAGCCCGCGCCTCCGGAAAGCGCCACAGCGTTTTTTACCGGGTCAGGGTTGCCAATCATGGCCGCGCTCTGTGGTGGCGTGTAGCTGGCCAATCTATCCAACGCGGTGAAGGTGTCATCATCGCACTTGAATAGATAGCTGAAATCGTAATTTTTCAGAGCCCAGCGCATCATCTCAATATGTGCAGCAGGCAGCGCCCCCTGGGCATGCGATATGCCGGGCAAGCGTACCATGTCCGGGCTGTCTTCGTCTGCTGCATGCGGAGCATCCTTTGCGCCACAGTAAAAGCGCACAGCCACGCCCTCTGGCACATTCTTTGCCCATGTCGCGCGCACCGCATTGCGGCGGGCTTCGTGCTGCATGCCAGTGCATACCATTACAAGATATTTAATGCGGGGCAGATTGCCAGCCATTCCGGCAGAGTCAGGCCTTACTATTTCAGCACCCGCGCGCGCATAGGTCTGGGCTTCATATTCCCAGGCATGGCCACGCCATTGAGGGGTGCCGAACTTTTCACCCGGCGCAAATCCGGCCAATACCACGGGCACCGTGGGTGCTGCTTCCCGTGCCAGATGCCAGCATATAAAGCCACTTGTGGGGCAGCGCCGGGCATTGCGTTGGCAATACTCCCGCCACCAGGGACGCCGCTTGCGCATCGGCACATCTGCAATGTGGAGCACCTGCAAAAAGCCCTCACTGGTGGGCGGGTCATACCATTTAACCCGCTTGAATTGCTTGTCCGTCCCCTTGCGTACTACTAGCGCGTGCGTCACGCCCGGGGTATCTGCCACCTTGAAAAACTGTCGCGCCCTATTGATATGGATGCAATGGTCGCCCGCTCTTAATGGCAGCGCGCGTGGGTCAAAATTGCGCGTTACGTTGCTAAAAATTACAATGCGGCGCGTGCCTGCCGGTATGTTTAGCCCGTCTTCGAGTGCCGATTCTGCAAGCTTAGGCTCCATCATGCGCCGCTTTATAGCCTGCGGCATTTGGCGGCGGCTCTGTGGCCGTTGCCATTCCGGCACATCCTCTGCCGGAGGCTGCTCCGTGGACAGCTCTGCGGCTCTGGCCGCGCGGGCGTTCCAGTCTGCACCTCTTTCCAGCCATGAGCCGGCGTTGCAATGCTTCAGGGCTGCACCTTCGTTCCGTCCGCTTGCTATTTCCGGCGGCAACATGGCCACCTTATACCCTGCCGCCATCACCACAGGCATGATGCTACGGCGAAATACTACCGGGCCCAGGCCGTTAGCAGCAAGGCCACCGCCTGCGCGGTCACGGCGTGCCATGGCAATGAATCGCTGCGGCACATCGGCAGCGCCATGTGGCAGCAACTCCGCAAAAAGCTTGCGGGCTTCGTGCAACACCATGCGGGCGGCAGCGATGCCTTGCTCCCCGTGCGCCCACAAAAGCCATGTAGAGGGCAAAGAAGGGTCAAAACGCTCCGCCCCCACATACAAGCCCGGGCTTTCCGGTGGGCATATAGTGTGCTGGCAGCGCGCATCAGTGTCTAGGTAAATGCCGCCATATTCAGCAATGATACGTAAGCGGTAATAATCGGCTGCAAAGGTGTAAGCCGTAGCCGTTGGCAGCGTCTCCATGCAGCGGCTTAGCGTTTCCGCCTCCGGCTCTTTCCCGAACTCTGCCAGCAGGTCTGACCATGTCCATAGCTTGTAATCGGCTCCCATTTCTTGAGCCCATGCTTTTGCCGTGTCTGTCCAAGCCCTGAAGCGTGGCGACATATCCCCACTTATCCATATTTGATGTACTTTCATTGTGCTGCTGTCATCCGTAAATATCTGTCCATGTTCCCTTGTTTTCCAGATTGTAGCTAATCACCACAGATATGGCTCCTTTAGCGTAGCTGTAAACAGCGGTCGAGCCTGTGCCCACGTATCGTTCACCACTCCACTTGTACAAGTTCACGGCGGCATCCCACTCACTTGTCCTGTGCCCTGTCCACCAGCCGTCAGAGCCGTTAACCTGTACCGTGAGCCCGTTGTAAAGGCTGGCCATGGTGGCATGGAACAGCTCTACACTTGCGGCTATGATGGCCGCTCTGTCACACTTGCAAGCCATGTCAGTAGTGGAAATCGATAGAGGAATTACCGGAGCCTCCGGCGGCACTGGCCGAAGCCGTAGCCGTCAGGTCGCCCGTCTCTGTAGTCATCACCGGTGCGGATATGGTGGCCGTAAGGCTCACCCCTGCTGCGGCGGCATTCACCGCCTGCTGGATGGCTTCAAGCAGCCCGGCGCATTCACAGTTGCAACCGCTGGTGCCTGTGGCATTTTCCAACGCGGCGAGGCGGTCTTCTATGTCTTTTTTCCATTTTTCAAGCTCTGCCCATTTGTCTGCACAATCGCAAGTCGTGCCGGATGTCTCTTGCGTGTCCAGCATCCCGGGATTGGTGCCTTGCGTGCCGGTGGTGCCGGTGGTGCCTTGCGTGCCGGTGGTGCCGGTGGTGCCTTGCGTGCCGGTGGTGCCGGTGGTGCCTTGCGTGCCGGTGGTGCCTTGCGTGCCTGTCCCGGTGCCGGTACCCAGTGTTCCCGTCCCGGTTCCTGTGCCTGTTCCGGTGCCGGTACCCGTGCCACTGTCGGTGTACTCAGGCCATGTGTCCGGGTTCCATGTTTCCCCCGTTGGAATTTCCTCTATGGTGGTATCCGGGAAATCGTCTCCGCCTTCCTCCGTGGTGTCTGGCCAATCGTCTGGCCAATCGTCAAACGTGGTGGCAAGCTCTTCTTCTTCGCCGCCGTCTTCGGTTTCCTGGGCATCTGCAAATTCGGGGTCTGCAAAGTCTCTGCCCAGCGTCACCGTGAGGGTGCGCTCCATAAAGTCCCAGCTGCACTGCGTCACCACGGCCTCCATGGTGTTCCAGCTTTCATGCGTGCCGGGGCCTATCAGATTCAGCTTGCTGCCCAGCGGGCTGGCGTCAACGTGACTTTGCAGCACGGTGATGCTGCCACCCCATTGCAGCACATTGGCCGCCTTGTAGTAGTCCCGTGCCACTGCGTCCCAGCTCTCCACATAGTAAGCACCGGTCAGGGAAAACACCTTGACGCCATCTTGTGCCATATCCAGGCCGGGCGGGTAAGCATGAACTTCCACCCGGCCTTCGTCACTAGTCCATACCACGGCCACGCCGGTGACGCAAGCCTCATATTGCGGGCTGATGTCGCTGATGCTTACAATGCCGCGCGCGGTGGTGTCCCATGTCCGGGTGGGCATATCGCCAATGGACATGGCCGTGCAAGTGCCGGCTTCGTAGTCTATGATATATTGCACATCTGCGGCGCGTTCGCGCAGCTTCACCAGAGCACTGGCCGTGGTGATAAGCTTGTCTGTCACCGCCCATACGGCGCGCCCGCTCACGCTGCTGCTGGCCTTTACGGTGAGAGTGCCGCCCCCGGTCGTGCCGGTGGTGCCCTCCGCCGTCCATCCCTCAGAGGTCACACCCATGGAGCCGGTGACGCTTTCCCATGTCACGCCGGAGCCGCCACGTGCCGTGCTCTTACCTATCTGGCCGGCGGTGAACTTCAGCGAGCGGGAAACATCCACCCCGCTGCCGTTTTGGCTTTCCTTGGCGGCGGCTTCAATCTCTGCCACCTGTTGGCCAAGTGTCTGCCTATCCAGCAGCCACATAAAATTGTTAATCACCGCAGAGCTGGTGACAGCCCCGCCATCATTCGTGCGCGACAAACTGGTAAGCTTGCCATGGAAGAGCACTTTCCCCTTGTGGTAGAGCGTCACCGGCTGCATATACTTCAGCCATTCGGGCCCGAAGCCGGAGAAAGACAGATTCAGCACACCTTCCCCGGTGGCATTCTCTTCCAGGGTGGCGCTGTCTATGTTGGCCAGCTTGTAGAGTTCTTCAGAGTGTAAAATCATGGCTCAATCACTTTTTGCGCAAGCGTTGAATGGCGCGCTTCAATTCTTTTATCTCATTCTTTAATCCGGCAATCTGCCCGGCGGCGGCCTCTGCACAGCTCCTGGCGGCGGCCACTCCTTCCCTTGCAATGTTGGCCAGCTGATTGATGGAGCCATTCAGGCGGAGCACTTCGGCCTTTTGTTCGGCAAGACTCTTGTTTGCCTCTTGCAGTTTATTGGTGAGCTCCTGAATTTGTCGCGCCTGGGTCTTCGGCTTCGCCCTCTGCGTGTCGCGTGTGGCTTGCCGGGCGTTGCGTTCGTTCGCCTTCGCTTCCTTTTCCTTTGCGGCGGCGGCTTTGCCGGTTGCCTTTTCCTGCCGGACATTGTAGCGGCGCTGCATGCCCAGAGATTGTAGCACCCTGTTTTGCTGCCGCTGCTGGGCGGTGAGTCCACGGTCTTGCGCGGCGGTGCCCTTGGCTATGCTCTGCAGGTTCGCTTCCACGCTACGCATGCGCCCTGCGGCTCTGCCGGTGTACCCGGTAAGCCTTTCTTGCTGGGCTGCATTGCGCCGCATGGCCGCTATGGTGCGCTCCATTCCTTTGGTATCGCCACGGCTTGCCTGCCTTTCGGCTTGTCTGGCCAGCTTCACATACGCCTTTTCCACGCGTTCAAGCGCATGCTGCGCACCCACACCACTGCCGCGCGCTGCCCGTTGTCCCAGCGGTTTCAGATTGGCCACAGAGCGCTGGGCAGCGGCTGCCGCTTCGCCCATGCTCTGCCGCAGCCCGCGCATCTGCCGGTCGGTTTCCTTAATCTTGGCATTGATAGCCTTGAGCGTGGCAGCATCCACATCCGGGGCAGCCTTCAGGCGTTCCAGCGCTTCACGGCGTTGCCGGAGTGCTTGCTCATCTGCGGCAAAAATCTGCGCTTGCGTTCGGTTATCCTTGGTGGCGTAGTTGCCCGTCACCTTGAATGTCTCGCCTAAGCTGTTCAGCTCTTCATTTACCTGCCGCAGCTTCACACCGCGCAAGGCTTCAGTCCATCGCTTCGCCTCTGCGCTACCTTCGGCAAAGCTGGCCGCTGTCTGTTCCAGCCATGCGGCTTGCTCTGCCAGCGTGCCGCGCTGCACGGTCTGCCATTCTTCCGTCAGCCTGTTGGCCTCCTGCTGTTTTTGCAGCCGTGCTTCTTCCAGCTTGCGGGTGGCTTCCCGTTGCTCTTTTTCGGCCTGTGCCTGCTGTCTGCGGTTTTCATTGGCCAGCTTCACTTCCTGGGCGGCAGTGCTTTCCTCCTGGGCAATGGCCTTCAGTTCGCGCACGCGCTGCTCCCCGGCTTCGCGGGCTTCCCGCATACTGTTCACCCATTTTATGAGCTCAGCATCGGTGCCTTGCCAGGCTATTCCCATGGCTTCAAGCATCTGCTTCAGCTCGCGGATTTTGTCATGAATGTAGCGGCTCTGCACGCGGTCTTCCATGCTGCCGATTCCTTCATTAAGCTTTATTTGCAGCGCTTCCCATTCCTCATTGGTGGGCATATCCACGCGGAGGATGTCTTCAAAATCCCCGAACTTTTCTTCTAGCGCTTGGGCTGTTTCCTCTGCTTCTCTCTGTGCCCGGTACTTGGCATCGCGGTGGGCTGCATTGGTGCGGTGGGCTTCGGCTTCATCTATGGCTTGAATCTCTGCGGCCTTCACCTCTTCAGCAGCAGCCTTGCGCTTGATGGCTTCGGCTTCGCTAATCTCTCCCATGGTCTTGGCTAGCTCTATGCGGGCCAGTTCGGCATCATAGGCAGACTGCGCGGCAATGCGGCGGCGTTCCTCTGCGGCAGCGGCCTGCACATCGGCGGTGCGCTGCGCGGCGAGTTCCTGCTGTGAAAATGTTTCCCAGTCCTTCTGGATGTCGTCAAAGTCCTTTTGCCAGCGGGCGAGCGTGTTGTCTCTATCCATGGCGGCAAACTTCCGCACTTCTTCAAAGTGCTTCATCATGGCCTCATGCTCAGCCTCCATGCGTTCCTTTTCTGCCTTGGCCGCTTCTTCCTGCTTGTCGCTGTAATAATCCCACGCCATGCTCAGCCCTTGAATGGCCATCAGAATCCATCCCACCGGGCCCATGCCAGCCTTGATGGCTGCGCCTAGAGCGTACACCGCGTTGGCCATGCCCATCAGGGAGACGCTGCCGCTTTTCACCTCATTGCCCAGGGACTGAATGGCGCCCATGGCACCCATGGCCACCTGCATTTGCCCCATCATGCCCAGGCGGGAAATCTCAAGGCCCTGATTCATGCTCTCAAACGCCGCTCGGGTCTTTGTCATCTGGGCTTCCAGCTGCTTGAATGCCTGCACGTCACCCGCCTTGGCGGCGCGTGCGCGTGCCTTGCCCAGCCGTTCCAGCTCCTTAATGAGCCCGGCACGCCCCTTGGCTTCAAGTGCCATCTGCGCCTTGAGTGCTTCTATTTCCTGCTGTTCCTTGCTCAGCGACTCCGTATTCTGGGCGCTTGCCTGCTGCTTTTGCTGCGCGGCGGCGGTGACTTCGGCAGCTGCTTTTTGCTCAGCATCGGCAGCGGTGGTGGTGGCATCGGCGGTGGCCGTGCGTTCGGTGGCTAGCGTCTTCTCTACCGTGGCCGCCGTGCTGGTAGCTTTCTGCCCATCGGTGCGGGCGGCGGTCAATTCCTTGCTTGCTTCGGCAGCCTTGCCGGTGGCGGCGGTGGTATTCTCCCGCGCCTTGGCCAATGATTCCTCCCCGCTGGTGTCTACCTTGCCGCCTCCCTGCGGCGAAGGTGCGGCAGGGCTGCCGCCGGACTGCGGCACCGATGCCGCATTCTGTTTTAATTTGTCTATGTCTGCATTGGCTGCCGCTGCTCCGCTGGGGTCGTAAGCCATCCCCAGCCCTATCTCCATATCAAATGATTTTTCTGCCATGGTCTTTAGTTTTTCGGTTGAATATCCAGGCGGCGCAGAATATGCTCCGCCCCTTTCCGTGCGGCTGTCTCCATTTTCTCACGCGTGGGCATTACCTTCTTATTCGGCTTGTGTGTGGTGCTCTTTACTAGCTGGCCAAGCACGCGCACCGGCGCATCCTTGCCCATCTCTTCCACCAGCAGCACACGCCCCGCCTTTGTCTTCACCACATGCACCCGCTGCGGGTCGCCCACAATGTCGAACAAGTCGCCGCCATTAGCCCGCAGCTCTTTGCCGGGTATCAAAATGCTTTTGGTAGGCTTGCCGGTCAGCTCGCTGATATTTCCGCGAGCCTTTACCTTGCCGCCATAGTAGCGTAGGGCCACACCGCGCTTGCGTATCTCCACGCGCGTGCGCACCGTCTCCCCCTTGCCCTCTCTGGTAGTCCATTGCGGGGCCACCACCACATCGTCCGCCGCTTCTTTCCAGAATCGGCGGGAGGGTAAGCTGTCAAAGTGTTCTTCTACCACAGAGCGCACACGCCCCGCCGCTGCGTTCAACACATCCGCACGCCCCTGCGGCGGTAAATCGCCCAGGGTCTTTAATCCGTTTACTTTGAAAGTCAGCTTTATCATCTTTGTACTTGCTTTATTCATTTGCTATGCTACACTCAGGGCATGAAGGCACGCCCCGCCAAGTCGAACAAGCGAACGCTCCACCAGCCCCCGGCTGAGATGGCACGCGCGAAGCGTATTCACACGACTGCATGGTGGCAACGTGAAATGGAAGCCGAACGCCGCAGCCATGAGCCTGAGCGCCAGGCTGACTACAAGCAGCCGCGCAGGCCTAAAAAGGGGCCCGGTCTTGTTCGCTGACTTCTTAGTCATATCTCTTCCAGTTCGTAGGTGTCGCGGTGTATCGTGACGCCGTTTTCTTTTTTTACTTCGCGTTGCACGCTCTCCACGCGGAAGCGCGTGCCCTTCATGAAAAGCACCTCGCCTTCCAACTTCATTGGCTCGCCCTGATTCTGCTGCACGGTTGTGATGGTATCATAAAGCGGGCGCAGGTCTTTGCCGCTCCTGTGTTTCTTGAGAATGAGAATCGCCTGGTACTGCTCCGGCTTCTTTTCCCTGTAATTAGCACCGCCCGCGTACTTCTCCGCGTTGTGCTTTGTGCCGAAGGAATCGGCCATCTTTTTGGGCAGCGGTGAGTATACGCCGCCGGCTTCGCGGCACGTGGTGCGCAGGCCTTCCCATGTTTCCCGGCTGTCGAAACTCAAGCCCCGGTATAGTGTTTCCTTCGATTCCTGCGTCTTCATTCTCTCCAATAGATTCTGCATAGCCTGCCGAAGTGAGGGGCTTATCTTCCCATTGTTATCAAACTGCTTGCTATTGTTAATCCATTGTTCAAGCGCTTCTTTTTGCAAATTGGTGAAACGACCGCCACTCGGTTGCTCTTCCGTCACCCACTCCGGCAACCCCTTTTTCCAGATATCCGCAAGCTCCTGCGGGGTGTAGGGGCGCGTGCCGTTCAGGTCTGTGCTCATAATCTTGCCGTCCCTCACTTCCACTAGCCCACCCATTTGCTCACGTATGGCCTCCACCACCTTGTCATCCAGGTGGCTCACATCTGCTTCCAGATGGTCATTCAGAGAGGTGCGCGCTGCTTCCGTCAGCTTTCGGCGGGCTTTTGTGCCAATGTTCGCCAGCGCGTCTTCCAGGCGTTCAGCACTCAGCTCCGGTGTGGCCACTTCTATTTCCTCCGCTTGCTCCGGTGATTCTTCTTCGGGCTGCTTCTTCTCCTCTGCTTCCACCGTCAAGCGGTCGCTCTTCTCCCCTGGCACAAGCCCCAGCTTCTCGCATTCCTCATAAGGCACCGCACGCACTCGCATCTTGCTGCCGAAGTCGAACGGCGGGTACGGTTGCCCGAAGCGCGAAAGCTCCACCCAGATGGGGGATTCTATCAGCGCCACCATCTGGCCACCCTTTGCCACGCCTTCCCAGTCTACTGCCGCCGCTGCCTGCTGCCACCGGTCTGCCCAGTTGCGGGGCTGCCGTGCCTCCTGTGCGCGGTACAATCGCAAGCCCGGCTGGCTCTTGTCTTTCTTCATCTGCTCCCGCTGCTGCCACCCGCGCGCAAGGTCTACATTGGTCTGCAGTGTCACCTCCATGCGCCGGCGGCTGCTCAGGTCATGAATGCCGCCGCGCTCATCCTCTGCCGGTTCGTACCCCGCAGAGCGTAGCGCCGCACGCAGCTGCTTGCGGGCTTCGTTTGTTGTCAGTTGCCCGGCTGCTATCGCGCGGGCGGCGTTCCTGAAATCTTGCAGGATTCGGGCATTCTCCACACCCGCCATAAAAAAGGCTCTTTCACGGAGCTGCGCGTCTATCATATCCCACTCGGCGGTGGTCATGGCGCGGGTGTCTATCTCGCGGCGGTTGATGTGTTCGGTTGCGTACTGTGGCATGGCGTCAAATTTCTTCGGGGTTCGTAAGAGTGAAAGAAAGCACCACCGCACCCCATGCTCCGGGCTCTGCGGGGGCTTCCTCTGATGTGCAGCGGCGCACCGTGCAGCTGTTCACCACCGCATCCCAGCGGGTCAGCAGGGTGGGTGCTCCGGCGTGGTAGGCTTCGGCCATATCCAGCTTGCCGGCGCGCTGTGTGTTTAGCGCTATTTCCAGGCGGCGGAGGTAGCGTTCCAACTTGGCCACGGTGCTGCGCTGCACCAGGACTTCCCAGTCAAACACCAGGCGGGCATTACCTGCGGGCACATCCAGCCCGTATGGCGAGCCCACCAGATTGTGGGTGCTTGTCTCCGTGTTCCATTCCCTAGCCGGCTCGCCGGTGAGATACTGCCCCGGCGTGGTAAGTGCCCAGGGCTGTGCCTCATCATTGGCGGGCGTGTACTGGGCGCGAAATCGTGCTGTGAAAAAGTCGCTCATGGGGATTGACTATTTCCGATTTTCTAATTTAGTAATGCCAGTAAGGCCTCCTTGTTTGCCAGTAGTTCGGCAAGCCCCTCATGCTCCGCCGCTGTCACATGCACTGTGGTATCCTCCACATGCTCAGCCGGGGCGAACACGCCCACCAGCATGTGCCAGGTGTGCTTGGCTACCCAGCTGCGCTGGGTAGTATCAGTTGCAGAGCCATAGCCGCCTTGGTCTCCCAGCATACCGCCGGGCGCGGCGGGGTCTTTGGCCACCACGCGGAAACAGCACTGCCGCCCCATGTAGTAGCCGGTTTCTGCCAGCCCCTCCTCCGCATGGAAGGATACTTTTATTTCCTCGCCCTCTGCCACCTCGAAGGGCTCCGCAAAACTGTAGCCCAGCACGGCATCGACAGCGTGTTGCTGCGAGTTTTCGGAACGGGCGATAAGCGTGGTACCGCGCCATACCTTCAGCCATACGGGGGTATTTTCGGGGGTGGCGGTGCCGGAGTCTCTGCACTCCAGGGTAAGCCCTTTTATGCGGCCGGTACGCGGCATCACAAAGCCGAAGCCATAGGCGTTGTAATCTGCCTCCGTGCTACCCTCCGTTGCCACCTCCTCCTCTGCATATCCTAATGGGGCTATAAGCTCCGTCTTTTGCTCCGGCGTCAGGTCGGCATAGGTCAGCGGCTCGCCCTTGTCTCCCTTCGGCCCCTGCGGGCCGGCCTCGCCTTTGTCTCCCTTCGGGCCTTGTGGCCCTTCCGTCAGGGTAATGCTCACGGCTATGGCAGTTTCCCCGGTAATGGTGGTGGCCACCTCTATGGCCGTGGCATCTTCCGCCGGCGGGAATGCAGAAGGGCGGGCGCAGAGATGGCCCCACAGCACCACAGCACCGCCGGCGCGCAGTTCGTAAAGATAATCACCCGCCGGGGTGGCAGGCGCTACAAGTTCATTTTCCCCGCCGGTAGTCATCGGCAGGCTTTCCCCGCCCACCTTCACATAGCCGGCAAGCGTGGTGTTTGTGCCTTCATCAGCGCTGATGCTGCACAGAAAGCGGGTTTTCAATCCTTCAACGGTGGGCAGGTTCTTGTGCATGTCTGTCTTGCGGATGGATGGCAGCAGGGCGACGGCGGCGCCGCCCCGCTGCCATCAGGTTAATCAAGCGGCAACTCCGGCCACAAACATGGCAAGAGCATTCGGCTTCACGCTCAATTCATAGTCGGCCTGCGCCGGGTCGCTCTTCGCTTCCAACGGGTTTTGCAGGCTCAGCGTACCACGCACCAGAATGCGGGCAATACCCGTCTGCGCGCGGTAGGCGTCCGTCAGCTCATAGCAAGCCCACACTTCCAGGGAGTCATTACCGCTAGCAAAGACGGCTTGCTCCTCACCCTCCACAATGGCAGAGGTAAGGCCGAAGGTCATCTGCATGGCTTCGGGGGTGATGTCGTTCGTGGTGAATTGAATCTTGCGCTTCTGGGCAAGCTTCATCTCTGATACCTTGTATGCGCCGGTATCGTCCACGCCCTCCACGTCTGCCTGCTTGTAATCGGTCTGCGGCTTGGCCGTGCGGATTTTGCCCATCAGCAGCCAATCGCCCGGGTTCGCGTAGCTCTCCGGCAGTTCGGGCAGCACGCTGTCACTCACCTTGTTATTCTCACCAGAGCCACCGCTGATGGTCTGGCCGATGGTCACAATCCAGAGGCGCGCACCCAGGATGGTGGCGGCGTCTAATCGGTCTAAGTTCTTCATGTGTTCCTGTGTTCGGGGGGGGTTAGTAAAGAATCACGGCCACGCCATCTGCCACCAGGCGGTCGGCGCTCTCCTTCGTTACGTTAAGCACAGCACCGGGCGCGGCAATGCACCCGGCCACATGGGCCTTTTTCTTCATCTTCACGCGCACAAGCTCCGGCTTGTCCGTGCCTTCGGGGTTCGTCTTCTTCGTGCTCATGGCTTACTTATCGGAAGAGGTTTCAACGGGAAGCGGAAGCGTCAGGCTGTGGCTGTAGTCCACCGCGCCGTCTGCGGTCTGCTTGTAACTAGCGGTGCAGCCGGTGCCGGTAAGGGCTACGGCGGTGGCAATCGCTCCAACAATCGCACCCGCAAGGATGCGCGCAATGGTGCCGGGTATGCCCCAGCCCGTAAGCAGGCCGGTCACCCAGCCTGCGGCCTTCTTGGCCTTTTCGTTCGTGTTTGTAGTGCTCATTTGATTAGTTGCTTGTAGTTGTAAATAATGGAGGCTTGTATCAGCACACCGCTCAGGTTGGCCAGCTTCGGCATCGCGCTCAAATCCAGCTCGCTGATGCTGTCAATCTTCGGCAGTGTGTAAGGAATGCCCGCTTCTGCCATATCCCAGCGCAGCACTGCATTCAGGCACTTGTGCAGCAGGCCCGCCACCCGCCGCCCCGTCTGGCCACCCGGCACATTCTGCGTGCAGAGAATAGCCACGGCCACGCGGGCGCGCAGCGTCCCCGCTCGCCCTTCCGGGTCATCCGTATTCGGCGCAGGTAGCTGCGGCACCACCGCCACCGCGCCGCTGTATTGGCCGGCAGCCATGGCCAGTGCCTGTGCCTGTTCGTCTCTGTCCCAGGGGTGGGGGTACACATACGGTGAGAGCACCGCATCCCGGCGCAGCTCTGCAATCAGGTGCGCCGCCAGCTTGTATTCGGGAGCTTCGGGTAAGTTCTCCATGGCGTCAGTGGGTGGGTGTGGGGTACCAGCCTATGCCGTCATTACCGTAGGCCGGGTTCGGCGCTACCATCGCCGGCACATTGCCGGGCTGCTGCGGCAGGTTGCCCGCCTCATCCAGCACCGGTGCCTCTGCCTTCCGCACCGCTTCCAGCCTTGCCTCTGCTGCGGTCGCTGCCGCCTTGCGCTCATCCGTCACCGTCAGGGCAAAGCGCTTCAGCAGCCGCAGCGCGGCAATATCCAGGGCGGCGGGGCGCAGACTGCGTGGTATGCTCAGCGGGTCGCTTCCCAGCCTGTTGGCCTTGTTCGTGGCGACCGCTTCCCGCACCATGGCCACAATGTCTGCCAGCGTGTCGTCCACATACGGCAGGCATTCCGGGCGCGTGAGTTCGTCCAGCTCAGCCGTGGCGAACACGGCGGAAAGGTCTTGCACAGTCAGCGGTAGCCAGTACTTCATGCGTTTACAGCGGTGTTGATTTTCTCAGCAATCTGCATGGCGACATTTACCAGGCGCTCCTGGTGCTGCTCATCCCGCAGCTTCAGAGAATAGCCGGGAGATTGCAGCAAGGCGCAGGCAATCGCCGTCACCTGCTCAGTGGTGGGCTTCCCCGCTACCGGCTGCACAGCTTCGGGCTGTTCAACCGGTGCGGCCTTCGGGCTCTCTTTCTTCGTGGCCATGGCGTCAGGAAATAGAAAGACGGATATTGCAGGACGGGGCGGTCACGGCATAAGCGCGGTGCAAGCCCACTTCGTAGAAAGTAGTCTTCTTCCCGCGTTCGTAGTAGCTTTCCACATGCTCCACCGGGCTCTCGCCACCGGCGTGAAGCTGGCGCATGCCGCACATATCGCCAATCTGCTGGCCTTCGTCCACATAGGTGAGCCACACATCAGAGCCCAGGGCATTGCTGCCCTTGAAGGGCACCTCGGCACCGGGACGGTGTACACCCACAGGCACAGTGGCCTTGAGGAACTTCGGCGCCGCCTGGCCCTCACCAGTCAGGTGCAGCAGCTTAAAGAGCAGCTCAGGTGTGAGCGTCTTGGCATTATTGTAAGCAACAAGGTCAAGCACGGCGGCATTCTTGCACAGCGTGTTCCAGGCCGCCGTGCTGAACAGGAAGCGATTGGGCAGCACGCCATTGGTGGCCTCATATTCTTCAAGCATATCGAGAAGCTCCTCGATTGGCTCAGCATCTACCCCGCTCCACGCGCCCTTGCCATCAGCAGCGGCCACATTCTTGCGGAAGTAGTCAAGCCCCTGGGCAATGGCAGAGGTGCGCCAAGTAGACAGCAGCGTGCCCGTCTTGGTAAGTGCAATCTGGTCTGCGGATTCCTGCTTGCTGCCGGCTCCCGGCTTAATTTCTCCATCATCCACGCCAATGCGCAGGCTATGGTCTTCCAGCAGGTACGGAATGGGTTTGGCCATCACATCCACGATGCGCGCTTCAGTATACGGCGCGCGGCGCGTGTCTACCTGGCGAAAAGCGTAGCCCTGCGGGTAGAAGTTAATAGAGCCAGCCTCACCCTCCACAGGCAGGTGGGGGGCAATAAAGTCGAGCGGATTCGGGGCCTGGCGGTTAAACCATCCCACGGCGTAATTATAAATCGGGTAATTAAACTGATTCAGTGCGGACATATCTTTCTTTCTGGGTTAGGGGTTAGAGCAGAATAGCATTCACCATCTGGCCAGCCTGACCGGCAGGGGCAGACTCCACAGCCACGGCCACAGCCGTGCCCGTCCCGGTAGTCAGCACACCGCCGGTGCCGTACACCAGCTTGGTGCCGGGGGTGATGGCAGCACCCGTGGCGCCCACATTCACCTGGATAATACCAGGGAACTTGCGGTGCACCAGCGTGGCGCTGGTAGCGTTCCCAGCCACAGCGGTGGCCAGGCTGTCAGGGTCGCTGATAATGCCGAAAGCATCATCAGCGGAAGTGGCAAGCTCAATCTCGCCGGCGGCGTTCAGCTTGCCCAGCTTGCCCTCATGAATGTGCGGCTGAGACTTCAGCGCGGCGGCATACGGGGCACGGATTGCGGGGGTATGATTCGTAATCATGTGTCTTGTGTTGTTTCTTGTTTGGGTTAGCGGTTCACGCCCTGGGTATAATCTGAGTTGGCCTTAGCCCAGGTGCGGCCATATTCGGCGGGGGTCAGCGCGCGGCCCAGCGCTCGCTCTGCCGTGGTCACGGCATTGGTGCAGTAATCCACTCGCGCCTTATCCTGGCAATTCACAGCGCGGGTGCCGTGTCCCACGCTCACCGTTACTTCGCGGTTAGGCGTGGCACCGGTCAGGGCCGTGGCCTTGCGGGTGCCGTGATTCAGGGCGCGCAGGTGCGGGTAGCGCACAGAGCTGGCAGCCGTGCCGCCGCTCATGCTCGCATTCTTGTTTGCCTCTGCAAGAGCCGCGCGCAGTTCCTCATTGCTGCGCTGAAGAGTCTTCACGGCGTCCAGCAGGTCAGCAGGCTTGGCGCTGTCAGGCAGGCCCAGCAATTCAGCCACCGCCACAATGGTGGCGGTAAGGTCATCACCGGGCTGCAGGTCATCGTCATTCGTGGCGGCAGGTTCCTTGGCGGGCTCCGTGCCGGTGTTGGTGGCTTCCTCCTTGGCGGGGGTGTCACCGTTCGTTGCGGGCTCTTCGCCCTTGCTTGCCACGCCGGAGCTGTTAGCGGCGGCGGGGGTGTCCTCCGGCTCCGTGTTCGTGGCCGGGGTCTTCTTCTCTTCCGTGTCGGTGTTCATGTTCTTATTGTCTTGGGTTGCGCAGGCACGGGCCTGCAAGGTCTTCATGTTCGTGCAGGGCGTCTGCGCCGGGTGGCGCGGCCCGTTCGTCAGCGTGCAGCCTGCCAGCCTCTGTGGCTCGGCTCCCGCTTCCGTCCGCTTAAAATCGCGGTAATCGTACTCCGTGGAGAAAAATGCAAATTCGGCGCTATCCACCAGCCCGTGGCCGTATGGCGTCAACTCAATCCACGCCCACAGCTTCCCGCCATCTGCATGCAGCGCCTTTATCCATCCGGCGGCGCGCGTGTCCGGGCGCTCGCCCACCCCCGCATGGTCTACCGTCAGCAGCACCCCGCGCCCCTCCGCATCCACAGCGCGGAAGGTATCGGCCAGCGCGGCCAGCGTCTCCGGCGTGGCCACCTCACGGTCAAGCCCCGCTTCCACACAGGCGGCCCACAGGTCTGCCCCTTCTTCCGTGTGCAGCCCATGGCTTCGCAGCATCGCCCCCGGATTCGGGCAGGCGTGGCAGAATACGGTCTCGATGTTAAACCATGCAGCCCCCGGCACGCTCCCGGGCTTAAACGGCGCGCGCGGTGCTGTCTTGTCTGTAAATGCGGGTATGCTCATATCTCTGATGGTGCTTGCTGTCATTTTGTCTGCTTGCCGCTCTCTGCCGCCCCTCTGCCGCCCTTATCAGGCGCGGTGGGGTACTCCGTACCCCTAAGAGTCCCGCGCGGTGCTACAGGGGCTTGTGCGGGCTTCCTCGTTTCTTCGTTACTTTTCACCCCATGCCGCAACTCTTTAGCAGCATAGCGGGCATCTGCCGCTAATTGGGCTGCATCCAGCCCGCCACCCAGCGCACGCAATGCCGCAAGCTCGCCGCCCGTCAGCGGCGGCTCTGCCGCAGCTTCAGTGCGCGGGCTTTCTGTTTCGCTTGTCGCTTTCGCATTCAGCGCACGCTCAAAGGCGGCACGCGCGGGCGGGTAAAGCATAGTGGGTGCATAGCGCACGCGCAGGCTATTGAGAGCCGGGGGCAGCCCCCCATCTTCCTGCGGTGCGGGTTGCAGCGGCATGCCCATGCGTTCGGCCATTGCTTCCTGGGTAGGCACATAGCCCGCAGCCTTGGCCGCGTAAATGGCGGTGGAGTCCATGTTGGCCGATGTGACTTGCAAGCCGGTGAGCTCTGCCACCTGTTCGTCCGGGGTGCGGTAGCCGGATGCGGCAAGCGCGGCGATATTGGCCACGCTGCCGGCGGCGGTGTCGCTGTCCGGGCGGCGCATGACAAACTCCACAAGATGCGGCTGGCCGGGGTGCCATTGTTCCAGCACCGGGGCAAAAATCTTTTCTTGCAGCAGCGCTGCTATCTGCGCCCCTTCGCTCGCGGCCAGGTCGTCAAAAGCATCCTGGTGTGCGCTGCCCGTGGCGGTGTTCGTACCGGCTCCCGGTGCGGTCAGCATGGTCATCAGGCCACCGGTGGCGCGCAGCACCAGTTCCTGGGTGCTCAGGTCAATCATGCGGCTGAACGTATCGGGGCCACCATTGCCGGGCGTCACGGTCTTGACATCCGCCCCGGCGGGCAGCACGCCCGCTGCATTGCTCACGCACTGCATGGCAAATTTGATATACTCCTTGCGCAGCCCTTCGTCCACGCCCTGCGGCATGATGGCGAACACCGGCGGCGTGCCGTAGCGCCCATTGTATACCAGCCATTGCGCTTTTGCATTCTTCCTGTCCAGGCACAGCATCATGGCCGGCTGGTCAATCGGGCGGGCACAGATGCGGGTCACAATGCTGGCAGGGGCTACCGGCAGAGGCATGCCACGGGTCAGGCCGTAGGTAGCGGCGGGATTCCATTGCCAGGCGCCGGCATAGCCGTCACGGGCCCAGTTCCAGTTCTCTGTTAAGTTCAGGCGGAGGCTCCCGTCTTCCGTCTCCAAAAGCTGAATGTGCCGGTAGTGCCTGAAGCTCGCTTGTGCCAGTGCTTCGATGCCTTCGTCCAGGTTCTCTATGGCGTTGGCAAAATCCTGCACCGTGCGCAGCTGCGCTTCGGCAAGTAAATCTTCCGCATCCGACAAGCCTTCTTTCTTGCGGATGTCCCAGGGAATGCGCTTCAGCGCACCCAGTCGCCGCTCCACACAGGTGGCCAGAATCGGGTCGGCGGGTTCCAGCTGTTCCCAGAGCCATTGCAGCTGGGCATAGGCTCCACGCGTGGCTTCATTCTGGGCACGGCGCACCACATCCACACTGATGAAATCCAGCGGGCTGGTGTAGTCCAGCCAGCGGTCATGCTCGCGGGCCATGTCTTGCAGGTCAACCGTTGAAAAATTCCACGGGTGGCTGTCTGTGGCTTTCCTGTTCTTTCTGCTCATATCCTTAAAACTTCGTAATTCGTACTTCAGAATGGGCGGTTCATAATTTCACGGCTTACGGGCTGCGGCAAATCCCATGCGCTCGCACGGTCTACCGGTATGGGCATGTCTGTGCAAACGGCATCGGCTGCCGCACGCCATGCAAGTGCCAGGGCGGTGCAGCGGTCGCTGTGCCCCTCTGATGTATGCGGGGCGCTGTAGGTGTATTCTCCATTTTTAATGAGCTGCTGCATGGCGTGCAAGTCTTCGCGGATGTCTTCACCCGCCGGGATGCGTACCCTCACCGGTGCTTCAAACGCCCGGCGCAACTTCGGGAATATGTCTCGCTTGAATGCCACCGTGAAAGTGCAGAGCTCAATCTTGCCGAACTCATGCTTGCCCGGGTTCCATTCCCCGAACTCATGCACCAGGTGGTCGCCCATGCCGATGCCCGGGCCGGTGTAGTCAAAACACACACGGCGGGCCACGCGGATGCGGCTGCGGAGTATCTCTTCCTGGGCAGGGGTGGGGCAGTTCTTCAGCACCAGCACCTCCCTGGTATAACACACATCGCCCACGCGCTCGAACATCCAGCACACGGTGGGGTCATTCGTTCGGCCAAAGTCAATGCCAAGGCGGATGTCCCGCCCGCTGCCGGGGGCGTATATTTCCGGCGCGGCCACGCTGGTGGCATCGGGGCTGGTGGCTCCGGCTATCAGCTCATAGCTCAGCAGCTCGCTGGTATCGTCCAGGAACTCACAGTCCAGCTCTTGCGCCTGGGCTACGGCATCGTCCATCAGGTCTGCCAGCTCCTGGTAGTCCGTGGGCAAGCCTTCGGCAATGGCGCTTTTCAGCGGGACAAGGTGGCGGCTCCATGCGCCTTTTGTCTCGCCCATCATAATCTTGTAAAATCTCACGCCGCGCACACCGCGCCCGTTCGGGGTGCTGGTAATCATCACGGTCTTTTTACCGCCGCGCATGCTGTTGGTGATAGTGGGCAAGATGGCTTTCCACGTCTCTTGCGGCTGCTCAAAGAATGCGAACTCGTCCAGCCATATATCACCGCTGAAACCACGCACGGTGCTGGGCTTGCCCGGCACTGCAATGCAGCGGCTGCCGTTCTTCATTTTGATGCTCTTGGCGTACAGGTCGGCCTCGATGTCGCGCAGGTCTTCCACCTCATCAGCCCACGCCACAGAGAATGCCCGCAACCAGTCTTTTACCTTGTCCAGGGATTCATTACTCTGGCGCCCAGATGGAGCGGCAATCACCACGGTGAGCCCGGGAATCGCTATCATGCGCCCGGCCACACGGCAGGCCACGGAAAAGCTCTTGCCGGTCTGTCGCGCAAAGCAGGCCGCCACAAAGCGGCTTTTATCAAAAACAAGGCGCTTTTGGTACGGCAGCAGCAGGTCAAGCGGGTTCGTGGGTTCCGCGCCGGCTTCCTCTTCCATAGGTGCAAACGCAGCGGCCACAGCCTCCACCGGGGCGGGGGCTTGCGCCTTCGCTTTCCCCGCGCGGCTTTCGCGCTTCCGGCGGGTCACATTGGCGGGGGCTGTGGCTTTTTTCTGCATGTTATTGCGTTCTTACTTACTACCTATGAAACCGGGCTTCACTCTCTCAATTCAGCCCGAAAATTTCTTTAATCTTCCGCATGCGCTCTTCCGCGCTCTGCGTCTTGTCTCCGGCTACCGCCTGCGCTTCATCTGCGCGGCGCGCCTTCGCTTCCAGCAGTGCCAGCTTGCGCTCGCTCTGCGCCGTCTGTTGCCCTTCGTTCATGAGCTTGTAGAACTTGGCCAGCAACTCCGGGTCTGCCTTCGGGTCTGTGCTCAGTTCAAAGACGCGCTGCGCTACGGCGCGGTGCGCGGCATCGGTCACGCTCTCGCCCTCCACCTTGCTGAGCACGGCAGCAACCGTGGCCATGCGCTGCCACTTGCAGGGCAGCACATGCAGCCTGTAAAATTCGCTGATGCTCTGCAGGCTCACTTCCACCCCACGGGCGGCAAGCCACTGCTGCGATTCTTCCAGGCTGTGCCCTTCCAGGTACACGCCCAGCTCGCTGCGCTGCTCTTCCGTCAGGCGGGCAAATTTGCTGTCTTTGCGGAGCTTCTTCATGATGGGGCTTTTTCTCTTCAGCATTCGGCTAGTGCGGCACGCCCCACGCTGGTGATACACCAGCGCTTCACGCCCATGGCGTCAATTTCGCAATGAATCAGGTCATCTGCTTCCAGACGGCGGAAAGCGCTGTCAAATTCGGCATCGGTGGGCGGCGGACACACCGCAAGCCGGGCGCTGCCTTCCAGCGCTTCCTGCGGCTGCAAGTACCCGCGCGGGGTGTTGGCCAGGTCTTCCAGCAGGGCGCGGCGCACGGTGCGTTCTCTCTTCTTTTGGTCAATCATTAGCTTGCCTTTCTATTCAGTAACAAGTCCAGAATCTGCGTCTGCTTTTGGGCTATCTGCTTCAGTTCCCCCTTTATCTCTGCCACGGCGGGCATCACCGTATCAAGGCGCTTGTGTATGCGTTCAATATCGCTGGCCACTTGCTTGCGGTAATCCTCAAATTCGCTGCGGGTCACATAATCCTTGCTCATGGCCACCTCCAGCGGTTGCGGCTCAATCTTCACTTGCCGGGCTTTCTGCCACAGCACACCGCCGCCACAGCAGCCACCGCCCAGCAGCACAATGCCCATCACCTGCTGCCAGGTCAGCCCGCTTTCATCCTCCGGCTTAGGGGCGGCAGCTGCCCACATGGCGGTGCCGTCTCCCTGCTGCGGGTATCTCCCGGCGGGGGTATCTGCACCGGCTCCCATAACAGAGCCGGTGCAGCCAATGACTACGCAAAGCGCGACTACTCGAAAAATCTTTTTCATGCTGCTACCTCTTCAAAATAATGGCGCACCCCGGCGGCTATGCACTCCGCTATCTGCTGCGGCTCCGTGACCGCGTCTTCCGGGGTCGTTATGAAGCCGCACTCCACCAGCACCCAGGGGGCCCGCGTGTTCTTCAGGATGTAAAGGTCGCCGCGCTTCACCGTGTCGCTGGCACGCCCCGGCAGCAGGGTGCAGAGCCACTTCGCTATGGCCTCAGCCATGCGCTTGCCGGTGTTGCTCACATAGCAGATGTGCGCACCGTGCGGGGCGGGGTCTTCCTCGATGATGGGCTGCTTGCATGGCTCGCCGTCTTCGTCTATGCTCTCAACATAGCCCACCACCTTGCTTGCGGCATCCATGTGCAGACTGATGCCGAACGCGGCGCGGCTGATTCCGTTGGCTGCTTTCACCGTGGCCACCAGGTCTGCGCTGTTCGTGCTGTCCGGGTAGTCCAGCACGGTGACGGCGTACCCATCGGCCCGCAGTCTGTTGGCCAGATGCCCGGCTATCTGCTCGCACCGGGCGTGCTCTTCCATTCCGTTGCCCCTGGCACCGGTTCCCCGGGCGTGGCCAATATCAATGATGATGTGCTTTCCTTTGCTCATTTGCTATGCTGTGCGCTTCGTTTGCGTACAGCATAGCACCACCGGGCGCATTCGTGACGCTCCGGCTTCCGCTCTTTCCCCTCTTTCCTATCTTTCCGCTTTTTCCGAATTTGCCGCATCTCGCGGCAAATTCGCCTCGGCGTAGCAAGCGCAGACGCGAAGCCGGGCCCTACTTCGTAATTCAGATTGTGTCATACCCCGCTCCCAGGGCGTCACTCTTTTGCTCCCCCGTGCTATAATTCTATCGTTGCAACCGTTCTTTCTTATGTCTTCCACCGCCTCCATTCTTGCCACCTCTGCGCCCGCGTCTCAACCGCCACCGGGCTCTCTCTTCATGACTACCGGGGACGCTGCCCTCGTGCTCTGCATGTCCGACCGCTCCGTCCGCAACCTGGTGGCCCGTGGCCAGCTGCAAGCCTTCCGCCCCTGCATCGGGGGCCGCAAGTTCCTGCTCTATGCGGCAGAGGTCATAGCCTATGCCCGCACCGCTCAAAAGCCCGCACACGATGCCGCCATGGCCAACGTGCAGCGCCTCCGTGCCCTCATCGGGTAGCCTATCATTTTGCTGCCATCGGCAAAATGATGAAAACAAAAAAGCCCCGGCTCCCCGGGGCTCTTC
>JAFQSQ010000038.1 GCA_017409465.1 Akkermansia sp. | reverse complement strand
TTATGCCGCCCCGACCTACATCGGGGCTCCCATATCCTTTTGGTTCGTTACGAGTGACTCCGCTGCTGTCGCAGCTCCGCCACTCGCTACGATTATACCGCCCTCCGGGCTCAAAATTCCTCGGGCTTTCAGCCCGACAAATTCCTATTTTGTGCTCAGCTTAAGCAGCCATTAAAAATGGACGGAGCAATATATCGCCCGCCCTCAAAAGTGCCGTTCGCCTACGGCTCAGCTGTGCAGCAGTTCGCGGGCGTGAGCCAGGGCAGAAGCGCCGGAGGTGCCCAGCATCCGCATCAGCTCCGCGACGCGGGTATCGCCGTCGACCTCTTCGAGCCGCGAAACGGTGCGCTCGTTGCGCAAACTTTTGGATATGAGGTAGTGGTGGCGGGCGAGAGCAGCCACCTGCGGGAAGTGGGTGATGGCGATGACCTGGTGCTCAACCCCCAGTTCGCGCATCTTCAGACCGACAGCTCGGGCGATTTCGCCGCCAACGTTGGCATCTATCTCATCAAACACCAGCAGCGGGGTATCGTCCTGGCCGGCCAGCGCACTCTTGAGGGCCAGCATCACGCGAGCCATTTCACCGCTGGAGGCGATGAGACGCAGTGCTTTGAGCGGTTCGCCGGGGTTCGGGCCGAAGAGGAAGTCGCATTCCTCCAGTCCCTGGGGTCCGGGATGGGGCAGGGGGGTGAGCTGCACGCTGAAGAGTGATTGCCGGAAGCCCAGCTGGCGAGCGTGGGTCAGGAACTCCTGCTCCAGATGCGGGGCGGCCTTGCGGCGGGCGGCAGAAAGCTCAGCCCCGGCTTGCAGGGTGGCGCTGCAGGCGTCTTCTTCGGCTTTTTTGAGGACGCGCAGTAGCTCTTCCCGGTTGTCGACGGCATCCAGACGGGCGCGGCACTCGCTGAGGTGCTGCTCGATAGCTTCAAAATCGGCCCCATATTTGCGCTTGAGCGAGTCCAGCAGGGCGATGCGGTTCTCCAGCTCAGCCAACTCTGCCGGGTCGCATTCCAGGTGGTTCACGTAGCTCTGCAGCTCGTCTGCCAGCGTCTCTACTTCTTCAATCAGGCCTTCCAGCGGTGCAATCCAGCGGTGGCAGTCGGCATCCAGCCGTACCAGCTCTCTGCCGGAGCGCACCAGTGTGTGCAGCCTGTCCAGCAGGGAGTCTTCCTCGCCGTTCACCATCTGCGCCATGGGGAGAGCCGTGTCGCGCAGGCGGTTGGCATTGCGGGCGCGCTGCCAGCGAGCCTCCAGCCCGGCCACTTCTTCGGCGGTGAAGGCGGCGGATTCTATCTCCTCTACCTGGTGGCGCAGGAAGTCCAGCTCGCGCTCGTTGGCCATCTCGTTCACCAGCAGCTCGCGGTAGGCGGTGCGGGCATCGAGCCAGCGCCGGTAGGCGGCGCGGTAGTCGGCAAGCTGTGCGGCGTCTTCGGCAAAGGCATCCAGCAGGCAGAGCTGGCGCTCCTGCGAGGTGAGCGAGCGGTGGGAATCCGGGTGGTGCATGTCTACCAGCCCACCGGCTATGCGGTGCAGCAGTGCGAGGGTGACCGGGGTGTTGTTGATGAACTGGCGGTTGCCGGTGGAGGTGATGACGCGTCGGATGAGCAGTTCGCCCTCCTCGCAGGGTGGCACGCCCGCTTCGACCAGTTGGGCGTTGAGCTCCTCTGTATGCCGCAGTCTGAAAATCGCCTCGATGCTGCACTGCTGCTCTCCACTGCGGATGAGGCTCTTGTCTGCCCGCTCGCCCATGACCAGCGAGATGCTGCCCATGATGACGGATTTGCCGGCGCCGGTTTCACCGGTGATTCCCAGGAAGCCCTCTCCGGGTTCCCATGTCAGTTCATCCACGAGGGCGAGATTGCGTATCTTGAGCAGCGCGAGCATATTTAGCTTTCAGTTCTGCGCTTATTATGGCATAATGAGCGCGGAAATCAAATCCCAATTTCGATGATGAAGGTAGTTTTTCTTGGCAGCGGAACGTCTACCGGGGTGCCGGTGATAGGTTGCGAGTGCCCGGTCTGCGTGTCGGATAACCCGCGCAACAAGCGCTGGCGTTCCTCGGTGCTGGTGCAGAGCGATACCACGACACTGCTGGTGGATTCCTGCCCCGATTTGCGCGCTCAGGCTCTGCGGCATGGGCTGACGGCCATCGATGGGGTCATCTATACCCATGAGCATCTGGATCATACGACGGGGTTTGACGAGATGCGAGCCTTCTGCTGGCGGCGCACGGAGCGGCTGCCGCTGTACGCGGGGACAGCTTGTCTGGCGCAACTGCGCTGTATGTTTGCCTGGGCTTTTGCTGAGGAGAACACCTATCAGGGCTACATCCGCCCCGATGCCCGCGACCACGGAGGCTGCCCCTTCACCATCGGGGATATCGAGGTGACGCCCGTACCGGTGATTCATGCCACGGTAGAGACCTTCGGCTATGTGTTCCGCTGTGCGGGCAGGAGCTTTGGCTATATCCCCGATATTCAAGAGCTCCCGGAAAGCTCGCGCCCGCTGCTGCTGGGACTCGATGCGCTGGCGATGGATGGCCTGCGCTTCCGCCCCCACCGCACCCATTTCAATGTGGCGCAGAACGTCGAGCTGATGCAGCAGCTCCGCCCCGGGCGAGGGCTCGTCACCCACTGCGGACACGAGGTCGACTACGATGAGCTGTGCCGCATGCTGCCCCCCTTTATGGAGCCGGCTTACGATGGCCTGGAGATAGTGCTGTGAGGTTTCACTATCGAATCTGCTGAGTATTTGATGAATAGATTTTTTTCAGTTTATGTTGAACTAAACTACCGTTTTGGTAGTCATTCTCATTGAGACCACCCCTTATACTACACATGAGAACGTACAACATGTTAGCATTATCCCTGGTATCGGCACTGGCCCTGACCACGACGGCTCTTGCCTACGATGACCCCGCATACGTAGCCGGCAAGCGGGCAGTGCGCTCCGGCTCGGTGGAGCAGCTGCAACAGGTGCTCAAGAGCGGAGTCAATGTCAACGTGACAGATGACGATGGCGAGACGCTGCTGATGGAAGCTGTAGACCGGGGCGATGTCGCCATGGTCAAGGCGCTGATCGCGGCCGGAGCCAATGTGAATGCTGCCGATGATGATGGCGAGACGGCGTTGATGATAGCGGCTGATGATGGCCGGGAGGAGCTGGTGCGGGTGCTGCTCGGAGCCGGGGCTGATGTGAATGCCCGCGATGATGACGGCGAAACCGCGCTTGACCATGCTCGCGAAGAGCGGCGCAATGCTGTGATTCGTATCCTCGAGGCCGTGGGAAACCGCTGATTTTTCTGTTTTGGCGCTGTTGATTCACAGGCGTCGGATGTGCCCCCCTCCGGGCACGTTCGGCGCCTTTTGCCTGCAGGCGTGACAAACGCCGCGAATCTGGTTCAATAGTCTGTGGCGAGAGCACCGAAGGCGGACAATTTCTCAAGCGGGAAACCCGCGGATACTGCCGCGCGGCCGGACCCCGATACTTCTCGGGTCAATCCTCAGCAGCCGATTCGCCGACACCAAACCATAAACAACCCTATTATAACGACAATGGCAGACATTGAACAGAACTATCAGGTGAAGTACTCTGAGAAGTGGGGCAGCTACCTCCAGCAGGAAGCCTCTCGTCTCGATAAGTACGTCACAGTAGAGACAGGACTCAGCGGCAAGATGGTCGCCTTCGACCAGTACGGCCTGCTGTCGTTCACCGAGAAGACGGGGCGCATGGGCTCCACCGTGCTGGATGAGGCCCCCACCACCCGTCGCGTGTTATTCCCGCGCATCTATACCAAGGCTATCGGTTTCGATGAGTTTGACTCGAAGAAGCTGGCCAATATCGATGTGCCGGTCAGTAAGACCATCGAAAGCCTGCGCGCCGCCGCCGGTCGCACGATGGATAAGGTCATGCTGGATGCTTTCCTGGGCACCGCCTATGTGGGCGAGAACGGTACGGATACCGTAGCGTTCCCCTCGTCGCAGGTCATCTCCGTGAGCTACACGGACACCGGCACGGCTACCGAGAGTAACCTGACTGTCGGCAAGCTGCGCCATGCGCTGACCATGCTGCAGAAGGCTGAGGCCTGGAGCGAGGAGCGCCGCGCCTATGGCGATGAACTGGTACTGGCTTGTACAGGCAGCCAGATCGACGCCCTGCTGCAGCAACCCGAGGTGACCAGCTATGATTACAACACTGTGCGAGCGCTGGCTGAGGGCAAGGTCGATACCTTCCTGGGCTTCCGCATCATCCGCACCGAGCAGTTACCCATCTCCGGTGGGGTACGCTCCTGCATCGCCTGGGTCAAGAGCCGGGCGCAGTTCGGTATCTGGGACGATTTCAAGGTCAAGCTCTCCGTACGCGACGACCTCGATGAAGCTCTCCAGATTAGGGCCAAGTTCGCCTGCGGTGCAACGCGCCTGCAGGAGGAAGCATTCGTGAAGATTATGTGCGCTGAATAAACGAAATCAACAGACGGTATCAATGCTCAGCCCCCGCAGCCGTGCGCTGCGGGGGCAATAAGTTTTTATTGACGATTGACAATTGATCTGAGGTGTACCCTGTTTGACCCTTAATAGTCAATTGTCAATCGTTTCACGCTGTGGTCACCTTGTGTGCCAGGTGTTGCGCCTGAGCCTCCTTTTTGACGCGCACCTGCAGGTCAGCCAGTGCGTTCATATAGTAGATATACGCCTCGTAGGGAGAGGGGTAGGGGGTGAAGCCGTTGGACTTCTCCATATAGTGGAAGTGGTCAGCGCTCTGCAGCTTGCGCCATACGTGAATCATGTCGCGGTCTTCGCTGGCCTTTACCGCAGATTCCAGGTCGTAAATCTTCTTGATGGCCTCTTGCTGCATCACATTGCCGTTCCAGTGGGTCGTGGTGCCGAAGGTCGAGCAGGTGATGGGATTGGGGCAGTCGATGGTGCCCACCGAGGGGAAACTGCGTACCGCTTCCGTCGGCGTCATGAAGGTTTCGCCGTTGAACAGGGCGGCCGAAATCATCGTGCGCCAGAACTCAAATACACCGGAGGAGTCGGGCTGGCGCTCGCCCAGTGTCTCGTAGTCCATGGAGATGTTCACCACCTGACCCTGCTGCTGAGCCAGCCAGCCGGCGAAGGTGTAGGGGGAGAGGGGATACTCGCTCCAGGTGGGGTCGACGCGGCGGTTGGCCAGATCGTTGGAGAGGTGGCGGTTGCGGATGAGGGTCTTGGTCTTGGCGATGAGCGGCGCACACTGCAGGTCGTTTGTGTGGCGGTTTGACATCATGCGGCTGTTGCCATCAGCCATGACCCCCTCGAAACCCATGTCATAGGCCTGGGCTGCGATGGCATTGGAGTAGAGCATGCCGGTGTTCCAGAGCACAGTCGGGCGCTGACCGAACAGTTTTTCGATGAGATCCATGTGTTCCTCAACCTGCTCGGCAAACTCCCCCGCAGAGTACAGCGACGAGAGCGAGGCGTAGTAGGGCATCGCCAGGAACTCGACACAACCGGTCTCGGCCAGCTCGCGGAAGGAGTCGATGAGGTCGGGGCGGTGGTAGGAGGCTTGCTCCAGAATGACACCGGAGATGGCCAGCGCGAACTTGAACTTCCCGTCAGAAAGCTCGATAAGCTGCTTCATCATACGGTTGGCCGGCAGGTAGCAGCGCTCTGCGACTGCACTGAGCACCCGCCCATTCATCGCGTCATCCTCGTAGAAGGCATGCTCCCCGATTTTGAAGAAATCATAGGGGATGAGGCGGTTGGGCTGGTGAGCGTGGAAAGTGAGTGAGATATTCATATCCTGATGGGTGGGATTGGGGGTGTTACCATCCGAGCACGTGGTGGTATACGCGAATCATCTTGTCTGCGGCAGTGTCCCAGTTGGAGTTCTTGATATCCTGGGCACTCTGCTCAGCCACCTGCTTGTAGAGCTCGTCGTCGGTGATGAGATCCACGATGTGCTTGGCCATCATGTTCACATCCCAGAAATCAGCCTTGAGCGCACCCTTCATCACCTCGGCCACGCCGCTCTGCTTCGAGATGACGGCGGGGATGTTGAACTGAGCTGCCTCCAGAGCCGACAGACCGAAGGGCTCCGATACCGAGGGCATGCAGTACACATCGGTCATCGAAAGCAGCTCGTTGACCTTCTGCTTGTTGAGGAAGCCGGTGAAGTGGAACTTATCGCCCACGCCGTGGAAGGCTCCGGTCTCAATCAGCTGCCGCAGCTTCTCGCCCGTACCGGCCATGACGAAGCGGACATTGTCCGTCTGCTCCAGTACCTTGGCGGCAATCTGCAGGAAGAACTCCGGCCCTTTCTGAGCCGTCAGTCGCCCGAGGAAGAGAACCAGCTTCTCCGGGAACTTCTTTTTGCTGTGGAACACGTGCACCGGGTCGGCTCCGTTGTGGACGGGGAAAATCTTGGACGGGTCGATGCCGTAGTGCCCGGCTGCCACGGTTCCGGTGTATTTCGATACCGGGATGACGGCATCAGCCTGTTCCATGCCGTATTTCTCGATGTCGTAAATCCAACCGCGGGCATCTGCCCCGGCGCGGTCGAACTGCGAGGCGTGCAGATGCACCACCAGCGGTTTGCCCGTGGCTTTCTTGACCTCCACCCCGGCGAGATAGGTCATCCAGTCGTGTGCGTGTACGACGTCAAAATCGTAGTTGCGAGCCATCACCGCGCATATCTTGGAGAACTCAATCACCTTGCGCGCCAGGTCGCCGGCGTACAGGTCTTCCTTGCCGGTGAAGAGCTCGAGGTCAGCCTTGTGCACGCGTGAGAAGAGTAGCTTGCCTTCTTTGGTGAAGGTGATATTGCCGGGTGTGCCCTCCTCGCAGGCGTAAGGATCCAGATTGATGGGAGCCTTGCCCACTACCGTGAAGCTCTCGTAGGTGTAGCCCTCTTCCAGACACTCCATCTGCTCGTGCTTCAGGGTATTGATGCCCGTGAGCGAGAAACCGTCGTAGCTGGCCTCTGGGGCAGCCTTTGGCACGATGACGGAGAGATCCACTTTGGAAGCCAGAGCTTTGGAAATTCCCATGCAAGCCACGCCGAGTCCGCCATTGATGAGCGGCGGGAACTCCCATCCCAGTTTCAGTACCTTGATTTTCCTCATTTTTCTCTGTCTTTTTGCGTTAAAAGGGTTTGCAGGGCGTTTGCCCCATTGTCGCGCTTATTTAAACCTATATAAAGTGATTTGTCCAGCTTAAAGTCTGTTCAAACATCCAACAATTATGTCACGACTTTTCGCCCATCCACCCCACGCTGCTACCCGTAGAGTCGGCCGTCGTGTCAGTTCTCCTGATTCGCCCGCCGGATATCCTCCAACGCAGCAATGAAATCATCGAGAATCTCCGCCGGTACCATGATGCGGTCGCGGTTGGAGCTTACTTTTTCCGTGATGCGAACCACGCGCCCGCGCGCATTGCTCTTCAGGTCAATAAAGAAGGTCTTACGATCCGCAATGATTTTTTCTGTGCAAATAATATCGTCGTCCACTGTTGTCTGATTGGCTATGGTTGTGATGTAGCCCTTTCACGGCGAGTATAACACAGACGCAAGCTCAGTCAATAATCAATTCGATTTTTTTTGCGGTCATGGGGAATCCTTGTCCACAGCAAGAAGCCACCGAGAGGACTCGGTGGCTTGAAGGAAGAAAAAAAGTGATGGTACCAAAGGGCTCAGATGAGTTCCTTGAAGCGGTTGACGGTGATGCCGGGAACCGTGATTCGGGAGCCGTCCGGGCGAGCCAGGATGGGGGAGCCATCGCGCTCGACCCCGACGAAGAAGCCGCAGATTCGCTCACTGTCGGTGATGGCAACGACGGGGCGGCTCTCACCCCAGGCCGCTTCGAGCTTGGGATAGACTGCTTCGAGACCGCCGGTCATGAAGATTTCAAGCATCTTGGCCAGTTTGTCACCCAGCTGCGAGCGGAACTGGCGCACGTTCGGGCACTGTGGCACGAGGTCTTCCAGACGGGTGATGGGATCGGTGGTTTTACCGGCCAGGGGACGGATATCGTTGAACATATTGAGCCCGATGCCGATGGAGGCCATGTTGGCCGCGGGGCGTTCGATGAGGATGCCGGCCAGTTTGGAGCGGCCCACGAGCACATCGTTGGGCCAGCGCAGGCGCAGCCCCTTGATGTTGTAGGGTTGCAGCGCCTCCATGATGGCGGCTCCGGCCACCAGAGGCAGCAGTCCCCAGTGGATGTTGGATTTGGGGTCGATGGGGACGTTGTAAGTGACCCACAGCCCGCCCGAGGCTGCGTGCCACACGCGGTTGAAGCGGCCACGACCCTTGGTCTGATACTCACAGTTCACCACACTCCAGGGCGGCAGTTTGCGCGACTCGTTGAAGGTGGATTCACACTCCGTTACTTCCTTGATTTGCCATTGAATGCTCACGGGAGTTATCTTACATCACACTCTGCGCTGCGTCCATAACAAAAAGCCGCAAACATGACAAAAAGGGATAATTTCCTGCTTTCAGAGCAGGCCGGGAACTGCTAGTATAAGGAAAATGCTGAATCTGACCCGTCGGAATGTGCCATCAGCCGCTGCTTCGCGATTATACGAAGCGGCGTTTCCGCTCTGCGAGCGGCGCACGGCCTCAGCGCATGTGGCAGTCACGGCGAGAGAGTCGCAGTTTCACGCCTGCGAGCTGCACCGCAGTGCCAATGGCGAGTTTGCAGGGATACTGTACTTCTGGCACTGGCCGGAGCATAAGATGCTGTTTGTGGAGCATCTGGCCATCGTTCCCGCTTTTCGTGGACAGGGGTATGGGCATGCTGCCCTGCGTGGCCTTCGTCAGAAGAAGTGCTGCATCATGCTGGAGATTGAGCCGGTCACGGACGCAACCACCGCCCGCCGTCTGGCATTCTATGAGTCTGCGGGATTCGTGCGACTGCCCTGTGCGCACGTGCAGCTGCCATATCATGCGGGATGGGAGCCGGTGCCGCTGGAGCTGCTGTCGTATCAGGAGGATGGGGAAGCAGCCACGCCTGAGCAGGTGGCATTGTTGGAGCGCTTGCTGCGCGGACAGGTCATGAGAAAGCGCTAAGCGGGGGCGCCACATGGGGTTCTGCGGTTCACACCGGGGAGAGCATGGATATTAAATCGCTTTCACCGATGATGGGTACCCCCAGCTTGACGGCTTTGTCCCGTTTGGAACCGCCGCCCTCGCCCGCCACCAGATAATCCGTTTTTTTGGTGACAGAGCCGGTGGCTTTGCCGCCGGCTGCGGCTATCATTTTCTCGAACTCCGGGCGCGGGCGACTCAGCGCCCCGGTCAGCACGAAAGTCTTGCCTGCCAGCGGCCCGACCTGAGCGGTGAGCAGATTCTCCTCGAATACGGAGGATACGGGGTTGATACCCAGTTTGCCCAGCGTTTCCATCACCATTTCACCCGCCGGGGAAAGGAAATACTGCCGGAGTTTCTGGCAGGAAACAGAGCCGATGGGATGGGTAAATTTGAGCTTGTTCGCGCCGTCCTCTTCCAGCGACACATAGCCGCGTTCGGCATAGGGTGCCGCCATGTCGCGCAGTCCGGCGTACAGCTCCTGCTGCCGTGCCTGCAATTCCTCGCGGTCTGCGCCTTTGTTGACTCTTGCCTTGGGATTCAGGGAGTTGAATAACTCTACGCCTCTTTCTAATTCCTGAAGAAGCGACAGGAAACTACCCCGGGCCAGTTCATTCAAATCGCGATGATATTTTGCGACGGCTCGGGCAGTGACGGTGCCGATGGTCGGTATCCCGAAGGCGGTCAGCCAGCGCTCCAGCGGGAGCTTGCGGGCGGCTTCCAGGGCGGCGATGGCTTTTGCGGCGTTTTTCTCACCGAAGCGGCGTGGCTCGTCATCCGTGCCGAGGTTGAGAGCGCCCAGTTCCTCCACGGTGAGGCGGAAGAGATCCAGCGGGCTGGTAATCATGCCCCGGTTGACGAGGGCTTCTGCCACGGTGCCTCCCAGGTTTTCGATATCGAGCGCCTCGCGCTTGCAGAAGTAGGTGGTGCGCATGGCCGCCTGGGCAGAGCAGGTGAAGTTGGTGCAGCGCCAGGCGACCTGTCCCTCTTCCTGCATGATGGGCGCGCCGCAGCAGGGACAGACCCCGCCTACGGCATCGTACAGGCTGTACGGGACGGTATCGGCGGGGCGTTTGGGCAGAATGACATGCACCACGGCCGGAATGATTTCACCGGATTTTTCCATCAGCACCGTGTCCCCGATGCGGATGTCCTTGCGCGCGATTTCGTCCTGATTGTGCAGGGTGGCACGGGAAACGGTAGTGCCGGAGAGCCGGACGGGCTCCAGCTCTGCCACGGGGGTGAGCACGCCGGTGCGACCCACCTGGATGGTGATGCCTTTCAGAATAGTTTCCTTCTGCTCCGGCAGGTATTTGAAGGCGGCGGCCCAGCGGGGGGCTCGGGCCGTGTTGCCCAGCGATTCGCGGAGGGTGAAATCGGCCAGCTTGATGACCGCTCCATCCGTGCCGTAGCCCAGCGAGCGGCGCAGGGTGTCAATCTCCTGCACGGCGCGGCGCACTTCCTCTGCTCCGGCGGCGCGGAGAATGGGCTGGTTGCAGGGTATTCCCATGCGCTTCAACAGGTCTTCATAGTCATCGGCGCTGCGCAGCGGGGTACCCTCGTAGGCGCCGATACCGTGCGCCAGAAAACGCAGCGGGCGTGTGGCCACCTCGACGGCATCCAGCAGCTTGATGGTGCCGGCGGTGGCGTTGCGGGGATTGGCAAAGGTCGGCAGACCGTCGGCATCGCGCTGTTCGTTGAGCTTATCAAAATCCGCAGACGGCATGTAGATTTCGCCGCGCACCTCCAGCAGCTCCGGGGCACCCTCCGGCAGGGTAAAGGGTACGCTGCGGATGGTGCGTACATTGGCGGTGATATCATCACCGGTGCGGCCGTCACCGCGCGTGGCGGCATAGACCAGCCGCCCCCCGCGGTACAGGAGGGTCACGGCGCAGCCGTCAATTTTCGGCTCGACCACCACGAGGGGGGCTTCCTGTCCCAGACTGCGCTGCAGTCGTTGGTAGAACTCGACCAGTTCCGCATCCGTCTCACCCTCGCCGGGCTTGTGCTCGAAAATGTCATCAATGCTGAGCATGGGGGCAGGGTGGGTCACCTTGCGGAAGCCCTCGCTCAAGTCGTTGCCCACGCGCTGGGTGGGGGATTCCGGCGTGATCCAATCCGGGTGTACGGCTTCCAGCTCTTCCAGCTCGCGGTAGAGCCTGTCGTATTCCGCATCCGAAATCTCCGGCTGCGCCTGAGCGTAGTACAGCTCGTTGTTGCGGCGAATGGTGGCGCAGAGTTCATCGTAATAGGCGCGCGGATTCTGCTCCTGCTGCGCAGCGGCAAATTCAAAAAGGTTCATCATTCTTGCCGTGTAAATTATTGAATATAAACGAGTTGTATGCTATACCACAGACGGGACTCGAACCCGTACGAACTTTAACATTCGGGAGATTTTAAGTCTCCTGCGTCTACCATTCCGCCACTGTGGCACAGTTCGCGTTACACGCGTATTCAAGCACGAAGCCCGAGCTTTGACAAGAAAAAAAGGTCGGTGCGTTTGTCATGTCACGGAGTGATACCCGGCACGATGGCCGCCATGCGAAGGACGGAGGCATCAGTATCGCCGCTGTGTGCGGAAAAATCAGATACCCCCCACCAGGCCAGGGCGTCTGATTCATCCGATACCACGCATGCCTCGTGCGGGGCGCGGAGCAGGTAGCGGATATCGTAGTGATAGTGCGCCGCTTCTCCCGGCCGGGCGGGGATGAGGTGCACATCGATATCGAAAATATCATCGCTGACGGCGGTGATACCGCAGATGCCGCTTTCCTCCTCCGCCTCGCGAAGCGCTACGGCCAGTGTGTCGCTCTGTCCGTCGGCATGCCCGCCCGGCTGGAGCCAGCGCTTCAGTTTGCGGTGCTGCGTCATCAGCGCTTTGTCGCCCGCCGGGTTGAGCAGCCAGGCGGAGCCGGTGATGTGACCTGCCGGATGCCTGCGCTCAAAACAATCGGGGGTGCTGAGCACGAAATCGAGTACTTTTCTGACATCTTCCCCTCTGTCGGGATGTGTGTCCGAAAAATGCTTCAATTTTTCGAGTAAACACGTTCTTTTGTCATACTTTTCTTCCCTCATGTGTTTATTTTGACGGATTTGTGACGGAATTCAGGAAAAGTTAAGTAAAATTTAATGCTTAGCTTTAATTTAGTATTGGCAAAGCGAGGGAAATGTGTTACCCTCAGAAACGTAAGGAGGGGGCGTTGTCCCCGCGAGAGTATACAACAAACAATACTGATATGCAAATGAAAAAAGCGAGTATAGCATCCGTGGCCCGCAAGGTGTCGGTGTGTGCGGCTCTGCTGCTGTGCAGCTGCTGTCTCACATCCTGCTCCATCATCGGCTCCATCATCTCGTTGCCGTTCCGACTGCTGGACGCTATTTTCTAATAAGATTCAACACCATACATACGTCTCTGCCATGCAAACGCTCATCAAGAACCTGCTGCTGTTACTGCCCGCTGTGCTGGCTCTTGTATCGTGTCAGCCCGGCTTCGATGTGAAGCGGGCATACGCGACCTCCCCCGATGCTGTTGTCAGTCTCAACCAGGTGGATCCGGCTTATCGTGCTTACTTCCGTGCGCAGCATGCGTCGAATTTCTCGCTGTCAGATCAGCGTCGTGCGTTTGCCGCAGCGGTGGAGACTGCCCGTACTCCGGTGCCTCGCTACATGCCGGCTTCGGTTGCCACGCCGAAGAAGAGCCGGGTGTCCAGCCGCTCTCGTATTGCCAAGCGTGGGTCGTCCAAGGCTTATCGTCGCTCTGCCACTGCTAAGAGAAAGAAAGGAGCCAGCTCCAGACGCAAGGCGATGGCTCGCAACACGCGCAAGCGTCGTCGCTGAGATTGATTTCAGATATTATACGCAGTCACCGAACGTCTGATTTCTGTGGCTGCTTCTTTTGTGCCCTGTTCCCGCTGATTGATGAAACGAACTGCCACCGATAAGTTGTTCAATGCGCTGAAGGAGCGCGATGCGGCTGCTGCCCGCCGTGCGATTGCTGCGGGGGCAGACGTGAATGCGCGAGACTGCTATGGATGCACTCCCTTGCGTTACGCCGATTCTGCGAAATTATGCCGGATGCTGATGGATGCCGGAGCCGTGCCGACGACAGACGATGTGGTTTGCGGGCATTATGTTGACAAGCTGCGGCTGTTTGTTGACAGGGGTGTTGATGTGCGACTGCACAGACGCATGGGTGAGACGGCTCTGTGGTGGGCGCTGGAGGCAGATGCCGCACGTTTTCTGCTGGAGCAGGGGCTTTCTGTGCATGACAGGGATGATTCGGGTGCTACGGCCCTGTTCGGTAATATCTGGCCGGAAGTGGCAGAGGTTCTGCTGGAGGCCGGTGCGGATTTGTTTGTGCAGGATAATGCCGGGAATACCTTGCTGCACGGCACGGATGCCCGCTTGGGCTGTTGGCCGCTTTTTCTCTCTGCGGGACTGGATGTGAATGCTCGTAATAAGTGGGGAGAGACACCGTTGCATCGGGCTGAGTGTGCAGAGAGTGTGCAACTGCTTATGCAGCACGGCGCCGATCCCTCGTTGCGGAATAATGACGGGGAGACACCCGCGGAATACTGGCAGGAGGAAGAAAACGCCTCATTCCTGGCTGATGAGTTGCCGCTGATGCTGAAATATGTACGTGCCGATGGCGAATAATCGGGAGCAAAAAATCGTGTTATGCCGATGGTTTTTGCTTTTCATGAAGCACCCTCTATGCTAGAATACAGCCGTGATTGGGGCGAACTGTACCCACTCGCTACGGTTGCGCATGCTCGGGTGATACTGCGTCTGCGCCGAAACTCTTACTAATACAATACATTTATGGCAATAGATCCTAAATTGCTTGACGAACTTGAGGAGCGCCGTCAGAAGGTCATTATCTCCGGCGGTCAGGACAAGATTGACAAGCGACATGAAAAGGGCGACTGGACTGCCCGTGAGCGAATAGACTGCCTGTTTGACGGCGGCTCGTTCACGGAAATCGGTATGCACACCCGTCACCATTGCAGCAATTTCGGCATGCTGGATAAGTACATTCCGGGTGAGGGCATAGTTTCCGGTTTCGGGCTGGTCGGCGGTCGTCCGGTGGCTGCCGTTTCTGCTGATTTCATGGCACAGGGCGGTTCGCTGGGCTACATGCACGCCCAGAAGATATGTGATGCGCAGCAGTACGCGCTCAAGGCCGGCATGCCCATCATTCAGATGAACGATTCCGGCGGTGCCCGTTTGCAGGAGGGTATTGAGGCTCTGACCGGATTCGGCAATGTCTTTTATAACAACGTGGCCGCTTCCGGCGTTGTGCCCCAGATTTCGCTCATCCTCGGACCCTGTGCCGGCGGTGCAGCCTACTCCCCGGCGCTGACCGATTTCATCATCATCCGTCAGGGTGGTGCTGCCGGTATGTACATCACCGGCCCGAAGGTCATCGAACAGGTGACCTACGAGAAGTGCACCATGGAAGAAATCGGCGGTGCCGCTGTGCATGCCACGGTTTCCGGCAATGCGCACTTCGTTGCCCGCACGGACGAGGAGGCTATTGCCATTGCCAAGCGTCTGCTGACCTACCTGCCGTCCAACAACGCGCAGGAAGCCCCGCACGACCTTTCCGCTCCTCTGGACATTGCGAATGACGAGGGCATGAATGACATCATCCCGGACAACAACAACACCCCGCTGGATGTGCAGAAGGTGATTGCCCGTCTGGTGGACGAAGGCTCGTTCATGGAAGTGCACGCAGGCTTTGCCGGTAACGTGGTGGTGGGCTTTGCCCGCATCTGCGGCGTGGTGGTGGGTATCATTGCCAACCAGCCTGCCGTGAAGGCCGGTTGTCTGGATATCGATGCTTCCGACAAGGCTGCCCGTTTCATCCGCTGCTGCGATGCGTTCAACATTCCTCTGGTGAACCTGGTGGACGTGCCCGGCTTCCTGCCCGGCAAGCAGCAGGAGCGCGGCGGTATCATCCGCCACGGCGCCAAGATGATTTATGCCTACTCTGCCGCCTCCGTGCCCAAGGTGACGCTCATCCTCCGCAAGGCCTACGGCGGTGCCTACATCGCCATGTGCTCCAAGGCGCTGGGCGCAGATGCCGTCTTTGCCTGGCCCTGTGCAGAGATTGCCGTCATGGGCGCTGCCGGTGCCGTGCCGATTCTCTATGGCCGCAAGCTGGCAGCCATCGAAGACCCGGAGGCCCGCGAGGCAGAGCAGAAGAAGCTCTATGACGAGTACGTCAAGGCTTTCTACAACCCCTACGCCGCCGCTGCCTCTGATCAGGTGACGGATATTATCGACCCGAAGGAATCCCGCGCCCGCATCGCGCTCACCCTCCGCACCCTGTTGGGCAAGCGTGAGTCTGCCCCGGTGCGCAAGCACGGCAACATTCCGCTGTAATTCACCCAAAATAAACTAATATGTTAACCATCCAGACACTCGCTGCGCTCGATATGGAAGCCGTGACCTATCAGGTCACCGGCATGTGCGTGGTGTTCTGCTGCCTTGTTTTGCTGAGCGTCATCCTGACGATTTCCGGCAATGTGGCACAGCGTCTTGATGCTTCCCGCAAAGCTAAGGCCGCGGCTGCGCAGGCTGCCATGGCTCCGGCTCCGACGGCAGCCCCCGTCCCGGTGGCGGAGGCCCCGGTGCTGCCCCCCTCAGAGGTGGCGGCTCTTGCGGCAGGTATCTATGATGCGGCCCGCAGCAGCATAACACCCGAGGTTGTGGCTGCCATTGCCGCTGCCGTTAAGGTAACGCTTGGCAATGAAGCCCGCATCCTCGATATCAAACCCGTGGATACTGCCTACGGGCAGACCGGTCGTACGACCACTATCGTCAACAAAAACTTCCCCGTGAGAGGCTGATTTCCCTCTCCAATCATCTCAAACAATTCACTAACAAAATAACACCAATATATCAATATGAAACAGCTCCGTATTACCGTTGCCGGTCAGACCTTTGACGTAACCGTTGAAACCGTGAATGGCTCCGCCCCCGTGGCCGCCGCTCCGGCTCCCGCTCCCGTTGCCGCCCCCGTGGTGGCTGCTCCTGTGGTGGCCGCTCCCGTGGCAGCTCCGGCTCCCGCCGCTGCTCCCGCCGGTGCCGGTACTCCCATCTCCAGCCCGCTTGCCGGCAAGGTGGTGTCCCTCGACGTGACCCCCGGCACGGCAGTGAAGGAAGGCGACCAGGTGATGACCCTGGAGGCCATGAAGATGAACACCGTGATTTATGCTCCCGCTGCCGGTACGGTGTCTTCCTTCGCCGTGAAGCCCGGTGACACCGTGGCTGAGGGTCAGCCGCTGGCTTACCTCGGTTAATTCCCGTTGTCTTTGGCCCCGCCGGTTCAGCATCGGCGGGGGGTATTCCAACATCATCTTTTACAGATATGCAAGATCTTATCCAATCGTTTGCCGACTTCATCGGCGGCATGGGGCTTTTCTCCATGACCTGGCAGATGTATGTCATGTGGCTGGTGGCTCTGGTGATGCTGTATCTGGGTGTGGTGAAGCAGTTTGAACCGCTGCTCATGGTGCCGATTGCCTTCGGTGCGCTCATCGCCAATATCCCGGATAATGGCATGGTTATCACTCAGGCTCAGCGTGAAGTGGTGGCTATGGAGGACGGCAAGATGACCAAATCCACCATGACCGATGTGGGCTTCCTTCGCCTGACGCTGGCTCGTGTGGAAGAAGCTCCCGTGACTTGCCCGGATACGACAGCTGCTCCGGAAGAGCAGGCTAAGTATTTGGAGGCCATGGAGCAGGAAATGGTCGTAACTCCCTCCAATCAAAAGGGTAAACTGAATGTCACCGGACAGAAGACAGAGACCGTCATGGTCATGAAGCCTGAAGGCGGGCTCTTTGACTGGATTGGTTTGGGTATCAAGTGTGAGATTTTCCCGGCTCTCATCTTCATGGGTGTGGGTGCTCTCACCGACTTCGGTCCGCTGCTGGCCTCTCCCAAGGCTTTGCTGCTGGGTGCTGCCGCACAGGGTGGCGTGGCATTCACCTTCCTGGCAGCCATGGCTCTCGGCTTCACCAAGGGGCAGGCCTCAGCCATCGGTATCATCGGTGGTGCAGACGGTCCCACCTCCATCTTCCTGGCCAGTAAGCTGGCACCGGAGCTGCTGGGCGCTATTGCCGTGGCCGCTTACACCTATATGGCTCTTGTACCGCTGATTCAGCCACCCTTCATGAAGCTCTGCACCACGGAGGCGCAGCGCAAGATCAAGATGAAGAGCCTGCGCCAGGTGTCTCAGGGGGAGAAGCTGTTCTTCTGCTTCACCGTGACGGTCATTACCATCCTGCTCTGCCCGGATGCCGCCCCGCTGCTGGGCATGCTGATGTTTGGCAACTTCCTGCGCGAGTGTAAGGTGACGGAACGTCTGGTGAACTGCGCTCAGAATGAGCTGATGAACATCACGACCATCCTGCTGGGTGTGTCCGTGGGGCTCACCATGCAGGGCGTTCGCTTCCTGCAGGTTCAGACCCTGCTTATCATCTTCCTCGGTGTGGTAGCATTCGCCATGGCAACCATCTGCGGTCTGGTGTGTGCTCAGCTTATGAACCTTGTTCCCGGCTGGCGCAAGAATCCCATCAACCCGCTTATCGGTTCCGCCGGTGTGTCCGCCGTGCCGATGGCTGCACGTGTGTCGCACAACGTGGGACAGCAGGCCGACCGTACCAACTTCCTGCTCATGCACGCCATGGGTCCGAACGTGGCCGGTGTGATTGGTACCGCCGTTATCGCCGGTTACTACATCACTACGCTGAACTAATCTGTTTCAGCCCAAGCTTTTACCAGGAGGGAATCCCACCGCGGATTCCCTCCTTTTGCGTCCCCTCATCGCCTGCTCAAACCGTCAGCATTCAGAATGATGTACATTACCCACAGTGGCTGGAAACAGGTATCTCGGCATCCCATCGCGCGAAGGAACGAGTACCCCTGGGCTGGTCGCTAAAGAAAATCACAATCAAAATAATCATGAAAAAAACAATAGTTATGCTTATATCTTTAGCGGGGCTTGCTGTGGCTGATACCACACCTGTTACGTTAAGTGATTTTGACGAAATTGATATTACGTCTGGTTCTTATACCTGGAAGGTTACAGATACAACGCCTGCACCTGACGGGTGGACTTTATCTATGACGTTAGATGCGTCTAAGCTCAAGAAATACATGGAGGCTGGAACTACTGTGTATAAACCGGGGACGACTGGGGTTTCTGCAGGTTCTCTTGTTTCTGGTTCTGTAGATAGTGGGTTGCAAATTGTAGATGTAACGCTTAGTAGTGGAAGCAGAATAGGCATTGATACGAATTTTGGCAGTACTGCTAGTGCTTCAGCTGACGGCAAGATTACTTCATCTGGATTGTATGGTTGCTGGAATGGTGGTAAAAGTGGATCTACAACAACTTCAACGTCTGGAGTAGGTAATTATGGAGTTGGCACTTTCGACTTTTCTGGCTTGAATTGGTCTAAGATAGGCTCTATTGCTATAACTCTTTCATATCAGTATGCAAATTCTGATGGTAATGGAACTAATTTTGCTATCGCTTTATACGATACTTCCGGAGAATTAGTAAACAGTTCGTATGGTTCTAACACCGGCTTGCGTACAGACTCCTCATTAGAAAGCATTGCTTTTAGTAATGCAGTGACAAGTGCATATCTGTATAATAGTAGAATTACGGGGACGGAAGCTCAATCAATAACGAAATCTCTTGGTAAATATGCTGTTGTTCCCGAGCCCACCACGGCAACGCTTTCTCTGCTGGCATTGGCAGGCTTGGCAGCACGCCGTCGCCGCAAGTAAGCAACAACAAGTTCGAGCGGGGTAACCAAGCCCTGCAACGCGCGCCCGCTCACCGGTGAATCATCGATGAGCGGGTATTCGTTTTCCCCTTTGCATGGCTCAGGGGTGATAGTCGATACGCACAGGTATCTCCTCTATCTTGAGACCGGTGGCACATGTGTCCCAAAGATTAGCGTGACAAATGGGAAGTTGTAGGGAAGTACGATTGACGAATGACGAAGTACGAATGAAAAGTTCGCTGCGCTGCGCGCAGATGGTTTCAACTAACGCTAAGCGTCCTTCATCGTTCATCATGCGAGCAGAGCGAGCGGAATTCT
>JAFQSQ010000003.1 GCA_017409465.1 Akkermansia sp. | reverse complement strand
GAAGGTGCCACGCTCAAGCTTGGTAACAATGGTATCGTCAACATCAAGGGTACTGCCGGTAGCACAACTAGCGCTGTATCCTCCTCAAACACCGGAGGCGGTGCTAAGTACCTCATTACCGGTACGGACGGGAACGGAGGTAATGCGGGAGCTTACACCATCAGTAATGCAGAGGTGAGTGTCGATACCTCCTCGGCAGCCCAGACAATCAGCAACATCTTGTCCAACAGTAAGCTGATCAACAATGGTAGCTATAAGCTGGTCTCTGATAATACAGCGAGCACCTACAGCGCCATCGATGCCACTAAGGGTAGCATTGATATCCTCAATGCCCAGAACCAGACGCTCGGCTCGCTCACCATTGGTGGCGGCAAGACCGTTGGTCTCTATATCGGTGACACCGTTCCGGCAGCCCCGACGAGTGCCGATGAAGCTACTGTCACCACGAGTTCTCTGACCGTCGGCGGTACAGGTGCCACGCTGAACGCCAACCTGGTGCTGAGTGACGGTGCGACCGTGAAGCTGGCCGCCGCGCTGACCATGGGCAGCTCTGTGACGCTGGGTGAGGGCATGATCCTGTCCGGTGACCTGGTGAGCACCATTAAGACCATGAGCGAAGATGGCATCGTTGACCTGTTCACGGGTGTGGATAAGCTGTATCTGGGTGACTCCACGGTTGCTTCCGTTACTCTGGATGCCACCAGCGGGGTCAATCTGAGTGAGTACTTCAACTTCGACGGCGCAAGTGACTATTACCTCGGTTACGATGGTACGAACGTGTTCGCCGGAGTCATGCCCGTCCCCGAGCCGACTACGGCCACGCTGAGCCTGCTGGCGCTCGCCGGCCTGGCCGCTCGACGCCGCCGCAAGTAAAGGCTAACGAAAAAATATTCTGACTATTTCAGCGCTGTCACCCTTATCGGTGGCAGCGTTTTTGTGCATCCGGGGGGGGACAACGGAAAGGAATCAGCACGGCACATATATGCAAGACGCTAACCCTGGATTCGAGCCCTCTGAAGGCGTCAGACGAAATCGGCGGCCTGGCGGCGCAGGTGAAATCCTCGCTGCGCTCAGACGCAATCCGGTCTGTCGACCGGACGAAATCGCCGTCACTCGGCGGCGGTGGTATAGAATGGCAGCCCCTCAGGGCTGCGAAATCTCTGAGCCCGTGGTAACGGGCGGCATAATGCATGGTCTGAATCTAATGGCATCGCGTTCCCGGTTCGTCGAGGGAACGAGGTCTGATATCGCCACGAGAGGGCCCATTTCGATTACCTCGTTCGTCCAATCCACCGGGTGCCCTCAGGCTTCCACGTAGCCGATGTAGGGGAGGTTGCGGTACTTGCCGTTGTAATCAAGCCCGTAGCCGACAAGGAACAGGTCGTCGCAGTGGAGCGCGCAGAAATCGGCCTCGAACGGCACCTTGCGGCGACCCCTCTTGTCGATGGCCACAGTAGAAAGCACAGAGTCGGCACCGTTGGCATACAGCGTTTCGCACACCTCCTTCATGGTGAGCCCGGTGTCCAGCACATCGTCAATCACCAGCACGCGCTTGCCCTTGCAATCCGGCAGTGCCCCGTGCCATTTGAGCTTGCCGGAGCTGTCCATACCCTCGTAGCTGGAGATGCGGATGGTCTGCAGCCGGAAGTTAGGGGGCAGGCAGCGCAGCAAATCTGAGGTGTACCAGATGGCACCGTTCAGCAGGCAGAGGGCAATCACCGGTTCATCGGCTCCGAAGCGTTCCAGGATTTGCGCGGCTACATGTCGGACGGCTTCCTGAATCTGTTCGGGCGTATAGAGAGTATGAATGTTCATGGTTCTTACCCACCGTGGGGATGGAGAATGCTTTTGTGATACCACCAACGTGACGCGCCAAGGATATACCAAGCAGGCTGAAAGGTCAAGCCCGTATGTTATATCTGCCTGTGTAAACAGCCGCAGAGTCAGGCGTCTGGTATAGCGTTCGATAAATAGCTAAACAGCAGAAATAGACACATCGGTAGATCAATGGGAAGTTGTATGGAAGTACGATTGACGAATGACGAAGTACGAATGAAAAGTTCGCTGCGCTGTGCGCAGATGGTTTCAACTAACGCTAAGCGTCCTTCATCGTTCATCATGCGAGCAGCGCGAGCGGAATTCTGTACCTTGTCCATCGTCCTTTTGACTTCGTACTTCCCTACAACTTCCCATTTATTCTTTGTAAACTTGTGGAATTATTTGCAGAACGATATACTAGCGCCCGGTTATTTATCGAATGGCATACCAGGCAGTTGCTTATTCCGGTTGACAGGCCACGCGATTTACATCATCGAATCATCGCGTTTGACGGGGTGTTGCCCCACTGCGGCAAAGAGCTTGTCCCACATCGGGCAGACTCGGAAGAAGAAGCCGATAATGAATCCTGTGCTCACCGCGCAGATAAGAGAGCCTTCGCGCACACCGACTACCTCACCCAGCAACAGCAGGGAGGCCAGCACGGCAATGCCGACAAGAGTGCAGTCCACCGCCACCTTCACCCGGCTGAAGCGCCAGCTGAACGTGCGGCTGAGTGCCAGGCATAAACCCTCGGCCGACAGCGGAATCAGGTCTGCTTTCACAAAGGTGAAAATGCCGAACGCACAGAGCACGCACCCGAGGAGCGTGTAGGCCAGTGCCGCGCAGTAATCGGGTACGGGCAGCAACCTGGTATAGGGCAGGCAGAAATCCAGCATCGTACCCAGAATCAGCCCCATGACCACCTGAAGCAGCTGAATCGGGCGGTACTTGCTGCGTAGCAATGCAACCTGCGCCAGTACCAGTATCGCGTGGATGCAGATGAGCATCCGACCCACGGTGCAGATGCTGCAGCCCATGCCGCCGGGAGCGTCGCCCAGCACATGGTGTGCCACCAGAGCCGGGCTGGTGATGGCATCCGTGCCCAAATCCGCCAGAATGGTGAACGCAATACCCTGCGCCAGAATGAACAGTCCCAGCAGCAGGCAGAGACAACGAACGGATATTTCAGCGAGAGAGCGTTTCGGATTCATGCGGAAACATTTTATCGTTTATCGGGTAAAGTTCAAGCGCAAATATGCCTCTCGGGAAGTGCAGGCGCCGTTCACATGTTGGTGCATGGCACCATGGAGCAGATCGATGCATCAATCGGCATTCGTCCTGAGGCATACCCCGATTTTGTTCTTGTATCGGGCAGCGGAAAGGTGTAGAGTGCAGTATGTTAACAACTCTATTCGCCTTATGATGAAAACACCCCTTTTCTGTGTACTTTCCTTGCTGGCTCTGGGCGGAGTTCTGCCGGTGGCAGCGGAGTCCGCACCTGTGCCTGCCGCTGCTGTTTCCCTGCCTGCTCCGACCATCGAGGAAGCAGATAGTAACAGATACCGTTATTATTCCCGCATGGAAGCGGGGTATGCGCTGGCGATTGATTTCCCGGTGCCGATGATAGCGGACTCGGCCGTGGGCGACACGCAGCGGCCGGAGTGGCTGAGGCTCAGCCATGCCGATGTGGTGGAAACGCAGTGGGTGAGCCATTCTCGACTGCAGGTGACGGTCAGGAAAGATCTGCCGGTGTTGCAGGTATTCCGCGTGGAGGTACCGGAAGGCGTGACCGGGAGGAATGGCGAACGCCTGCCCGCGTGTGTGGCCTGTTTTCCCACTTCTTCCTACAACCGCTATTCCTCCGAACTCTCTCCGAACGGCGATCTGGTCATCCACCTGCACGATGAGGACTTTGCGGGACCTGTCCTGGAGCGACTGCGGGAGATGTATTACGAGATGGGGGGCGAACGCCGCCGCGTGGCGATACGGCCTGCAACGGTGGGGGATGCGCTTGCCAACTGGGAGCTGTATAATCGGGTGTTCGGTTACAATCTCGATGATGAGTTGAAAAACGAGGCCGGACGGCACCCGGCAGAGGAGGAACTGAAGAACACCTGGGTGGCGGAAATCCCTGCTGTCAGCCTGACCTGCGATGATATCCCGCTGATGCTGCCGCGCGCAGAGTGGAACAGCGAGAAAAACGAGTATGACGATGAAGAGGTCTCTTACATCCGCCGGCCGAAGTTCTCCTTTCTGCTCACCAACCGCTGCCGCGACAACACACTCTATGATTTGACGCTGAGCTTCGGCTTACCGGCGGCGGCAGAGACACCCGAAGCACTGCTCGGTCAGTTCAAGTGGACGGTGCGCCACGTGGAGGGAACGGATAAGGACTGGCAGCCGCTGGAGTGGCGGGACGGCGCCCTCCACGCCACGGTGCAGGACAAGGAAGTGGTCATCACTCCCGGTGACATCACGCAGGAAACCCTGCGGCTGTCGGATGGGAGCACAGCCACCGGGTGTAAGCAACTTGCGCTGACGGCACAGACCGGCGGGCTGGAACTGCGGGTGCATCTGGAGGGGATTTACGAGGGAATCGCGCCGCATTACGAGGAGAATCCCCCGGAGAATACGGAAGACGTGACGGTGCTGCGCCCGCGAGTACCCTATATCTACACGGATGTGAACGCCAACCACCTGCAGATGCGCGGCAGTACCACCATCCGCTGCCGCTACGGAAGAGTGACCGGCGGGCATATCCGCATTTGGAAACTGCGCAGCGAAGGTGCAGATGTGGCGCGGCTGCTGACGGATTATCAAAAACTTTACACCGGCACTAAACTCGATTACTGGGAAGAAGAGCTGCGCCGGGAGTCGCGCAAGGCTGCCGGGCTGGATGAGAACAAGCCGGAGAGCCATCGTCTTGCCACGGAGAATCTCCCGGGGGTGGTGGCTATGGCCGAGCGCGCTTTGCCCGGGGCTGAGGAAGGTGAGCTGAAGCTGCCTCTCGCAGAGTTGTTCCCTCAGCAGCCTGTGGGTGGCTTCTACCTGGTGGAAGTGGAGGGGACGCCGCTGCGTGGGAGCAAATATCCCTGCTTCAACCAGGGATTGGTACAGGTGACCGACCTCGGGCTTCTCTGGAAGACGAACGGATCCCGGCTCTTTGCCTGGGCCTATCACCTCAGCACCGCCGGGGAGGTAGAATCCGCCCGCCTGCGCTTGATGGATAAGGACGGAGGCCTCCTCGCTGAGCTGCCTGTGCAGCAGGGAATCGCCGAGGGGGACTTCCCGACAGAAACGCGCTTTTTGCAGCTTGTCACCGAGGATGACAGCGTGACGGTGCCGTATGATGTCGGCGAAGCATACGAGAATGACTACATCTACAACCAATGGCGCAACCACCAACTGATGCAAGTCGGGATTGCCCCGGCCTCGCTGCCGCGTCCGATGTTCTATCTCTTCACGGATCGCTCCCTCTACCGCCCCGGCGAAACGGCGCACCTCAAGGGTATTGTCCGCTGGCTGAAGGACAACCAGATTCTGCTCCCGGAGGTGGAAAGCATCAAGGCGACCGTGTGGGTGAACCGCAACGAGGTGATGTCGCAGGCGGTGGAAGTGCAGCCGGACGGTACGTTCACGCTGGATGTCCCCACGGAGACACCGGGGAACTATATGGCCATTTTCAATCTGGTGTTCAAGGGGGATGCCGATGAAAGCAGCCCCGATAAGGCGGTCGTAAAAGGAATTCAACTTGATGCGGTGACCCTGCTCCGTTCCGTCACCATTTCCTGGCCCTGCAAGGAGTTCCGGCGTAATGAATTCGAGGTGGAAAGCAAGCTTCAGGTGCATGAGAACGAGAAAATGGTGACGGTGGAGGCCTCTGCGGTCAACTTCACCACCACCCCGGTGGCCGGAGGCAAGGTGCAGTGGTCGCTCCGGACAACGCCACTGAATTTTTACCCGAAACAGCAGCAGTGGTTCGGCTTCCGCTTCGGTGAACATGCGTCCGATTCCTGGGAGTATTTCTACAACTATTATCATGGAGAAGAAGAGTCCGAATGCAGCGATTATCGCTCTTCTTCCGGTACGCTGGATGAGCAAGGCTGCGGCAAAATGAGCTTTGCCCTGCCGCAGCCGGAGCAGCCCTTTGGCCGCAGAATTGAATCGACCGTCACCGTGACCAACGGCAACGAACAAAGTATTCGCAGTGTGCAGCGAACCACCCTGCATCCCGCCGCTGTGTACGGCGGTATTCGTCCGGAATCCGGGCTGGTGCAGGCGGGTGGTTCTCTTCCGGTGGAGCTGGTGGCCGTGAAGCCGGACGGCGCGGCATGGGACGGTGCCCCGCTGTCGGCAGAAATCAAGGTGAAGCGCACGGTGTTCCGGCCGTATCGCTATGGTTCTTTCTTCCGCTCCACCGTTCGGAATGTGGAGGATGAGACAACGGAGCGCTGCATCCCCGTATCGCTGACCGGTACGCCGCAGAAGCTGGAGATTCCCGTGGAGGCCGCCGGACGCTATGATATCGAGCTGCGTGGGCGCGATGCCGACGGGCGCGAGTTCTACAGCTCCACCTGTCACTATGTGTGGGGGGATGATACCTCACCCTGGGAGTATCTGAACGGCAATGAATTGAAACTGCTGCCCGATAAGGAACGGTACAGCCCCGGGGATACGGCTCGGGTGCTGGTGCAGACCCCGGTGGATGCGGAATTGCTGGTGACGGTGGAGCGCGGCGGGGTGCTGCGGCATTTCCGCCGTGTGGTGACGGTGGCCAATCCTGTGCTGGAGGTGCCTGTGGAAGCCTCGGATGCACCGCTGGTGTATGTGAGTGTGAGCCTGGTGCAGAACGGTGGGGCACGCTCGGCAGACGGCAAGCCCCTGCTGAAGCTCGGCACCTGCCGTCTGGCGGTTGAACCTCTGGAGAAAAAGCTGGAGCTGTCTCTGTCGGCTCCGCAGAAGAGCCTGCTGCCGGGAGACGAGTGCAGGGTGAGCGGCGTGGTGACGGATGCCGACGGCAAACCGGTGGCGAATGCTGATGTCACGCTGTACGCAGAGGATGAGGGCACCCTGCAGGTGATGGGGTATCGTCTGCCGGATCCGCTGCATTTCTTCTATGGCGAGAACAGTCGGGCGCTGACCGTTGAGACCTATTCCGCGCAGGAGCATCTGGTGAGTGAGAACCTGGGGAATCGCTACTTCGGCAACAAGGGTGTCTTCATCGGCGGCGGCGATGACGGTGACTATGACAGGTCGGTGGATGATGCCGCTGCGGACTATCTTCGCAAGGATTTCGACCCCTGTGCGCTCTGGCTGGGCTCTGTCCGCACGGATGCGGAGGGCCGCTTCTCTGCCGTCTACACGAATCCTGACACGCTGACCCGCTATCGGCTCATGGCCGTGGCATCAGCCGGTGATAAGTTCGGAGCGGCAGAAAGCAGCTATCACGTCACCAAGCCCATCATGCTGGAGCCAGCAGCCCCCATGAGTGCCGCTGCCGGGGATGAAGTGCTGGTACCGGTCACGCTGAGCATGCTGCCGGAGGAGCTGCCCGAGGCGGCCAACAACGCCGCTGTGCGCTGGCAGGTCTCCATCAGCGGCACAAATGTCGAGCTGCCGCAGCCCTCACAGACCGTCAGCCTGAGCGGCAAAGCGCCTGTGACTATCCATTTCCCGGTGAAAGTGAAGGATGCGGGGCCCGTGAGCCTGCGCTGGAGCGTGCAGGCAGCATCGGCTTCGCCGGGCAGCGTGTTGTCGCGCAGTCGGGATGCCGTGGAGCTGAGCTTTGAGGCCGTGCTGCCCACGCCGCACATCCGCGAGCATTTCCATGACAAGCTCATGCCCGGCCAGAGCAAGTCGCTGGGCGATTGGGTGCGCGGCGATTATCGGCCGGAGTCGCAGGTGGAGCTGACCTTCTCCACCTCGCCGCTGGCCGGGCTGGAGTACCCCCTGAACTATCTCTTCACCTATCCCTACGGATGCAGCGAGCAGCTCTGCTCCACCGCCCTGCCCTGGCTGATGCGCGAGGAGCTGCAAGCGCTCTTCGGCATCCATTTCCCGGAGGATCGGAAGACAGATGCTGTTCTGGCCGATGTGGAATCGCGACTGCAGAAGCGCCAATTGCCCACCGGCGGCTACCGCTATTGGGATGGAGACGCGAACGAGGCCAGCGATTATTCACCCTACGTGGTGATGGTGCGGAGCCTGATATCGGGGCGCAAGATGCAGGATATACGCTATCTGAAGACCTGCGTCAACGAGGGTAAGGGGAATGACTACCTGGCACTGCTGGTGCTGACGCTCATGAGCGAGGCGAAAAGCGAAGCGGTGGAAACTGTGCTCAACCGCGCCCGACACCGCAGGATGGAACTGACACCCCAGCAGAAGTGGACACTGGCGCTGACAGCCCTGATGACGCAGCACCCGGAGGCTCCCGCTCTGAGGAAAGATGCCGAAACAACACAGGCGACGGAGGCGGATGACTGCCATCTGCCGCCCCTGAGGACGCTGCAGTGTCTCTACGCTGCGTTTGACGATGCGACATCACCCGCCACGGAAGAAAAGCTGCGACAGTACGTGATGGACGAAGTAGCCTCCTGCTCCACCTGGCGCAGCGCGTGGATGGCGCTGACATCGGCGCTGTATGCGGAGATGGTCGGGATGGCGGAGAAGCGCGCCCGGGTAAACGGGAACGAGCTCTCGGCGGCAGAGCCGTACCGTTGCAGCCGGAGTCTCCGAACCGGCAGAGACCGTTTCTCTGTGCAGGGGAATCCGGTGTATGTCTACGGCAAGGCAGAGGGGTACCTGCGCCGGTGCCAGCCGGAGCAGCTCGTGGACAAAGGATTCGATGTGCAGCGGCGCTATGAATGCCTGCAGGCAGATGGTTCCTGGAAACCAACCGGGCAGTTCCGCGTGGGCGATGTGGTGCGAGTGACGGTGACAGCCCGTGCCACCGGAGAGCGGAGCAACTTGCGCTACATCGCCCTGGAGGACCGACTGCCCGCGGTGTTCGAGGTGGTGGATCCGGAACTGAGCTCGCAGGCGCTGCCGGAGGGCATCAAACACTCAGCCGACTGGTGGAGCTGCTCTGCCGGGGTGACGCACCGTGAATACCTGAAAGACCGCGTCCGCGCTTTCTCCGACAACCGGACGAACCGTGATACCATGAAGCTGAGCTACGTGGCGCGGGTGGTGCGCAGCGGCAAGGTGACGGCGCCTGCCGCCAAGGTCGAGCTCATGTACCGCCCGGAGGTGCATGGCCTGAGTATTCCGCATCAATTCGAGGTACAGGCTCGGTGAAGCTTCGTCCCCACATCATGCGTGCCGCAGGGGTGCTGTTCAGCATCGCTGCGGCGGCGTATTACCTGCTGCCTTTCTGCGTGGAAGCCCCGGAGCTGCCCCCACCGCCGGAGGCGCGGGTGACGGACAGGCATGGAGCGCTGTTGGGCTTTGTGCCGGGGGCAGACGGCTACCGCTGCCAGCCGATGGAACAGCTCCCGCCGACTCTGGTGCGGGCGCTGCTGACGGCTGAGGATAAGCGTTTTTATCGACACGGCGGGGTGGATGTGCTCGCCCTGGCTCGGGCGCTCCGTCAGAACCTGAGCGGGGAGGGAAAATCCGGTGCCAGCACCATCAGCATGCAGCTGGTCAAGCTGTACAGTCCGCCCACCCGCCGCACGATATCGACCAAGCTGCGCGAGATGTTGCAGGCGCGCCGTCTGGAGTTGCGCCACAGCAAGGACGAGTTGCTGCGAGCCTATCTCAACCGCGCGGACTTCAGCAACCTGTGCCGAGGCGCAGAAACGGCGGCATGGTTTTATTTCGGCAAGAAAGCCGCTGAGCTGAATGAGCCAGAGGCCGCCCTGCTGGCCGGATTACTGAAAGCGCCCACGCAGCTCAACCCGCTGCGCTACCCGGAGGAGGCCCGCCGCCGCCGCAACCGCATTCTGGCTGCCATGGGCGGCGATACGTCTGCCCCGTTGGGGGTGGCTGGGCGCAGCATCAATGCCCCCTCTGCAGCCGGTGGCAGAGCCGGGCAGCTCACGCTCGACGGCTCGCTTCAGTCGCGCTGCGCCGCCATTGCCCGCGAGGAAATTGAGTACCTGCGAGAGCGGAACGTGTCGCAGGCGGCGGTGGTCGTGGCCGATAACCGCAGCGGCGAGGTACTGGTGTCTGTCCCGGCGGCTTTCCCGGAAAGCTCGCGCGGCGGGGCGCTCAACGGGGCGGTGACGCCGCGTTCGGCGGGTTCCACGCTCAAGCCCTTTGTCTACCTCATGGCCTTCCGTCATGGAGCCTGGCCGGGCACGGTGCTGGCCGATATCCCCACCCTGTACCGCAGCGCAGATGGGGTACAGGCACCCGGAAATTACAATGACCAATACCGCGGTCCCATCACCATACGGCAGGCACTGGCCTGTTCGCAGAATATCCCGGCGCTGGAGGCATTGGAGCGTTTCGGCAGCGTGGAGGAACAGCTGGATCTGCTGCGTTCGGTGGGCTTTCGCGTGCCCGGTTCGGCAGCGGAATACGGCCTGGGTCTCGCCATTGGCAATGCCCACATCACCCTGACGGAACTGGTGCAGGCTTACAGTGCATTGGCACGCTGCGGGACATTCCTGCCGCTGCAATCGCGACTACCCCTTCAAGCCACGGACCCCCGCGAGCTGCTCCCGGCAGCGGATTGTTACCGCATAGCCGATATCCTCAGCGATGCCTCGGCGCGTGCGGCGGCGTTCGGCCCGGCTCCGGCGCTCACCTTTCCCTTCCGCGTGGCGGCCAAGACCGGCACATCCTCCAATTTCCGCGATAACTGGTGTGTCGGCTTCACCGCAGAATACACCGTTGGCGTGTGGGTGGGGAACTTCGATAACAGCCCCATGCAAGAAGTATCCGGCGTGAGCGGGGCAGGCCCCATCTTTCACCGGGTCATGCTGCTGCTGCATGAAGACCGCCCCGCCTCGTTCCCCGACTGCCCGCCACAGCTCTGCCGCGTTGATATCGATACCCGCAATGGTTGCCGTGCATCGGCGGCTACGCCGGATTACTGCCGACAGTCTGAGCTGGCAACGTCGGAGGATATCGCCCGCCTTCCCCGGGGAACATATGATGCCGAAGGGAGGGCTGTATTGAGCCCCCGGTATGCCGAATGGTATGCGACCTGCTCATACAAGCATCTCTACGTCACGGACTCCGCAGGCCCGGTAGAGCGCCGCCCATCCATCCTCATCCCGGCGCATGGCAGCACCCTCACGCTTGACCCCACGCTGCCCGGCAGCGGTGATTTGGTTGAGCTCCGCTCCACGCTCCCGGCGGCTGCGGCCACCTGGCATTGCGATACTCTGCGTATCATTCATCGCCACGGCAAATACTATGCCCGCCTCGCCCCCGGGGTGCATACCCTCCGCGTCTCTGCCCCGCCCCATCTCCGTGCCCAATCCACCTTCCGCGTCGTTGCCGACTGATGAAGTCGGCCTCACACCGACTCCCGTAGTCATGGGACAACGGACAATGAAAAATCCGCGTATCCCTGCGCAATATGGCGCGCGGAAAGCTTGACAGCTAATGACTTTTTCGCTAGGGTTCGGATATGTTCTCGCTTCTTTCAGACAAGCTCGATGACGCCCTGCGCAAAGTACGCGGGTTGAGCAGAATTTCCGAGTCCAACATCAAGGATGCCCTGCGCGATGTGCGCATGGCTCTGCTGGATGCCGATGTGGAGTACAGCGTGGCGCGCGAGTTCATCGCCCACGTGAAAGAGCAGGCCATGGGCGAGAAGGTGCTCAAATCCGTGAAACCCGGTGAGCAGATTGTCAAAATTTTCCGCGACGAGCTGGCTGCCCTGCTGGGTGGCGATGCCGAAGAACTCAACCTTACCCCCCCGGCTCACATTCTGGTAGTGGGTCTCAATGGCGCCGGTAAGACAACGACCAGCGCCAAGCTGGCGCGCCGTCTCAAGCTGGATGGCCGCAAGCCCCTGCTGGTTGCCTGTGACCTCATCCGCCCGGCAGCCATCGACCAGCTGGCCACGCTGGCGGCGCAGGTGGAAGTGCCGGTTTATACCCCTTCGGCGAGCGAGAAAGATGTCATCCGTGTCGCCAAGGATGCCCTGCGCTGGGCAGAGGGACAGGATCATGACTGCATCATCTTCGATACAGCCGGGCGCCAGGAGGTAGATGATGCGCTCGTCGCAGAGCTGAAAAAGCTGGCCAGGTTCCTCAACCCGCAGGAAGCGCTGCTCGTCGTTGATGCCGCAACCGGCCAGCAGGCCGTGCGTGTAGCGCAGACCTTTGATGCAGCCGTGGGGCTCACCGGTATCGTCCTGACCAAGCTGGACGGCGATGCCCGCGGCGGTGCGGCGCTCTCCATGCGTGCCGTGACCGGCAAACCGATCAAATACATGGGCGAGGGCGAGAAGCTGGACATGTTCGGTGCTTTTGTGCCGCAGCGTATGGCCGACCGTATCCTGGGCATGGGCGATATCGTCGGACTCGTGGAAAAAGCAGCCGAGAAGATTGACCAGGAATCGGCCATGAGCTCCATGAACCGACTGATGAGTGGTGAGTTCAATTTCAATGACTTCCTGAACCAGATGCGAATGATGCAGAGTCTGGGGCCGTTGGAGGGGCTGCTGGGGCTGCTGCCCGGCTTCAGTAAGATTCGCAAGAACCTGCCGGAAGGGGCGCTTGATCCCAAGCGTATGAAACACATGGAGGCCATTGTACTGTCCATGACACCCGCCGAACGCGCCAACTACAAGCTGCTCATACCCTCCCGTCGCCGCCGCATCGCCAAGGGCTCCGGCTGCTCGGAAATCGAGGTCAACCGCTTCATCAAGAACTTCAAGGAAATGAAGGAAATGATGGGAGGCAAAGGCAAGATGGGAGGTCTGATGAAGAGCATGATGAAAGGCGGAGCTGCGGGTCGGATGCCCGCCGGCATGCCTGACATGTCCTCGCTGATGAAAGGTGCGGAGGGCGGCATGCCCGATATGTCGCAGATGCCGGATCTCTCAGCACTGGCTGACATGGCCGGTAAGCGCGGCATGCCGAAAGGCGGCCGCGGAGGACTCGGCAGCATGGGTGGATTCGGAGGCCTTTTCAAACGCCGATGAAAGCATGCTTTGTCTCGCTGCTCGCTCTGGCAGCTGCTGCTTTCGCCCTGACCCCGCAGCAGGTAGTCGTGGTGTATAATGCCGATACGGCACTGAGCCGGAAAGCAGCGCGACATTATGCCTCCGTTCGCGGTATTCCCGATGAAAATCTCGTGGGGCTCAAAGGGCTGAGCCGCCGAGACGTCTCGCGGACTGATTTTGACAACAAGGTAATCGAGCCCTTGCTGAGCACGGCTCGGGAGCGAAACTGGCGCCTGCCGGCCGCCGTATCGCGCGGGGGGCGCCGCCCGATGTACGCCATGGTGCTGATGCCTGACCTGCCCCTGCGCGTGCAGGAACTACCGGGGCCTGATGGCAAGATACCCGAGCCTTTTATCCCGCAGACCCGCGCCGCTATCGATTCTGAGCTTGCCTTGCTGGGTGCCCGCTATGAGCTGGTGAGCGCCCTGAACAATCCGGCCTACGAGAGCGAAAAACGCTTCGAGGAGACCCCGCCTGCCGTATTGAGTGTGTGCCGCATCGATGCCCCTGATGAAAAGACAATCATGCGCATGATTGATGACCCGGCACGAGTGGAAAAGCTCGGGCTCTGGGGATGGGTGGTCGTGGACAGCGGAGGCAAATACCCGATGGGAGACAAATGGATGCGTGAGGTCGCCTCGCTGGCACAGCGAGCCTGGCAGCCGCTCTTTCACGAAAGCTCAGGCAAGACCTTGCCCCATGCCTTTCCGATGATGAAGCGCGTGGCGGCCTATTTCGGCTGGTATGCCAACCCGGCCAACGGACCGTTTGCGCCCGCTGCCCCCGCGGTTTTCCGTTTTGAGCCAGGGGCTGTCGCGTTTCATCTGCACTCATTCAGCTGTACCTCCCTGCACAAATCGAATGACTGGGTACCTGCCCTGCTGCAACGAGGGGCTGCCGTCACTGCCGGCAACGTCGCCGAACCGACCCTGCACGCCTCACTCCGACCGGATATCTTCTATAATCGATTACTGCGCGGCTATACCGTGGCAGAAGCCGGGCTGATGGCGACACCGGCGCTCTCCTGGCAGGGTGTGGTGATGGGTGACCCGCTGTATCGCCCCTTTGCTGCGCGCACGGTGAATCGCGTGCCGAGGGATGATTCCTTTGTTCAGTGGGCACTGACAGCCGCAGAATGCAGGGGAAATTTTGAGAGCATGCAGGGAAAGCTGCGACGCTTCCTTTCCGGCAGAGAGGGGGCGCTCTTCGCTGAGATGTTTGCGTGGTTCTGCCTGGAGAACGGCTCTGCCTCCCATGCATCGAAGTATTTCCGTCTGGCGCTCAATGGCTCTACCCGACCGGAGGATAAGCTGCGCACGCGGCTGATGTACATCACCACGATATATGCTCGCGGCGAGGAGGAGGAAGCCAAGGAGATGATGCGCCGCTGCCTGGATGACAACGTCAAATCTCCTTATCGCGCAGCCATCGATGCGACGGCTGATGTCGTATTCCGCGTGGAGCGCGAGCGCGAACGCGCAGAAAAAGCCGCCCGCGAAGCAGAAGCCAAAGCCCGCAGACAGGCAGAAGCTCAGCCCACCCGGGCAAAAGAATAACTCGCCCAACGAAGCGATAGCCGAAGCTTCAGCGAAAAGAACAAGATAATGGGCGCGACATCAGTATTCCGCTCGTCTGGCTCGCCCGGCAGATGCTTTATAATCACCTCCTCGTCCTGCGTCCTTTCACTTTCTTCTTGAGGAGTTAACATCTTCCCGATGCGCATCCTCACTCAGTCTCACCGGCCAGAGGCTCGGCATGATCCGGCTCCAGCCCTCCCGGCAAAGTCTGCGGCGCCAGGGGGCGGATGATCAGCCCACCCTCCTCACCGGAGGCATTGTACAAGCCACCGGCAAGGCGTATCCCCAGGTATTCGATATAGGGGCAGGATGCCCCTGACGCGCGCCGGAGACGCAGGAACAAGCGATCTATCTGGCGGCGGCTCACCGGAGCACCATTCTGCAGCGCGTGGTAGAGAGCATCGTGCAGCAGCGTGGGAAACAAATCGTGCTCCTCTGTCTTTCCCCAGGTCATGCCGTCCCACACATAGCGGCGATGCAGGATAAACATATCGCCCCGGGCCTCCATCATCACCCGATGCGGCGGCTCAGCATGGAGAGCTTGCCACCAGCCGAGATTCATCTCTTCATCATGCCACACGACGGCATGACGTGTGATGAGGCAGAACCCGGGCGCCATCGACGGGATATACGCATACCAGCTCCCGGGAGCCTTTGCCGCCGCCACCACTTCAGGGGATATCTGCTTCATACTGACCACCTGTGTCATCTGACGACAGCTTATCAGCATCAGAGGAAGCACACATGCTGCCCATACGCATCTCATGACATTGCCCAGTATAGCCGCCTCTCTGCCTTTTGTCAATCCGGGCTTGACGCCGCCTCCGCGAACAGCTACACTCTGCCTCATGGACGACATGATGGGAGGCTATTTCGGTCTGGAGCTTCCGGACGTCAACAACTTTCCCTACCGGGAAAGCCCCCACTGCGCCTACCTCAACAGCGGCCGCTCGGCACTCGCCTGCCTGCTGGACAATATGCCGCGCCCTCGCCGCATCTACCTGCCTCGCTTCGCCTGCCACACGCTCTACGAGCCCTGCCTCGAAACCGACATCCCCCTGTTTTTCTATGGATGTCATGCCGATCTGACCCCACAGTTGCCCCATGATTCCGCGGAGGAAGACCTGATGGTGCTCATCAATTATTTCGGGCTGAACGGGGATTCGCTCAGCAGGGCGGCATCAGCTTTCCCCGGTCGCGTCATCATCGACGCCACCACGGCGTTGTTTGCCGTACCGCCGGAGGGCACGTCGGCTTTTTACAGTCCGCGCAAATTCGCCGGCGTGTGCGACGGCGGCATCGCGCTGGCTCCCTTCCCCCTCACACGCCGCCCGCAGGAGACCGACACCAGCGCCTCCAGAGCCCTTGCCCTGATACAGCGTACGGAATGCGGTGCGCTCGCCGCTCTGCCTGCCACTGAAGCAGCCGAAGCAACCCTGCGGGGAACCCGCCGCAGCATGTCGCCCCTGACCCGCCGCCTTCTGCGGAGCATCGATTTCGATGCCGTCGCGTCCGTGCGGCTCGCCAACTATCAGCAGCTGCACCGCGCACTTGCCCCCCTCAACCGCCTGACTCTGCCGGATTCTGCCCCCTCTGCCCCCATGTGCTATCCGCTCGTCTGCGGAATCCCGAATCTGAGAGACGAGCTCATCGACGCCGGGGTGGCTCTGCCGCTCTTCTGGCCGGAAGTCATCGACCGCTCCCCTGCCCACACCATCGAAAACCAACTGGCTCGCACCCTGCTCCCGCTGCCGCTCGACCAGCGCTATGACAGAAATGACATAGAGCACCTGCTCCACCTCATTCTGGGCTGAAAACACAGCTTTAAGCAGAAAAAAACAAAAAAATTGCAAAAAAAGGCTATTCGGGGGTTGACCTTGACAAAAGCTATGGTAATATGTTCTTACGTATGCATGCCGACCTTGAGAAACTCGTGAATGCCGGTAAGATTCCGGCTGATTTTGCTGCCCGTCTGGATAAATTCGCCCCCGGGCAATACGTGATGCATCAGGACTGGGGTGTTGGTAAAGTAGCCGTCTGGTCTCTCTCCAAGAACAAGATTAAAATCGACTTCGAGAAAAGCAAAGGTCTTATTCTCGGTCTGAAACTGGCGTTCAATCAGCTTACCCCCATCCCGGAAGGACATTTCCTGATTAAATGCTATGACGAACCCGCCGCCTGCAAGCAGCAGGCTGAGGACAAGGACACCATGCTGGAGTTCATCCGCTCGGTGCTGACCTCCAACCTCTCCCTGCGCGAAGGTATCAACGAGGTACTGCCCATGCAGCCGGAAGATCTGGAGAAATTCCTCAGCGGCCGTATCATCCCCGAGGAGTCCTGGAAGAACTGGTGGGAACGCGCCCGCGCCGCCATGCGTGAAACCCCGACGTTCCGTCTCCCCACCAAGCGAGGCGAAGCCATCGGACTGCGTACTGCCACCTCTGCGGCTGAAGCCCTCCTCGATGACTACACCGAAGCCACCACGCTGGAGACCTGCGTCCGCATCCTCGACCAGACCCGCATGGACGTCCTCAAGAACGAATTCACCATCGCCGCTCGTCTCATCAAGGCGATGGAGGACGACATCCACCGTGACCACACCGAGCCGCAGCATGTCCTCGAACTGATTATCATCCGCGATGATATCCTGGAGTCGGTCGTGTCCAACGAGGAGGAGCGCAGCGCCCTCGATGCTGCCCTCACCGCCGAGGGAGTCAACAGCGTCACCACCCTGGCCAACAAGCTCAGCTCCATCACCTCTGAAGAAATCGTAGGATACATCGGTGAACTCTCCACCGCACGCCAGCTCAAGGTTTACGAGGCGCTGCCCGAAGCCATCGGCGATGGCTGGCTGCCCTACGCCACCAACATTTTCCTCTTTGGCGGGGCCAAAGTCACCGCTACGGCGGCTGAGTTCATCATCTCCCGCGGTGGTCGCGAACAGCTTTTCAACGACCTTGTCAACGGTATTTCCCGCCAGAGCCTCAGCCCCGAGGTGCTCATCTGGATTTGCCGCGAGCGCAACGGCGTTGCCAAGGAGGTGGTAGAGAAGGCTCGCATGGCCCTCGGCTCCGCCATCATCAGCTCTATCGAGCGCGACAGCGCAGACGGCGGTCCCAACCGCGCCCTGCGTCTGCGCAATCTTCTGCTGGAAGACAAAGACCTGGCTCCGGATCTGGTCAGCGGTATCAGCGACCAGGAGGCTCGCCCCTTCGCCAAGGCACTGTACGACTCCTCCGTCCTGCCCGACCTCGACCGCAACCTCCTGCTGGCCAACATGATGCGCATACATCCAACCCTGCAGGAAATCGCGCTCACCCGCAGCGCAGCCAAGGAGAAGCAGACCATGTTCGTCTCCCTGCGCTCCTATGCTGCCCGCAAGGCCGAGTACGAGGATATCATCAACGTGCGCATCCCCAAGAACAAGCACGACCTCGAAGTCACCCGCGCCGAGGGTGACCTCCGTGAAAACGGCGGATATCAGGACGCCAAGGCCACACGCCAGGTGTTGATGCGCCGTTCGGAAGAGCTCTCTCGCCTGCTGGCCAAAGCCGAGCCCACCAACTTCAGCGGCGTCTCCTGCGAGGAAACCGCCATGGGCACGCAGGTGACTTTCGTGACCGACAAGGGTCAGGAGGTGGTGTACACCATTCTGGGTGCATGGGACTCCATCCCCGAAGAGCGCGTCATCGCCTACAGCTCCAAGCTCGGCGCCAAGCTTCTGGGGCACAAAGTCGGTGCCTCTCTGCGTCTGCCGCTCGAAATCGGTGGTGACCAGGTGATGATGACGGTGAAATCCATCGCCCCCGCTCCGAAGGAACTCATCTACCCGGACGGCGAGGTTCCCCTCAGCTGAGTTCGCTCGAAAGCAGCTTTTTCATCCCGACGCACGTCTCACTGAGACGTGCGTTTTTTTTGCGCTGATTGATACCGTTTCGTTAGAAAAATAGAGCACGGGGCACGTTTATGCTTGCATACTGAAAATTAGATGGTACAATGCGCGCGCGGGGCGTGTCCACCCCGGGTGTGAAAGATGATGAAAAAGTGCGTTCACATTGTTACCATTCTGATAGCATTTCTGGTGCTGCTGGCAGGAGTCGGCACCACAGCGGCTGAGGGCAGAGGTATCGCCTCCATTGATGACCTGGAGGGCAAAAAGCTTGCCGTACCCAGCTCCACCGTTCAGGATATCTACATCCAGAAGCACTACCCGAATCTGGAGCTCCAGCGCTATAATCTGGAAGCAGACATGATGCAGGCTCTGCAGAACGAGCGCTGCGATGCCGCCATCATGGACGACATTATCTGCTATGCTCTGGCCCGCAAGTTTGACAACGTCACCATCCTGAAAAACAGCCCGGTGCCGGAAAACCACATGGCCGTCGTCTTCAACAAAGAGCAGAAGGAATTGCACCGTCAATTCAATGAGTTCCTGAAGGGTCTGAGAGAAAGCGGCGAGCTCGAAACCATCTGCGACAATTGGATTCACCGCTTCGAGACTACCCCCATGCCCAAGCTCAACATCCCCACAGAGGGCGAGCCCATCCGCGTGGGCATGGAACCCTGCACCGAGCCGACTGTCTTTGTCCGCAACGGCGAAATCGTCGGCCTTGATGCCGAATTGATTATGCGCTTTGCCGCGTACATTGGCCGACCTGTGGAAATCATGAGCATGGATTACGACGGGCTGATTCCCGCCGCCGTCTCCGGTAAGGTGGATATGGCCTCCTCCGGGCTGCTGGTGACGGAGGAGCGTGCAGAAAGCGTCCTCTTCTCTGACCCCTACTATGCCAGTGGCTCCTGCATCGCCATTCTGACCAAAAATGCTGCAGGAAACGCCCCGGTTGTGAAGGACTCCAAGCCCGAGGGCAAGGGGATCACCAGCATCGATGACCTCGCCGGCAAAAAACTGGCCGTCCCCAGTTCCACGGTACAGGATATCTACCTCCAGAAGCACTATCCGCATCTGGAGCTCCAGCGCTACAATCTGGAGGCCGACATGATGCAGGCGCTGCAGAACGAGCGTTGCGATGCCGCCATTATGGACGACATCATCTGCTTTGCTCTGGCCCGCAAGTTCGATAACGTCACCATCCTGAAAAACAGCCCGGTGCCGGAAAACCACATGGCCGTCGTCTTCAACAAGGAGCAGTCAGCGCTGTGCCGACAGTTCAACGCCTTCCTGAAAGGCCTGAAAGACAGCGGTGAGCTCGAAACCATCTGCGACAACTGGATTCACCGCTTCGAGACTACCCCCATGCCCAAGCTCAACATCCCCACAGAGGGAGAACCTATCCGCGTGGGCATGGAACCCTGCACCGAGCCGACCGTATTTGTCCGCAACGGCGAAATCGTTGGCCTTGATGCCGAATTGATTATGCGCTTTGCCGCGCACATCGGCCGCCCGGTGGAAATCATGAGCATGGACTACGATGGGCTGATTCCCGCTGCCGTCTCCGGCAAGGTGGATATGTCTGCCTCCGGCCTGCTGGTGACGGAGGAACGCGCAGAAAATGTTCTGTTCTCTGACCCTTACTACGCCAGCGGCTCCTGCATCGCCGTGCTGACCAAAAACGCCGGAGACGTCCGCTCCATCGCCGCCGGTGCACCTGCCGCTCCGCAGGAAACCCGCGGTTTCTGGGCAGGAATCAAGCGTAGTTTCCACCGCAACATCATCGCAGAGAAACGCTATCTTCTGCTGTGGGATGGATTGAAACTCACCATCTACCTCTCCATCTGGGCTGCCCTGCTGGGCACGGTGCTGGGAGCCGGGGTCTGCTATCTCCGCATGCGCAAATCCCCCCTGTTGCAGCGAATCGCAAAAACCTATATTGACCTGATGCGCGGCACCCCGATTCTGGTGCTGCTTCTGCTGATGAACTACGTTGTCTTTGCCAACTGGAAAAACGGCGGCACGGCCGTAGCCATCATCACCTTTGCGCTCAACTTTGCCGCCTACGTCAGCGAGATGTTCCGCACCGCCATCTCCAGCATCGACCGCGGACAGACCGAAGCCGGCATCGCCATGGGCTTCACCCCTCTGCGCACTTTCGTCTACATCGTGCTGCCGCAAGCCGTCCAACGCGTACTGCCGGTGTACAAGGGCGAGCTTATTTCGCTCATCAAGACCACATCCATCGTGGGCTACATCGCCATTCAGGATTTGACCAAGGCCTCCGACATCATCCGTGGCCGCACTTTCGACCCCTTCTTCCCGCTGATTATGGCCGCCGTATTGTACTTCCTGCTTGCCTGGATTTTCGGCACAGGTCTGGACTGGATTGGCCGCCGCTTCAATGCCTCCACCACCAACGATGAAGAACAGCCATGATTCAGATTAATCACCTTCAGAAGAGCTTCGGCAAGCTCAACGTGCTCAACGATATCAACGTGCACATTCACCCCGGTGAGGTTATCTCCATCATCGGTCCCTCCGGTGCGGGTAAGAGCACCTTTCTGCGCTGTCTCAACCTGCTGGAACAGCCGACCGGCGGCAGTATCGTGATTGACGGCGAAGACCTGCTGACCCACGGGGTCAACGTAGCCCGCATTCGCCAGAAAATGGGCATGGTGTTCCAGTCATTCAACCTCTTCAACCACCTCTCTGTACTGGATAACGTCTGCATCGGTCCGGTCAAGCTGCTCAACAAGAGCCGCAAAGAAGCAGAAGAACGAGGTATGGAACTGCTGAAAATGGTAGGCATGGCTGAAAAAGCCCACGCCATGCCGGAAGAACTCTCCGGCGGGCAGAAACAGCGCGCCGCCATCGCCCGCTGCCTCTCCATGGAGCCGGAAATCATCCTCTTCGACGAACCGACCTCTGCCCTCGACCCCACCATGGTGAGCGAGGTACTCTCCGTCATCCGTTCCCTTGCCCGCCAGGGGATGACCATGGCCATCGTCACCCACGAAATGAGCTTCGCCCGCGATGTCAGCACCCGCGTCTTCTACATGGACAAGGGTACCATCTACGAAGAAGGCACCCCGGAGCAGATTTTCGAACACCCCACCCGCGAACTCACCCGCATCTTCGTGAATCGCATCCGCGACTTCCACTTCTGCTTCCACAGCCGGGATTATGACCGCTATGCCCTCAAATCCGAATGGCAGCAGTACTGCAACAAGTACTTCCTGACACGTGAGACGATGCAGAAAGCGCTCAAACTGGGTGTATCTCTCTTCCGCCTCATTCCCTTCGATAATGGCGCCGTCGACATGTTCTTCCGCTATTCGGAAAAGACGCGCCGCATGAGTGTGGAAGTCCTCCTGCCCCCCGGCATGGCATCCGTCCTGCCGCCCGCAGACAGCAAGCGCATGTCGGTTATCAACATCCTCTGCGATGGCGTTGACACCAGCGAGGAACACACTGCCGACGGCACCCGGGTCAAGTACTGCATGAAGCTGCGCCACCGCAACCATTGATTTCTCCACTCAGCGCCCTGCGCTGAGTTCTTCTCCCGTCGCCTCGGAGCAGACAGCCTGCAGGTGTCAGACCGATGACACAGGTAGTTTCTATCAATTAGAGCGTCAGCTCTCAAAAATCGGCTTGCCAAGTGCGTCATGCGCGTGTATAATCTCCGTGCATCCACACGGTGCTATTATTTATGTCCGGCAATCTCACATACAAGCAATCCGGCGTCGACACCATTGAGGCGCAGTCTTTTGTTAAGGATATCAGTGCACACGTCAAGCGCACGCAGAAAAACCGACAGCTCTGCAATGCATTCGGTTTGTTTGCAGCAGCTTACGACCTTTCCTCCTACAAGGAGCCGGTCATCGTGACCGGAACGGACGGTGTGGGCACCAAGACGGAGATTCTGTTCGATATGGATATGCTCGAAACCGCCGGCAAGGATCTGGTAGCCATGAACGTGAACGACATCCTCACCACCGGTGGCGATCCCCTCGTGTTCCTGGACTATCTGGGCATCTCCAATCTGGAGGCGGAGAAACCCCGCATCACGCGTCTGGTAGCCGGTATGTGCGATTACCTGGAGAGCTGCAACTGCATCCTGGCCGGCGGCGAGACTGCTGAAATGCCCGGCGTGGTGCCGGAGAATCTGGTGGAGATGGCCGGTTTCAGCATCGGCTGTGTGGAAAAGAGCCAGATGATTGACCCCTCCAAGGTGGCCGTGGGCGATGTGCTCATCGGCTACCCCAGCGATGGTTTCCACGCCAACGGCTGGAGCCTCGTGCGCCGCATCCTCAAGCAGAACCCGGAGCTGCTCACGGAGGAAGAGCTCCGCTCGCTCCTGGCGCCGACCCGCCTCTACCACGATGTCGTCTACGACATGCGCAAGCTGGGCATCACCCCCAAGGCATACGCCCACATCACCGGCGGCGGTCTGCCCGAGAACCTGGAGCGTTTCCTGGGCGACAAGGGGGCAGACCTCGAAATCCCGTACTGGGACAATGCCCCGGCGCAGAAGGTGCTGACTTTCGTGGACGCAGAGGATCGATTCCACACCTTCAACATGGGTATCGGCTGGGTGGCCATCGTCAGCCCCGAGCAGGCCGAACAAGCCATGACGGCAGGCCCCGGCGGTACCATCATCGGCACGATGCGCGAGGGTCAGGGTATCCGGGTAACGGTCAAAAACTAACCCCACATTCTCATGTCAGCAGCCATACGACTCCTGAAACCACTCTCCTACTTCGCAGAGAAATACGGTACACCGGAGTGGGCATTCAACAAGCTTTTCCTCCTGATGGAAAAGCAGCACAACCGCGGCCAGGATGGTGCCGGCATCGGTTGTATCAAGCTCAACATGCCGCTGGGAGAGCCCTACATCTTCCGCGCACGCGACACCTCAGCCAACGCTATCACCAACATCTTCTCCAACCAGCAGCGCAACCTGCGCCACATGCGTGAGGAGAGCATCATCAAGGGTATCGATGCCGCATCTTTCAAACAGCACTTCAACTTCGGCGGCGAAGTGCTGATGGGGCACCTGCTCTACGGCACCAGCGGCGAGCACTACGACGAGGGTATCTGCCACCCCTACATGCGCCGCACCAACTGGCCCACCCGCACGCTGATGATGCAGGGCAACATGGGTATCACCAACATCTCCGAGTTGCACGAGAAACTCATCTCGCGCGGCCAACATCCTGTCTTCGGCCCCGATATCCAGACGCTGATGGAGGAAGTAGGCTACTACCTCGATGAAGCGCATACCGACCTCTATCGCCAGCTGCGCGACAAGAAAGTCGACGGGCGCGAAATCCCCAACATCATCTCCGCAGAGCTCGACCTCTTCGACATCATCGGCAAGGCGAGCAAGGACTGGGACGGTGGGTACACCATCATGGGCGGTATTGGCAACGGTGATTTCTTCTGCCTGCGCGACCCGCACGGCATCCGCTACTGCTACTATGTGCTCACCGATGAGTTCCTGGCCGTAGCCAGCGAGCGCGTGCCGCTGATGAGCGTCATGGAAGTCGAGGCTTCTGAGGTCAAGGAACTGGCTCCCGGCAACATGATTGTGGTGAAGTATGACGGCAACGTCACCATCGGCCAGTACACGAAGCCGCTCACACCTACGCCCTGCTGCTTTGAGGATGTCTACACCTCGCGTGGCAACGACCCCGTCATCTACCGTGAGCGTAAGCAGCTGGGCGCCAACCTGACGGAACAGGTTGTCGCCAGTCTCGACGGCAACTTCTCCAAGGCTGCCATCACCTTCATCCCCAACACGGCTGAGGTTTCCTACTACGGCCTGCTGGAAGGGCTGCGAGCCTACCGCCGCAACAAAGTGACCGAGGCCATGCGAAGCGCTTTCCGAAACGGCACCATGAGTGAAGAGCTCATCGAGGAGCTTATCCTGACCCGCTGGCCGCGTGCAGAAAAAATCGCTCACAAGGATATCAAGCTCCGCACCTTCATCTCAGAGGAGAGCAGCCGCAAGCAGCTGGCCGCCATGGTGTACGACCTCACTTACGGAGCTGTTGCCTCTGACGAGGTGCTGGTGGCTATCGATGACTCCATCGTGCGCGGTACCACGCTCAAGATGAGTCTGCTGCGCCTGCTGGCACGCACCAATGCCCGCAAGATCGTCATCGTTTCCTCTGCTCCGCAGGTTCGCTACCCCGACTGCTACGGTATCGACATGAGCGAGATGGGCAAGTTCATCGCCTTCCAGGCGGCTATCACGCTGCTGAAAAAGCGCGGCATGTACACCCGAATCATCGATGTATACGAGGAGTGCAAGCGCCAGCTTACCCTGCCGCCCGAGCAGCGTACCAACCCGGTCAGCAAAATCTACGAGCCCTTTACCGAAGATGAAATCACCGACGAGGTGTCCCGCATGGTGACCCCGGATAACAGCCCCTGCGCCATCCAGGTCATCTACCAGAGTCTCAGCGGACTGCGACAGGCCATCGAAGGCCCCTGCGGCGACTGGTACTTCAGCGGCGAATACCCCACCCCCGGCGGTTTCACCGTAGTCAACAAGGCCTTTATCGACTGGTTTGAAAACCGCGACTCGCGGGAATACCAGCTCTGATTTTTCAGGGGGCTCAAGCTCCCTTTTCCCCGCCCCGGAGGAGGGGGAAACTCCCCCTCCTCCAGCGCCCCCACCCAACCCTCCCTATTACCCCCGCCATATATGAAAGATAACGCTAAGACCCAGCTCCCGGAGCTCTCAGACGAGGACCTCATCCAACGGACCCTCGAAGGAGAGACACGGGCGTATGATGAGCTGGTACGCCGTCACAGCCGCAAGCTGACCAGCATGCTCGTCAGCATGCTCAACAACGAAGCCGACGCCTACGATGTCGCGCAGATGTCATTTCTGAAGGCTTTCCACTCCCTGCGTTATTTCAAGGGGCAGAGCAGTTTCTATACCTGGCTCTACTCCATTGCCCTCAATCAGGGTCGCAATTTTCTCCGCAAGCGCCGCCGCGAGCGCAACAGCTCCTACAGTCTGGACAACACCGAAAACGGCGACCCGCTGGAGAAAAACGCCGAACTCTCCGACACCAACCGCTCCTCTGACCCCGTGCGGCAAGCCCAGATTGCGGATTTACGCAAAAAACTCACGCACGCCATCAGCCAGCTCTCCCCTGCCCATCAGGAGGTCATCAACCTCTGCGATATTCAGGGGCTGAGTTACCCGGAGATTGCCAAGTTCATCAATATCTCCGAAGGGACTCTGCGCTCTCGCCTGCACTACGCCCGCCGCCAGCTCCAGGGAATCCTGGCTGAGGAGCGCCCCTATTGAACAAGCCGCTCCGCCACGCACTACTCGCCGGGACGGCGGTGGTTTCGTCAACTTGCGATGTTGCATTCGCATGTCAATGTTGTTCGACCAGCGCTTACATGTTTTTCAACAAACATACTGAAAGATACAGCACGAAAGAGCTGTATTCATATCATCGCGCACACAGCAAAAGCTGCGTGCACCTGCCATGACCGATTGCCTCATTTCAACTGATAAAATCAGCGATGGCGTATATGAAAAAAGCGTTTGACACGAGGCCTGCCAATCTATATAATCGGACACGAGCGTAGACACGTAACTTCTTCCGACATCATGCAGATACACGCCTCATCTATACGTATTGCCTGTCTGTTAGCGGCAGGTCTGGGGTTATTCCTCCCGGAAGAAGCTGAGGCTCAGTATCGCAGGCCGCCCAAGGTCCGAATCAACCGCAGCAAACCGCCCAGCCAGCAGCGCACTGAGGCGATGAATAAGTTCCTGGAAATCATCAAGGAACTCGACACACTCATCAGCGGTATCAAGACAAAGGAAGACGCCGATAAAGCAGCCGGAGCCCTCGTGGACATCCACAACCGTATCATCAACCTCAACGCTGAGGTGATACAGACCCCGATGAACCTGCAAGAGTTCAACTCCGTCAACCGCACGTTCGGCCGACAGGTGGAAAGCGCTTTCCAGAAATTGGAAAAAACGATGGGGCTCCTGAAAAACAAGAAATTCCACAACAGCAAGGCTCTCATCTACGCTCTCTCCTATGGCATGAGCCACCCCTATTATAGTGGCTCCAGGCTTAATGGCGAACCCATCCTCAACGCCTACCACGGAAACACGGATGATGAGGTATACAAAAAAGCTGAAGAGCGTACGAGGAAACATACGCAACAGAGAAATACCATCCCCCGGGAGTTGATGAAACAGTATCGACAAGCCTTTGATGCGGACAGTGGGCGCCGACACACCGATTTTATCTACGAGGTCAACTAAATACTTATCCGAGCCATGGCTATCCACGTCAGAAGTCTCTCACAGCTCAGAAAAATTACGCGACTGAATCGCCAGCAGCGTATACGATCGGCTATCGCTTCTCTAACCCTGGTTCTTGTCTGCCTCATCATCTTCAGCCAGCTGACCATCTTCATCCTCAACGAACCCGAGGCTCAGTTCATCGCCTATGTCCCGACGGAGGATGCCCCGCCGAAAGAACGCACCAAGCAGGATCAGGCTCTGTCCAACGCCGTCGAAGCGGCTTCCAGAACAGCCCCCCGCCCGGAGGTGATACCCATCATCGCCAATACCACCATGGCCGATGTATCCATGGTCGCGCCCGATTATGTCGCACCCGAATCGATGTCGGTCAGCGGCATGGGCATCGAACTGGGCTCCGGCTTCGGCATCGGGGAAATCGGAGATGGACTGGGGCTGCACGGCACCGGTGAAGGCGCCACTGGCCTGGGCTCCACCGATGGCGGCGGCTCCACCCTGGAAGGCACGCTCTACGACCTGAAACGCTTGCGCAGCGGCGCCGACTCTGAGTTTGCCACCTCCGCCGGCAACGAAGCGGTAGTCAATCTGCTGAGTAATTTCTATATGCGAAGTTGGAACCGCGCTTCGCTCGACAAATACAGCAAGGCACCGACCAAGCTCTATACCTCTAATTTCTACCTGCCCAACTGTAAGGACGATGAAGCTCCCTACGCCTACAAAACGAGCGATACGATGAAGGGCTCGCGCTGGGTGGCGCTCTACAAGGGACAGGTCATGGCTCCCAAGAGCGGTAAGTTCCGCTTCCTGGCCATCGGCGACTCCATCCTGGCCATCCGATTCAACCGTCGCAACGTCCTGCAATGTGGCTTCCACTCACTGACGGCGCAACATAAGTGGAACACCCGTCGCAAGGAGGTGTACGACAGCGGCAAAGATGTCGCGTTCTACAAGGGAACAGAGTACTGGACAGACCTCTTCTGCTGGAACAACATCCACTTTGATATCTCGCGCCCGGAGGATATGCTCGCTCCCATGGAGGGCGATGTGCAACGCTCCAAGTGCTGTGGCGGAACAAACATTACCAAGAAAGAAGTCAGGAAAATACCCGTTTATGAACCGGGGCCGCTTGACCCCGGAGCTGAGCGCAAAATTCTGCGCTACGAGGAGAAGGAAGTAACCGTCACCATCAAGCAAGGAGGAACCTGCTCCACCTACACGGAACACGTCAACGGTAATCAACCCATGCTCGACTCGCTGTACTGCCTGCGATTCGACCTCATGAACCCGAATAACCTGCCGGGTGGCTTCGAACCGGGAGAGGAGTTTCAGGTGCAGGCCAACCAATGGTACGATTTTGAACTGATGATATCAGAAATAGGCGGCGGCAACTTCGGTTTCTGCGTGCTCATCGAGGATGTCACTGACCCCATCGATATGCGGGATGCAGACAATCAGCGGGTCTACCAACTCTTCCGCACCAGTTTCATCGAGCCTGACCCCGAAAAATTCTACCAGAACATTCATTTCCCGGTGGACGAGGATGAAAAGACCTATCCTCCCTATGCCAAGGACAGCATGATCTGGCCGGCTCGCCACAAAACCTGATATTGAAGTCCCGCTATTGCATGTATAAGGTTGAAAAGCCCGATACGGAGGATGAACGCATCCACCGGCTCGAAGAACAAGCCAGTGAGCTCGAAGCTCAGCTGGCTGCCGTTCGCTCGCAGTTATCGGTGCTGTACTCCATGCAACCCGGGACGGCGCAGCCGACTCAGGGCGACGGCGGGCTGCCTGGCATCATGCTGCAACCACTTCGTCCTTATGACCGCCTGCGCACCAAGTGGGGGCTGGGTACCGGGCTTGATATTCCGCAGCATCCGGCGGAGCCGCCTCTGCCGCCTGCGAGCGGAGGACGGACGAGCTACCTCAGGTTGTTCGGTTTGCTGTCCAACGGCTCCCCTTGGGAAAGCCGCATCCCCTTCTCTGCCATCGCCCGCAGCGGGGGTGTTCGACTGGGGCGTGACTCTGCCCATGCCGAAATCACCCTCGCTGACGCCTCCATCTCTCGCTGTCACCTCCTCATCGAGCTGCGAGAGGAAGGGCTCGTGGTAACAGACTGCAACTCCACCAACGGCACCGCCGTCAACGGGCAGCGTCTGGCCTCATACCAACAGCGGATTCCTCTGCAAAACAGCGATACCCTCACCCTGGGTGACATCATGCTGCAAGCAGAAATCGTTCAACCACAACACTGATTTTTCACCATAATATCCATTATATGAATAGCCGACATATCATCTGCGCAGCTTTGCTACTGGCACCCGGCGCCGCTGTTGCCGACACCCCCTCCACCAATTATCTGTGGTACCGCCAATCGGCCGGGGTCAAGGCGGTATCGCTGCCATGGGAGAACGTGCCCAATGGGGAACTGTTCCCCAACATTGCCCCCCGGATGTCCGTCACGACTCCCACCGGCAAGGTCAAAAAGTCTAATATCGATTTCTGGGAATGCCAGACGCTCCCCGTAGGTAACGGGCGAATCGGCGGCACGGTTTTCGGCGGTGACCGGGTAGAGCGCGTCGCCCTCAACGAGGTGAGTCTCTGGTCCGGCGGGCCGAATCATCCCCACAATGGCGCAGGCTACCTGTATGGACCCAAAGCCGGAAAGGATCGATTCGGCAGCTACCAACCCTTCGGCAATCTGTACGTCAGCTTTGAGCTGCCGCAGGCAGCGTCTGAAAACTACACCAGAAGCCTGAATCTCGAAGATGGCATTGCCCGGGTGGACTTCACAAACGCCGGAGTCAGCCACCACAGAGAATGCTACGTCAGCGCCCCCGATCAGGTACTCGTCTATACCGCAACGGCTGATACTCCCGGCTCCGTCACGGCCAATATCGCCCTCTTGCCCTACCACGATGTTTCCTACAGCGTCAGCGGCAACACCATCATCATGAGCGGCACCCTGGCAAATGGTCAGCAGTTCGAAGGCCGCATGCTGGTGCGCGTAAACGGAGGCACGGTAAAAGCCGTCGGCTCACACAAGACCCTCAAAATCGCCTACGCCAAAGCAACAGAAAAAGCCGGAGCCGATACGCAGCAGCCCTTTTTCGAGGCCGAAGGTGTGCCCTACATCGCCGTGAAAGATGCCACCAGGCTCGAAATCATCATCTCGCTGGCTACGGATTATACGATGGATTTCAAGAAAGACTGGAAGGGCGCTTCCCCCTCTGCCAGAAACGAAAAAATACTGAAAAGGGTCAGCAAGAAGAAAGAAAGCAGCCTCCGCGCGGCACAGCTTGCTGACTACCGACGGCTGTTCCGTCGACTGAGCATCAACCTCGGCAAGACCGATGCAGAAGTGGCAGCCCTGCCCACGGATGAACGCATCGCCGCCTTCCGCAAATCACAGCATGACCCGGAGCTCATCTCCACCATCTACCAGTACGGTCGCTACATGCTGATATGCGGTTCCCGCCCCGGCAATCTGCCCATCAACCTGCAGGGCATCTGGAACGACAAAGTCCACGCCCCCTGGGCCAGCGATTACCACAACAACATCAACCTCCAGATGTGCTACTGGAGCGCTGAGGTAGCCAACCTCAGCGAGTGCCACATGCCGTTCCTGAACTTCATCCGCGCCATGGAAGAGCCCCTTACGCGGATGACGAAAAGACATTTCGGCGATTCCATCGAAGGCTGGACCACGCGCATCTCGCAAAACCCCTGGGGCGGTGGCGGCTGGACCCACTGGAACCCGCCGGTCAACGCCTGGTATGCCCTGCACCTCTGGGATCACTACGCCTTCACCCACGATAAGAAATACCTGAAGGAACACGCCTATCCCATCCTCAAAAACATCTGCCGCTTCTGGGAGACCCGGCTGAAGGAACTGGGCGAAAACGGCAAGGGACTCATGACTGCCGCCAAGGGCAAGAACGCAAAGACCGCCCTCACGGTCGCAGAGCACCCGGAGCTGGCTGAGCTGCCCAGGGGTACGCTGGTATCGCCCGAGGGCTGGTCGCACGAGTGGGGACCGGTCGAGGACGGCTGCGCGCACGACCACCAGCTCATCCGCGAGCTCTTCGATATCACGGCGCAGGCTGCGGATATCCTGAACTGCGACCGGGAGTGGGCCACAGCCCTGCAGCAGAAGCGAGCCCGAATCGCGCCGGATCGCATCGGCAGCGGTGGCTACCTCCAGGAGTGGATAGTCGACCGACCCAACATGGTCGCAGGACAGCGTCATACCTCGCACCTCATCGGTGTCTACCCCGGTTCCACCATCACCATGGCCGGCACGCCCGAGCTTGCCAAGGCCGCCATGAAGAGTCTGGAGCTGCGCGGGCTCAGCGGTGATAACCGCCGCAGCTGGACCTGGCCCTGGCGCACAGCCCTCTGGGCACGCTTCTACAGGCCTGAGCAGGCATACAGCATGGTGAGCCACTATATCACCTACAACCTGCTCGACAACCTCTTTGGCAACCACCCGCCCATGCAGCTGGATGGCACCTATGGTATCACAGCCGGTATCAGTGAAATGCTGCTGCAGAGCCATGCCGGGCAGATTGAGCTGCTGCCTGCCCTGCCGGAGCAGTGGTCAACCGGCTCAGTACAGGGACTGCGTGCCCGAGGCAACCTCACGGTCAACATGGCATGGGAGGATGGCAAGGTCACCTCGTACATGATTACCACGACCGATGCTGAGCCCAAACCCATCAAAGTCATCGTCAACGGTCAGGTGACGCAGATGACACCGAACACGGTGAAGAAAGGCAAGAAATCCGCCAAGCGCTGATCCCCCCCTATCACCATGCTGTTTGAGCGCCGGCCACTTACCCCTCAGGGACGCATGCAAGCCCTCGAAGCCATCTTCGAGCAGGTAGCACGGCGTCCCGGCGAGGGGCCGGAGCTGGGGCGAGTACCCCTCCGTGCGCTGGAGGCTTATGGAGACTTCGAGACGCACCTGCGATACGTGCTCGATGCCGCAGCTTCCCACGCAAGCAAAGACCGCCGCAGTGTCATCCGCCGTGTAGAACGGGCTCTCAACACTCTGCCGGATGCCCTGCTGACCAGCCTCCCCTCCGGTCCCGATGCCAACTGGCTGTGCTTCTACCGCAGTCTTATCAGCTTCCACCGTCTGCTGGTGCAGGCAGAAATCGGTATCGAGCAGGAAGACTACACCAACATCGTCCTCAAAATGGTACAACTGGCGGAGGCTGTATCGGAAAGCTCCTCCGTCACCATCAACGCAGCCTCCATGTTTGCGCTGCTGCTCCTGCAAGTGGAGCTGCACCACCAGCGCCCGAAGCGCAGAAAACGAGCCCCGCGCAAAACCACAAGTAAAGCAGCCGCCGGGCGCCGCTCTTCATCGGCGGGTAAGAAAGCCTCATGAGCCCGGCTCCACTGTCTCTTCCTCAGGCTTGGGCGGCGGGGGATTGAAATCCAGAGTGCGCAGGCACTTGGCCGCAATTTCATTGCCCTGCTCTGCGGCGGCTGCAAACCATTTTTTCGCGGCATCGCGGTCGAGGGGAAGCCCCAATCCATGGTATAGTGCCATAGCCAGGCGCAGCTGCGCGCGCACCTCCCCGGCCTCAGCTGCAGCCAGCAGGCGCGCGTTCGATTCGGCCAGTGCCGCCAGCTTCTGCTCAGGGCTCAGATCCTTTTTCTCCGCAGCTTCCTGAGGGACTCCACGCTTGTAACTGTTATTACTCAGCACACCACAGCCGCGCATGACGGAGGGCACGATCATAAACGCCGCCATGGCATAGAACACCACCATCGTCCACATCCCCACCGGGCGAGTCACCCGCCGTAGCAGAGCGGTATGGCGTCGCCGTGCCGTGGCATGCCGCTCATCGCCATCGCGCCGGGCACGACCATGCCGCGCCGATACACGGACACGCCGATGCATCGTGGCGAGCTCGGGAGCATCGGCGTAGCGCCTCTGCCGCTCCAGCTGTTCGTCATACTCCCGTCTTCTGTCCTCGTTCCCCAGAGTGCGATACGCCTCCGCCACCAGTTTGAACCGCTCCTCGGCCACCGGGTCACCGGCATTGCAGTCAGGATGAAAACGCCGAGCCTGTCGATAGTACGCACGCTTCAGCTCAGCCTGCGGTACCGTAGGCTCTACATCCAGTATCTGGTAATAATCTGGTCTCATGTATTGATGGATGATTGGGCGAACTCACGCAGGCTCATGAGTGGCTGCCACCCCAGGCCGCGTAAACGAGATGAATCAACGCGGCGATCAGACACTCCCCGTTCGGAACCGGGCGCGCTGACCTCAGAGCCGGGAGCTCCACACACCTCTCGGAGCATGCGGTATAGCTCCGATTTGACGTATGACTCCCCGCTGACATTGTAGATACCACATTCTGCCGAACTTAGCAATAACAAAGCGTCGACGGCATCATCCACATGGACATAATTCAGCATCCGGTCGTCTGCCCCCGGCAGCATCGGCTCGCCGGTCAGATGCCGCCGCAACACCTCACACCGACTGCTCCCATACAACGGCGCAAGCCGACCGACAACCCCACCCCGACTCAGCACCTGCGACTCAGCCGCCAGCAACACGGCAGCACGCTCCGTTGGCGCCACCGGCTCCGTACTCTCCGTGACGAGATGCGACACCTTTCCGTACACAGAAGTCGACGAGCAAAGCACTACCCGCACTCGCGGCAACGTCGCATACAGCTGCGCCACCACATCGATGTACGCGCGGCGATAGGCGTCGACACCCCCGCCATGCGTTGCCTGGCAGCAATACACCACCTGCGGCATCAGCCGGGCACAGGCCTGCACCAATACCGCCCCGTCTGCAGCGTCACCCACCACATCGGCTCCGGGCAGGAGATCCAGCGTCAACACGCGCACCCCCTGCGTCCGCAAACGCGCAGCCAATGCTCGGCCGAGCATCCCGGCGCCTACTATCCAACAGGACGTGGGAGCCTGAGCTATGGGCGGTGTCTCCATATCAGCTCTGCCAGCTCCAGATCGCCGGGAAGCGTAATCTTCAGATTCGTCCCCACCCGAACCAGCTGCGTTGCCACCCCAATGGCTTCCATCGCGCTGACCTCATCTGTGACCACCCGCCCCTGCTCTGCCACGCATCGGTAGGCCTTCAGCAGCAAATCGAGCGAAAATATCTGCGGCGTCTCCATCCCCCACAGATTCTCACGGCTTACCGGCTCCGCCAGTGAGCGCCCCTCGGCATCCGCACGCTTCAGCGTATCGACTACAGGGTGCGCACAGGCGGCCGCTCCGCTCGCCTCAGCGGCGGCGACACATTGACGAATATCCTCCGGCGTCACCAACGGACGGGCACCATCGTGTACCGCGACCAGCTGCGTCCCCTCCGGCAGCACCGCCAGACCGGCGGCGACGGAATCCTGCCGCTCAGCGCCGCCATCCACCCGCCATACCGGCACCGGGAAAGAAGCTCTGCTCAGCCCCGTTTCCTCCCAGCGACTCGACGGGCAGACCACCACCACCGCGGCGGCCCCCGCCTCAACAAAGGCATCCACACTACGTCGCAGCACAGGTACCCCATCCAGCAGCGCTGCCAGCTTATCAAACCCGGCACGTCGCGAACTACCGGCAGCGACTATCACAGCACAGAACATGGCACACGCAAAAAAACACCTTTGACGACCGCCATCAGTTCAGGCGCGCACCCACCATGCGGGAAAGCACCTTACCGGGAGCACGCCCCTCGGTCCGCGCCTGCATCTCCTTCATCACGCGCCCCATATCTTTCTTACTCGTCGCGCCCAGCTCGGCGATGACCGCCTCAAGTACCGGGGCGATTTCCTCCTCACTCATTTCCTTCGGCAGGAAAGCCGCGAGCACCTCCATCTCGGCTCGCTCCTTGGCCACCTGGTCATCGCGGCCGGCCTGCGCGTAGAGAGCGATAGCATCCTCGCGCTGCTTTATCTGCTTGCGCACGACATTCTGAGCTTCATTCAGCGGAAGCTCCTCCTGCACGTTACCGCGCGCCACCTGCGCATTCTGCAGTGCAGCCTTGAGCCCGCGCAGCGCCCCCAGCGCCACCGTATCCTTGGCTCGCATCGCATTCTTCATTCCTTCCGTAATCGCTTCGTATATCGTACTCATATCGCCCCATATTTAACCACGCTTTCCTCCATAACTCAAGCAGCAAATACAGCATCCGCAGCCATTTTCCTCTCCCATTCCTGCCTCCGGCAGGAATTCTTCACCACGCGCGTACAGCGCGTTCTTCACCCAAATGCCGCAGGCATTTTTCTTCACCACCGGGCGCATGCCCGGTTCTTCACCGCGAGCGTCAGCGAGCTTCCTAAACCTCTCACCTGCCTCATACGCTTGCAGCTCCTCCCTCCTCCATTCCTGCCGCCGGCAGGAATTCTTCACCACGCGCGCGCAGCGCGTTCTTCACCCAAATGCCGCAGGCATTTTTCTTCACCACCGGGCGCATGCCCGATTCTTCACCGCGAGCGCCAGCGAGCTTCCTGAACCTCTCACCTGCCACATACGCTTGCAGCTCGCTGGCGCTCGCGCGAAGAACGCCCTAACGGGCGTGGTGAAGAATCGGCACTGCCGATGGTGAAAACAAGGCTGCGCCTTGGGTGAAGAACTCGGCTCATGCGAGCCGAGTGGTGTAAAAGACAGCCCTCATGGGCTGCGGATAATGGCGCCCGGAGGGTGCAGGAATCTTAGCCGGAGGTAAGCCTGCGTTAGCTGGCGCAGCCTCCGGGAGGTATGCGAATAATAACACAGCAAGCCCCGTATGGGGCGACAGCCTGCCGTTCCGGTGGGTACGCCACGTAGGTGGATTTGCGCTTTTTAAAGCTCGCTGGCGCTCGCGTGAAGAACGCCCTGCCGGGCGTGGTGAAAAATCGGCACAGCCGATGGTGAAAACAAGGCTGCGCCTTGGGTGAAGAACTCGGCTCTCTGAGCCGAGTGGTGTATACAGAAGAAGCTCCTGAACCTTTCGGTTCAGGAGCTTCATTTGAGCCCTGGCGGCTATCTACTCTCGCGGGACCTGTCGTCCGACTACCATCGACGTGCTGATGTTTCACTTCCGGGTTCGGAATGGGACCGGGTGGGGCCATCAGGCTATGACCACCAGGCT
>JAFQSQ010000037.1 GCA_017409465.1 Akkermansia sp. | reverse complement strand
CTCGGCAACTGGTCTTTCGGTGACTACTTCAAGAAAGAAGCCATTGCCTGGGCCTGGGAACTGGTGGTGGAGCGCTGGGGATTCCCCGCAGAGCGCCTGTACGCCACCGTGTACTGCCCGGATAAATCCAAGGGCGACCCCGGCGAGTTTGATCAGGAAGCATGGGACACCTGGGCACCGCTCTTTGAGTCCAAGGGGCTGGACCCGAAGGTACACATCGTCAACGGCGGCGTGAAGGACAACTTCTGGATGATGGGCGAGACCGGCCCCTGCGGCCCCTGCTCCGAGCTGCACGTAGACCTCACCCCGGAGGGCAAGACCGAGGGTTCCCTGGTGAATCAGGACAGCCCGCAGTGCATCGAAATCTGGAACCTCGTGTTCATTCAGTACAATGCAGAGAGCGACGGCACCTTCCGCAACCTGCCCGCCTGCCATGTGGACACCGGTATGGGCTTCGAGCGCGCCTGCGCCATGATGCAGTGCACCAAGGGATTCACGGACTTCAACGCCCGCGTCTCCAACTACAGCACGGATGTGTTCCGCCCGATTTTCAAGCGCATTGAGGAGATTTCCGGCCGCACCTACGCCGACATCTACCCGCAGGATGCCACGGAGGAGAACCGCGAACAGCTGCGCGAAAGCATCGCCTTCCGAGTGATTGCCGACCACATCCGCACGCTGAGCTTCTCCATTGCAGACGGCATTCTGCCGGGTAACAACGGCCGCAACTACGTGCTGCGTCGCATCCTGCGCCGCGCCGTGCGCTACGGTCGCACACTGGGGCTCGAAAAGCCCTTCCTCTCCCTGCTGGTGGATACGCTGGCGGCGGAGATGGGGCGCGTGTTCCCGGAGCTCATTGGCCGCGCCGCCACCATCAAAGAGGTGCTGCTGCGTGAGGAAACAAGCTTCAACGAAACACTTGACCGCGGTCTGGAGCTCTTCGACAAGGAAGTGGCTGCCACGGGTGCCGTCTCCGGCGACTTCGCCTTCAAGCTGTACGACACTTACGGTTTCCCGATTGACCTGACAGCTCTGATGGCTCGCGAACGCGGCCTGAGCATCGACACCGAACGCTTTGAAGCCCTCATGGAGGAGCAGCGCCAACGCGCCAAAGCCGCACAGAAGAAGCAGATTGTGCGTGCACTGGACATCCAGACCGAGCAGGTCACAGCGTTCACCGGCTACACGGAAGACAGCTGCACCGCTACCGTGACAGAAATTCATGAGGCAGACGGCATGCTCTTCGTCATCACGGATAAGACCCCGTTCTATGCCGAAATGGGCGGTCAGATGAGCGATGGCGGCACCCTGTCGCTGGGCGGGGATTCCGCACCGGTGCTGGGGGTTCAGCAGATTGGCAATGCCCGCGCTCACCTCATCTCCACGGCAGACGGCGTGACTCCTGCCGTGGGTGATACCGTGGAGCTGGTGCTGGACACCACCCGCCGCCGCGCGCTGGAGGCTCACCACAGTGCCACTCACCTGCTGCACAAGGCTCTGCGCACGCTGGTGAGCGAGGATATCGCCCAGCAGGGCTCACTGGTAGATGCCGACCGCCTGCGTTTCGATGTCAACAGCGGTCCCATTTCCAAGGCAGACCTCCGCCGCGTGGAAGAGCTGGTCAACCAGTGGGTGGAAGAAGACCTCCCTATCCTCGCCAATGAGTACCCCATGACCGAAATCAAGAAGCACCCGGAAATCTGCCAGTTCTTCGGTGATAAGTACGGCGATGTGGTGCGACTGGTGCAGATGGGCGGCGAGGCAGACGGCTTCAACGGTGTTTCCATGGAGCTGTGCGGCGGTACTCACGCCGCCTCTACCGGAAAGGTCGGTTTCTTCAAGATTCGCAGCGAGGGGGCTATCGCCAGCGGCGTGCGCCGCATCGAGGCCGCCGTGGGTGAGGCCGGGCTTGCTGTGGTGCGCGACATGATTGCCGCCCGCATGCCCGAGGGCAAGGAAATGCTCGATAAGCTGAATTCCGCCAATGCAAAACTCACCGCTATGGGGCAAACCGCCATCCCCGTGCCCACCAACGATTCTCAGCCTGCCAAGAAAGCCGTGCAGTCCCGCGATATCCGCGTGGTCAACGCGCTGTTGGATGAGTTTAACGCCTACTGCGACAAGCTGAAAGAAGCGGCACTGGAGGCTGACAAGAAACTGAAGAAAGCGCAGTCTGCCGCCGCAGCCGGCATGGCTGATGCCCTGTTGGCAGAGCAGCTGACTGGCGGCAACGTGGTCGTTTGCGCTGAGGGCGGCAATGACCTGCTCACCGAGCTGTTCAACGGACTTCGCAAGCGCCATTATGCCGCTGCCGCCTTCCTGGTGGTCGATGACGGCAGCACCCTCTCCCTGGGTGCCTACTGCGGCGAAAACGCACAGGCCGCAGGACTGAAAGCGGGCGACCTCATCCGCACGCTCGCTCCCATCGTGGGCGGCAAGGGCGGCGGTAAAGCCGATATGGCGCGCGGTTCCGGCAAGAATCTTGCAGAAAAGCAGAATCTTCTTGCCAAAGCGACTGAAGCTCTGGCATAATACGACAGAACAAATACTCTGACATATCATGGCCACTCCTCAGCCCCCGGTATACCCGGACGAACCCAAGATTCCCATCCTGCCGAATATGCTGACGGCAGGCAACCTGCTCTGTGGCTTCTTTGCCATTCTGACCATCTTCAAGGGCATGGCCTTTGATGACGGCACGGCAGAGGCTTTCGCCCACTACCAGCAGGCCACCTACCTCATCTTTGCCGCCTGTATCTTCGACCTGTTGGACGGACGTGTGGCGCGCATGTGCAAGGCAGACGGGCCCTTCGGGCGCGAGTTCGACTCCATCGCAGACGTGGTATCCTTCGGCATAGCACCCGCCATGCTGCTGGCTCGTGCCGTGCTGTTTGACTTGCCTGTACCCTATCTTGGGGATGCCATTGCCGTTATCTACCTGCTGTGCGCCGCGCTGCGTCTGGCTCGCTTCAACTGCATGGCAGCAGAGCCCAAAAAGCCCAACCAGAGCATGGATTTCGTCGGGCTGCCTGTACCCATGGCCGCCGGTGCTGTGGTCAGTACGATGTACCTGGTCATTGACCTTACCACCAACCGCAACCTCCAGATTCCCCAGCTCTGGCAATACACCATGGCCGGCATCATGACCCTCGTCTCCCTGCTGATGATGAGCCGTGTCATCTATCCCAGCTTCAAGCATGTGAACTTCGAGAAACGAGGCACCATCGTTGCGATGCTGATGGCAGTCGTGGCCGTCTGTGCGCTCATTATCTTCCCATGGATTGCCCCGGCACTTATCTTCCTGTGCTATCTGGGATACGGTCTGATTGTGCGCCCCTTCCTCAACCGCCGTCTGCGCCGCATGATTGAGGTGGCAGATGATGAGGAAGATGCCGTCTGATCAAGAGACAACCATCACCGAACAAATGCCGTCTGCACGCATCCAGTGGATTGATTTCTGCCGCGTGTATACGGCATTTTTCGTAGTGCTGCGCCATGTAGACCGCCCGTATGGGAGCTTCAACTACATCATTGACCTCTTCAACTACCGCAGCCTGATTTTCTTTTTCTTCCTGGTATCCGGCTACTTCACCCACAAGGCCGTTGCCGGGCAATGGCTGGATTGGAAACGCACCAGAACATTGCTGATACCCTTCATCTTCTGGACAGCAGTGGCGTCTATCCTGCTGCTGCAGCCCATGATGCACTGGGGACAGACGCTTGCCGGAGACTTCAGCTGGTTCAGCTGGTCGCTCGTCCCACGCGAGATGGGACTGCTCAACTGGTGCTACTGGGACTTTGACAACGTGCCGCTCTGGTTTCTGCGCACACTGATTCTGCTGGCACTCTTCAGCCCGCTGCTGCAGCGACTTCCTTCCAAGGTGCTGCTGGTGCTGGTGTTGCTCTGCTTTGCCGGCAGTGATGTACTCTGCGCCCGCGATGCCGAAACGGCCCGCAGCCACGACAGCTGGAGCGTGTGGTGGCTGCCTTTCCGCCTCTACGAAAGCGTCTTGGCACTGGGCTTCTATTCTCTGGGACTGTGGATTCGCCGCTATGCCGACTTTGCCCGCTTCACCGCCTTTGTCCGCAGCTATGCCTGGGCACCGGTACTGGCGGCTCTTATTCTGCTGCCGGCAGTGTACGGATTCGGCTTCTACCCGCCGGTGCAGAGCAGTGCCCTAGTGCTGTTGGGCGTGTCCTGCACCATGGGTATCGGGGCGCTCTGCGAGCAATACCTTCCCCGCTTCTGCGGATTCATCGCCTCATTCGGCCCGGCGGCATTCTTCATCTACGTGACCCATTACATCGTGCTGCACGCCCTGCGGCTCGCTTTCACCGGCTCCTACGGCGGGCATTTCACCACTGCCCAATGCCTCTGGATGCCCTTCCTCATCACTGCCATCTGCCTGGGTATCTTCTACCCGCTGCGCCGCTACTTCCCCGGCCTCATGAAACACGTCGCCATGGCTAAGTGACCCCGACCTTTCCCCGGGGGTGATAAAGCGCTTGCCGCAAGTTATTTTGCTTGACATTGGGGGTGTTTCAGGTATATTCGGCGTGGGGTTAAAGAAGCAGCCCCGGACACAATACCATGGAACCTATCTACGAAGGCAAAGCCAAGAGACTGTTCACGACAGATGATCCGAATGTGTTGCGTATGGAGTACAAGGACTCCGCAACCGCTTTCAACGGCGTCAAGAAGGAAGACTTTGAGAACAAAGGCCGTTTCAACAAGGCCATCACCCTCATCATCTACCGCATGCTTGAGGATAAGGGCGTGAAGACCCACCTCGTGGCAGATGTGGATGACATCAACCTGCTGGTGAAGAAGGTTTCCATCATGCCGCTGGAGGTTATCGTGCGCAACGTGGCTGCCGGTTCGTTCTCCAAGCGCATGGGGGTGACGGAGGGGACTGCTTTCAAGAAGCCCATCGTGGAATTCTCCTACAAGGATGACTCTCTGGGGGACCCCTTCATCAACGATGACTACGCCCGCGAGATGGGTGCCGCCACGGAAGAGGAATGCGCTTACATCAAGTCCGTTGCCCTGCTCATCAACGACACTCTGAAGGAATTCTTCCTGACCGCCAACCTGCGTCTCATCGACTTCAAGATTGAGTTCGGCCGTCTGGCAGAAGCCCCCTCCGTCATCGTGCTGGCTGACGAGATTTCTCCGGACACCTGCCGTCTGTGGGATGTGACCACCGGCAAGAAGATGGACAAGGACCGCTTCCGTCAGGGGCTTGGCGGCTTCATGGAAGCCTACGACGAGGTGCTGAGCCGCCTGCAGAAGTAAACAGATTTCAACCCAGGGCCATCGGTGCCGCAGCAATCGGTACCGGTGGCCGTTTTCCTTTAAGAACTTATGGCAACATTGACGTTTGAAGTATTCAGCCGCTTCCAGTCGGCTACGGACGCCAACAAACTGCTCTACACGCCGATTGAGGACGCGCTGACCTACAACCACACGCGCCTCTACACGGTGGAATGCGAGGGCGATGTGGAGGCAGCAAAGGATTATATGCGCCGCGTGCTGGTGGATTCCATCTCCCAGAAGGTGCAGGAGGACGGCACCCCCGCTCTGGAGGGAGAGCTGTTCTGCATTTCCTACGGCATCAAGAAAGGTGCTCTGGATTTGGAAAAGGAGGCCATTCTGGCCAACTATCGCGGTCGCACCGGGCTGCCGTTCAGCATTTCCGCCCTCACCATCACCCAGAAGGTGTACATTTTCGGTGAAGGGAACCGCGAGGCACTGTCCGCCCGCTTCTGTAAGGACGTGTGCAACCCCGCCATCCACACCTGGAGCGTGAAGTAACCAAACGAAACAGATTTTTCACACTATGGCAACCTATCGTCACATACCTGTTCGCAATCTGAGTGAGGCAGAGCTGACTCAGCTCAGTCAGAACATGAAGCTTTCCCTCTCCACGGAAGATATGCTGGTGGTTCAGCAGATTTTCCGGGAAATTGACCGCGAGCCCACGGACGTGGAGCTGGAGGTTATTGCCCAGACCTGGTCTGAGCACTGCAAGCACCGCATCTTTGCCGCCACCATTCAGCACACCGTCAACGGTGAGCAGGAAGAGGTGAAGAGCATGTACAAAACCTTTATCCAGCGCCCCTCCAAGGAGATTATGGCTCGCAAGCCCGGCTTTGTGCTGAGCTGCTTTGTGGACAACGCCGGCTTCATCAAGCTGGACGACAATCTCTCCGTGTGTCTGAAGGCCGAAACGCACAACCACCCCAGCGCCATTGAGCCCTATGCCGGTGCCAACACGGGGTTGGGCGGCGTGATTCGCGACATTCTGGGTGCAGGCAAGGGTGCCAAACCCATCGCAAATCTGGACGTATTCTGCTTCGGTGCGCCGGACACTCCGCAAAGCATGGTGGAGGGCCACAACATCATCCACCCGCTGGGTATCATGCGCGGCGTGGTACACGGCGTGCGCGACTACGGTAACCGCATGGGCATTCCCACCACGAGCGGCGCTATCCAGTTTGACCCGACCTACATCTACAACCCGCTGGTATTCTGCGGCACCGCCGGTGTTATCCCTCAGGCGGACATCGCCAAGGAAATGAAGCCCGGACTGGCCGTGGTCGTCATCGGTGGTCGCACCGGCAAGGACGGTCTCCACGGTGCCACCTTCTCCTCTGCCGCCATGGGCGAGGATTCCCACGCCGAGGACCAGCAGGCCGTGCAGATTGGCAACCCCATCGAGGAAAAGAAGACCCTGGACGTGATTCTGGAGGCACGCGAGCGCGGGCTCATCGAGTTCGTGACGGACTGCGGTGCCGGCGGTTTCTCCTCCGCTGCGGGTGAGATGCTTTCCGAAACGGGCGGCAACCTGTATCTGGAGCGTGCCCCGCTCAAGGAACCGAACATGGTTTCCTGGCAGATTTTCCTCTCTGAGTCTCAGGAGCGCATGGTGCTGGCTGTCAAGCCGGAGAATCTGGATGAGCTGCAGAAGCTCTGTGACACCTTCCAGACGGAAATGACCGTGCTGGGTGAGTCCAACGACTCCGGCGTGCTGCGTGTGTGGCACAACGGCGAACTGGTGGTGGAGATGGACAACTCCAAGCTGCATGATGCCCCCACCAAGCAGCTCACCTCCGTCTTCAACGCTGCCCCCGCCAACACCGGCGTGGCCCTGGATGACTCCAACCTGGCCGGCGACCTCAAGCAGCTCTTCGGTGACTTCGCCATCGTCTCCCGCGAACCCATCATCCGCGAGTACGACCACGAGGTGCAGGGCAACACCGTGCTGAAGCCCCTGGCCGGTGCCACGGCAGATGCCCCGCAGGATGCCTCTGTCATCGATATTGACGGCTCCGACAAGCTCATGTCTCTGGCTCTGGCCATTCTGCCGGAGTGGGGCAAGACTGACCCCTACGCCATGGGCACCGGCACGGTGGATGAAACCGTGCGCCAGCTGGTGCTCGCCGGCACGAACCCGGACAAGATTGCCCTGCTGGACAACTTCTGCATGGGCAACCCCGAGTGCCCCACCGAGCTGGGACGCATCGTGGAATGCGCCAAGGGTATCCGCGAGGCCGCTCTGGCCTACGGTGCTCCCTACGTCTCCGGCAAGGACAGCTTCTACAACTACTTCGAGACGGAGGACGGCCCGGTGAACATTCCCGTCACCTTCCTCTGCTCCGGTTTCGGTGTGGTGGAGGATGCCTCCCACGTGCACGGTTCCTCCCTGCGCCGCAGCGACAGCGTGCTCTTCCTGGTGGGCAACACCGAGGACGAGATGGGCGGCTCCGTCTATGCCCGCGTCAAGGGCGTGAAGGACTGCAAGGTGCCGCAGACCGACTGCGCAGCTAACTTCGCCATCTACAAGCAGTACTACGACAAGGCGCTCACGCAGGGGCTGGTGCTCTCTGCCCACGACCTGTCTGAGGGCGGTCTGGCCGTGGCTGCTGCGGAAATGGCCTTCTCCGGCAAGGGCGGTATCACCCTGAATCTGGATACCCTGCCCACCGTGGGCGGCTGGAAGAACAACGCCGTGCCCTGCTTCGGCGAAAGCACCGGACGTTTCCTCGTGGAGGTTGACCCCGATATGGCAGACGAGTTTGCCGCCGCCATGGCCGGCACGCCCTGCGCCCGAATCGGCTCCGCCACGACAGACGGCAAGCTCACCATCACCGCCGGCGGTGCCACCGTGCTGCAGGCCGAAATCGCAGAGCTGAAGAACATCTGGAAGAACGGCCTTACACCCTTCTATTGATAATCAGCAGCCTATCATTCGTAATTCGTAAATCGTAACTCGTCATTCAATTATGCCTCACGCTTTACTTCTGAAATACCCGGGCACGAACTGTGATGTGGAGACCGCCCGCGCGTTGAACGCCGCCGGTTTCTCCACCCAGGTACAACCCATCGCCACCGCAACACCCGCCCACGTGGCCAAGGCACAGCTGGTGGTGTTCTCCGGCGGCTTCTCCTACGGTGACTACGTGATGAGCGGCCGTCTGGCCCAGCTGGAAACCGAGCGCTTCCTGGGCGATGCCCTGCACAAGCACTTTGCCGACGGCGGCTTCCTCTTCGGTATCTGCAACGGCTTCCAGATTCTCACCAAGCTGGGTATCCTGCCCAAGGCTTCCCTTATCTGGAACAAGTCCGAGCGCTTCGAGTGCATGTGGGACAAGCTGGTGAAAGTATCCCCCACCAGCCCCTACACCACCTACCTGCCGCAGGAATTCGAGCTTCCCTCTGCCCACGCAGAAGGCCGGCTCGTCTGTGAGCCCGGTGATGCACAGAAATATCTGGAAAGCGGCTGTGTTGCCCTGCAATATGCCGACAACCACAACGGCTCTGAGCTCCGCATAGCGGGTCTGCAGGACCCCTCCGGCCGCGCCATGGGGCTCATGCCCCACCCGGAGCGCTTCCTCAAGCCGCGCCACCACTATGACCCGGACTGGTCCGGCGACCCGGATTGGGGCTGGGGCTACTACTTCTTCAAGGGTGCTTTCGATGCCCTGAAGTAATCTTCATTCATCGCGCAGCAGGCAAATGGCTTGCTGCGCGTTTTCCGACAAACAGCCTCTGCACCCCCGGCCAGCACACCATGCACCAGCTCCGACAACACTTTCACCCCAACCCTCTGGTCATCCATTCGGAAGAAGAGATGATTAATCTGGGACGCGAACTTGCTGACCTGTTGCAGGGCGGTGATATCCTGGGACTTGTCGGAGACCTCGGAGCCGGGAAGACACACCTTGTCCGGGGTATTCTGGAGGGGCTGGGAGCATCGAATCCCGGGGTAAGCCCGACCTTTTCGCTGGCTCATGAGCACACAGACGGACGACTCCCGGTCGTACACTTTGATTTCTACCGCATGACATCGCCGGACGAAGCGCTGGGCATCGGCTGGGATGAATGCCTGAGCGGCGGCCACATCCTGCTGGTGGAATGGGCCGATCGTTTCGATGGGGCATTGATGCCGCCTGAGACACAATGGCTCGTTCTCACTCACACAGGAGAGAACACACGCGAAGTCCGATACATCCCTGCTAACTGAACTCGTATCTATGGCACGTATATTGGTAGCACTGAGTGGTGGCGTGGACAGCGCCGCTGCTGCTGCTCTGCTCACGGAACAGGGACATGAGGTCGTGGCAGCCTACATGAAGAACTGGGTCAACGATGAACACATCCCGGGTGAGTGTCCCTGGGAGCGTGATATTGAAGATGCCCTGGGCGTCTGTCGCAAACTCGGCATCGAATTTCGCGTCGTTGACCTCATCGAGCAATACCGCAACCGCGTCGTCAACTACCTCATCGAGGGCTACCGCAGCGGCTCCACCCCCAATCCGGATGTCCTCTGCAACCGCGAGATGAAGTTCGGCGTCCTTCTGGACTATGCGCTGGAGCAAGGCTTTACCGGCGTAGCCACCGGGCACTATGCCCGGCGCCTGGACATAGCGGATGAGGGTAGCTATATCCTGCGCGGAGCTGACGTCAACAAAGATCAATCCTATTTCCTCGCCCTGATGCGCCCGGAGCAGATTGCCCACGCCGTATTCCCCGTGGGGCAGATTACCAAACCTGAGGTGCGCGAGATAGCTCGTCGATTCGGGCTGCCCAATGCCGACAAAAAGGATTCTCAGGGTATCTGCTTCATCGGACAGGTGAAAATGAGCGATTTCCTACGCCATTACCTGCCGGACAACCCGGGAGATATCGTTGACCTCAACGGCAGGATTCTGGGCCGCCATGACGGGCTGCACCTCTTCACCATGGGTCAACGCAAAGGGCATCACGTCGCCTCTCCCCGCGAGGGGGTCGCCTACGTCGTTGTCGGCAAAGACCTGGCCCGCAATCGCCTCATCCTGGGCTATGAAGGACAGGAAACCCCCGGCCTCTACACCCGCAGCGCCATCGTCGGCGGCGTCACCAACACCCTCTGCCCACTCCCGGAGCGAGTCATGGCTCAGCCCCGCTATCGCGCCGCCGCCGTTCACGCTACCTGCACACCGCTTGCACCGGGACGGGTTCGTCTCGATTTCGATGAGCCGGTGCGTGCGCTGGCGCTGGGTCAGGTGTGCGCCTTCTACGCCCCCGATCATCAGCGCGGCGAACGCCTGCTAGGCGGCGGCTTCTTCGAGCATATAGGCTCAACATAATACACGCTGTTTTCCTCGCAAGAAAAAGCTATTCTGCGTACGTCTCGGATGCGTAAGCCCACATACAACAGCTTTGTGTGCTTACTCTGCTGAGGAGGCCATGCAAATATCGACACTGATTTCATATATTCTTTGCCAATACTAACGTATTGATGTATACAAGTCATTAACCTTATTTACGAGGCAACTACGGATATCATTGCTCCGGCAATTAAAGGATGTTGCTCTGCCGATACGATGAGAATTTGTCGGGTAGTCGGCGAGCGCGAGCGAGCGGAATGTTGAGCCCGTATGGGCGGCATAATCGTAGCGAGGCCCGTCAGGGCCTCGTAGAAGACAAAGAGAATGCTGAGCCCGCGAAAGCGGGCGGCATAATGCCATGCTATAGATTCGGGCTGCGCTTTATGCCGCCCCGACCTACATCGGGGCTCCCGTATCCTTTTGGTTCGTTACGAGTGACTCCGCTGCTGTCGCAGCTCCGCCACTCGCTACGATTATACCGCCCTCCGGGCTCAAAATTCCTCGGGCTTTCAGCCCGACAAATTCCCATCGACCGATCAATCTTTCATTGCCGGAACAATAAGTAAATGGGCAAAAATAGGTTCAAAAAATCTGTTCGTGGGAGCAATTGTTTCTAAATTCCACGGCTGTTCCCCACACCGTGAGAGATACCTGCGGCTCGACGATTGTCGAATACCCCTCTTTATCAAACCATTCGCCCCCTTGTAATACGGGGAAATCAACGCTAGGCTAATGGTGCCAACGTGTTTATACAGAAGAACCCCAGTTGACTTTATCTTGCAACCTGATGATTATAATCTACATTCCTGCTTTCTTCTGGAGAGGCAAAAGGAAGTGTTGTAGAATTATGAGAATGGAAGATTCTGAGTTACTGGAAAGAATTGGTATTGCTATAAAAGCATTACGGACAAAAAAAGGTCTGACGCAGCAAGCATTGAGTGAATTGTGCAAAGTGGACCGTGGTTTCATCTCTTCAGTAGAGAGAGGAACACGCAATGTTTCCATACTAACCTTATGCTTAATGATAAACAATCTGGGCGAGGATTTCGTCTCCTTTATCAAGGCAATGGATGATATTCAATAATACCCATCGATTGTACACATCTATGGTCAAGCGAGCATTCTACCAAGGCTCTTTAAGTTCTTTTATGAGTTTATCGGCCGATGAAATACTTGGACAAATTTGTAAGGAGGATTATCATTTTGACACAAACATTCTACAACGAAATGCATGGGAAAGGGAAATATCAATCTTAAAAGACCAACTTTCGTGCTTGAAGGAAGGGTATATTCTTTTTGAGTACTCCATCCCTCGAATGGGTAAACGTGTAGATGTGGTGCTATTGTACCAGAATATTGTATTCCTTTTAGAATTTAAGTGTGGGGATTCTGAATATAAGAAAAATACATACAATCAAATATATGACTATGCCCTCGATTTACGTAGTTTCCATCGCAAGAGCCATGATAAGCTATTAGCATGCATCATGGTATCAGATAAGGCATCGGCACAACCATGTACTCTTTCTATGGTAGATCGAATCGTGGAGCCTATCCGCTGCAATGCAGATAATATTAGTGACGCGATACACAAAGTAGTCCAGACATACAGTGAACCAGCATTTGATTATCAAGAATGGGCACAATCCGCCTATTTACCTACTCCGACTATTGTGGAAGCAGCTCAGGCTTTGTACCACGGTCATAAAGTGGAGGAAATAACCAGAACTGATGCCGATGCTATCAATTTGGGGGTGACCACGGAAGCTCTCAATGAGATTATTGCCCACAGCAAAAAGCATGGTCGCAAATCAATTTGCTTTGTGACAGGTGTTCCAGGCGCAGGGAAAACTCTTGTTGGATTGAAAATGGCGATCAATTATTCGAATGCGGAAAAAGGCGAGCATGCTATTTTCTTGTCTGGCAATCAGCCATTGGTAACTGTTTTGCAACATGCCCTCGCAAGAGATAAAGTGACACGTGCGAAAGAATCTGGTGCCTACTGCACCAAGTCTGAAGCATTGCGTAAAACCAAGACCTTCATTCAAATCATTCATTCATATCGAGATGATTGTCTGAGCAATTCGAATACTCCACCAGCTGAAAGAATTGCTATTTTTGACGAGGCGCAAAGAGCATGGACAAAGGAACATATTCAGAAGTTTATGCGCCAAAAGAAAGGAGTCAATAATTTTGACTATAGCGAACCAGAATTTCTTATTAGTACGATGAATCGCCACCAAGATTGGGCAGTAATTATTTGCTTGATAGGTGGAGGGCAAGAAATCAACAGTGGAGAGGCTGGATTACCCGAATGGTTTGATTCCATGCGTCGCTCGTTCTCGGATTGGGATATTTACGTTACACCTCAGCTGCAAGACGACGAATATCGATACGGCCGCGAGTGGAAGAGTATGGTAGGAGGACTGCGTGTACTAGAGAAAACAGGGCTCCATTTATCCGTTTCCATGCGATCATTTCGGAGTCCAGAAATGGCTGGGTTTGTTAAAGCTTTTTTGGACCGAGACATGAAGACATCAAAAATGTTGTTCAGTCACATCAAGGAGAAATATCCGATTGTCATAACTCGAGATTTATCCAAGGCAAAAGCATGGGTTCGCTCTAAGTGCAAGGGCACTCGTCGTTACGGAATACTGGCAAGCAGTGGAGCTTTGAGGCTTAAGCCCGAAGGAATATTTGTAAAAAGCGCCATTAAGGAAGAACATTGGTTCTTAAATGATTCAGATGATGTGCGGTCAAGCTATGCTTGTGAAGATGTAGCGACAGAGTTCGCAGTCCAAGGTTTAGAGCTAGACTATGCGATAGTCGCATGGGATGCAGATTTTCGTCTGGAACACGACATCTGGTGCTATTACAACTTTAGCGGCAACAAATGGAAAAAAGTAAACGATGAGCAAAAACGCCGCTATTTAAAAAACACCTACCGTGTCCTCTTGACTCGGGCAAGACAGGGCATGATCATCTTTGTACCAAAAGGAAGCAAGGACGATATAACTCGGAAACCCGCGTTCTATGACACGCTTGTGGATTCTTTCATCTCTGTAGGGATGGAACTCATATAGGGCACTGAATACTGCCGACGTCCAAGATTGACGTCACCTCGGAAATCGTGTAATATACAAGCATGACCACGTACACCGCCCCGGCCAAAATCAATCTTTCCCTGCGTGTTCAGAGCAAGCTTCGTGAGGACGGATACCACAATGTGGATATCCTGATGGCTCCTATTGACCTCTGCGACCAGCTGGATTTTCATAATTCACGCACCACAACGCTGCTGTGTGACACCCCCGGGGTACCCACGGATGAAAGCAACCTGGTCATCAAAGCCATTCGAGAATTCGAGAAATCATACGGTCGCAAGGCTAAGCAGCGCATCACCCTCACCAAGCGTATCCCCCACGGTGCAGGACTGGGCGGAGGCTCCGCCGATGCCGCCATTACCCTCAAGGCCGTCAATGAAATCATCGGCACCAACTACGATATGGAAGAGCTGGGGGCCATGGCCGCCAATCTGGGCAGTGATGTCAACTTCTTCCTCAACCCCGTTATCAGCCGCTGCACCGGACGCGGAGAGATCGTAAAACCCGTACCGGAGCTGGCCGAGTGGAGCAGTCCCATCGTGCTGATAAAACCGCCGTTCGGCGTTTCCACTCCATCAGCCTATAAGGCACTCACCTGCTCCCGTCGTTTCCGAAACATCAACTACGGAGCCCAGAAGGTTGATACCATCACTCTCGTCAACGAACTGGAACGCCCCGTATTCGCCAAGTTCCCGATTCTGGGCATGATGAAGATGTGGATGTTGCAGCAGGACGGGGTACGTGCTGCCCTCATGAGCGGCTCCGGCTCCACCATCTTCGCCCTGACCGAAACCCCCGAGCAGGCTCAGGCCATCGCCCGACTGGCTCGTACCGAATTCGGCGACAATCTCTTCACCCACTGCGGCACCGTCAATCCCCAATGATACCCACGGCCTGCGACGATTCCATCAACCGCCGCATCCTCAGCGTGGCAGAGGATCGTATAAACGGGTTTCATGCTCGGCCTTTCGATGAAATCGCACGACTGAGCGGCATCGAGACATCTGTTGTCATCGAGCGGCTTCGCGCTATGCTCACGGCCGGCACCATCCGGCGCGTACGGCAGACACTTCTCTCCACCAGCCTGGCAGAAGGCGCTCTCATCGCCTGGAAAGTGCCGGAGGAAAAACTGGAAAACGCCTACACATGGTTGCGGGACAACGATCCCTTCACCGGGCATGTCGTCCTGCGCAGCAGTGAGACACCCTCCGCGCCCGGTGCCGATTACCGCCTCTGGACCACGCTGAAAGTGCCCACCGGCTACGGCACCATGCAGGAACACTGCGCCATCCTCGCCCGAGCCATCGGCGCAGAGGACTGTGTACCCCTGCCCGTGGTAGGCATGTTTGCTCTGGCCGTGGGACATACCCGCCGCGCCGGACTGCAACCGGGTGACAAGCTGCCGGAGCGACCCATCATGCAGGTACCGCAACACCCCGTCCTGAGCCCGGAAGAATGGCAGGTGTTGCTCAGTCTCAAGGAAAGCTTACGCCCGGAGGAATTCTGCCCCGCGCCCTGGGCAGGGCGTGCCGCGGCCCTCGGCATGAGCGAACAGCGTTACTGCGATATCGCCACCGCGCTGGATAGCCGCCGAGTCATCGGGCGTTTTGCCACCTTTCTGGACCACACAGCCCCGCGCAACCGCCACGCCGGCACAGGCGCTGCCGGGCTCTTCCACTGGGCCGTGCCGGAGGGCATGGAAGAACGCGCCGGAGCGGAATGCGGTCGCCACATATGCATGACCCACTGCTACTGGCGCAGCGGCGGAGCTGTCTTCGGCGGCGCACAGATTATGGGCGTCGTTCATTCTCCCACCCGCAAGCAGGTGCTGGCACACAAAGCCGCCATCGATTCTCACCTCGCCGCCTGCGGCATTCCCGTCCTCCACACCGCCGTCTTCTGGAGCAACCGCGCGGAAATCCGGCCCAGCGAAATTAACCCTGCAATTTATCAGCAGTGGATGGAACAACACCAACAACGCTGACTTCTGTCCCCCCCACTCAGCCGCAAATAATCCGACGGCTTGCGCAATGAAATGTTGCAGCGCGGCCTAAAATAGAGTAGAATGCGGGTGTTATGCTGCGCAGACCTCTCTACATCGGCTTGCTGCTACTGGGTATAGCCTTATCAGCCGAAGCTCAGACCCCCCGCCCGCTGACAGCCGCAGAAGCGGCGGCCGCCATGCCCGATGATGCCGAAGCCATCCCCGCTGATGAGGTGGAAGGAACCGTGGAGACCGTCAAACTGGGCGGTGAAGACAAAACGACAGTGCATGAAGGTGTGCAGAAAGCTGATTCCTATGAAGATACCGCTTCACCCGACTCACCCACGCGAGTAGAGGTCGACTCAGCCAGCGAACCGGATGCCGCCCCTCCCCTCAAATCCTCAGAAGAGGTGATGGATCCCACCGTTCACGATCCCTCGCATGTCGCGTATGCCTCTACCCGCCCCAACGCCCGCACCATGTCCCTGACGGTGCCGGGGCCCCGTGGTCTCATCACTGACCGCAACGGCCATGTCATGGCCTGCTCCGAGGTCGCCTGGCAGCCGGCCATCAACTTCGGCCAACTCGAAGACGAAAGCGACGCGCACATCCTCTCCGTAGCCCGCAAGACCATGGCAGATTTTGAGGCAGCGGGCTTCCGGATACTCCAGAAGAGCGATGACCAGCTGTTGGACCACTATAAGAATCGCCGCTGGCTGCCGCTGGCAATCGGCGCCACTGTACGCGAGCGCGAGATTGCCCCGCTGCGCGACAAGGTCAAGAAAATCGAGAAAGCCCACCTGATACCGCTCTATATCCGCAACTACACCTCCGGTACATCTGCCTGCCACATCCTGGGCTACACCGGTGCCAAAGCCAAGCTGCCCACGGGGCCCATCAACCACAACGACCCCATCTTCGAGCGCCAGGAGGGTCGCGCCGGGCTTGAGCTCAAATTCAACAAGCAACTCACCGGCAAGCCGGGCATCTGGCGGCTCATGTTCGATGAGAGCGGCAAGAAAATACTCGACGAGCTCCAGACCAAGCCCAAACCCGGCGGCACCATCGTCACCACGCTCAACCTGGAATGGCAGAAAGCCGCTGAGCAATCCCTGCGCGACAACACGCTGGGTCGCGGAGCTTTCGTCATGGTGGACATCCACACCGGCGAAATCGTGGTACTGGCCTCCACGCCGAACTTCGACCCCAACAAGTTCATCCCCTCCATTTCACAGAAGGATTATGATGAACTGCGCAATGACCCGAACACCCCTCTGGTATCACGCGCATTCGCCGGTGTCTATCCCCCCGCCTCTACCTTCAAAACCATCACCGTGGCAGCCGGACTGCGCTACCATGTCATCACCGAGGGCACCTATGTGAACTGCCCCTACAGCGTACGCATCGGCGGACACGAATTCAAGAACCACAACAAATTTGCCGGTTCCATCAACTGCGTCACTGCGCTGGTGCTCTCGAACAACCCCTTCATGTACCAGATAGCGGCTACCCGCGAGCCGCGTATCGGCGCCCAGCGTCTCTGCGATGTGGCACGTCGATTCGGCTTCGGATCCACCTCCGGCATTCCCCTGCCCGACAAGGCGGGTAATGTACCGGACGAATCCTGGATGCACCGCAACTACGGTCGAGGGTTCATGGCCGGTGATGCCGCTAACATGTCCATAGGCCAGGGCGCCCTTCTGGCCACTCCGCTCCAGGTGGCTCACGCCATCGCCGGTATCGCCAACGGCAAGTATCTGCCCAAGCTCCAGCTGGTACGCCAGGTTCTGGATGCCGAGGGCAACGTTGTCTACCAGTTCACCACGGCAGCACAGACCAACCTGGCCGACATGGAAGCCTCGCTGGCCGTTGTACGCAAAGCGATGAAGGCCGTAGTCAATGGAGGCACAGGACGCCGGGCACAGCTCAGCTACGTCAGCAATGCCGGCAAAACCGGTACCGCCCAGTGGGGACGCCCGTCCGATGACTGTCGTCTGGCCTGGTTTGCCGGCTTCATGCCCGCTGATGAACCCCGCTATGCCTACGCCGCACTCTACGAGGGCAAACCTCACCAGCGTATCTCCGGTGGTCATATGGCTGCCGCCATCGTCCGCAGCTTTTTCGAAAGCATCAAGTCGAGCATGATGGAATCGCTGACCAAACCTCAGCAGAAGGGCCCCGACGGACTGACTGAGCTGAGCGAGGAAGAGCAGGCTCGCCAGGCCGAGGAGGAAGCCGCTGCCAAAGCTGCTGCCGAGGCAGAAGCTATCCGCGCCCGCGAAGCGGAAAAACGCCGGAGCCGAAGCGGATGGGACGATGGTCGCTCGCGACAGTGATTTCTCCTGAAAAAACGCAAGAAAACATGTAGATTTCAGTTTCGCTTCTGCGTACTTAAATCTGAGAAATATTTTCTTCTATTCAACAAAAAAACAAAAATCCACCAACGTGAAAGCAATTTACAAATGGGGTGCCGCTGCCCTGGTAGCAGGAAGCGGGGTTGCCGTCTGGCTCAACATGGGCGGTACAACTCAGCAGGATTTCCGATTCAAGACGGATCAGGTCACCAAGGGTGACTTTGTGAGTAAGGTGCAGGCCACCGGCACGCTGGAACCGGAGGAACTGGTGGACGTGGGTGCCCAGGTGACGGGTGAAATCAAGGAATTCGGCACCGATGCCAACGGCAACCGCGTGGACTACGGCAGCGAGGTCAAGGCCGGTCAACTGCTGGCACGCATCGATGACACCATCGTGGAGCTGGATATCAAACGCGCTGAAGCCAGCGTGGCTCAGGCCAGAGCCCAGATTCTTTCCGCTGAAGCAGGTCTGGCTCAGGCCAAAGCCTCCATCTCCCAGGCGCAGGCCAACAAGAACAAGGCCGACCGTGATTTGGACCGTGCCAAAAAGCTGGGCGTGGGTGATGCCCTCTCCCAGATGAGCTATGACCAGTATGTGAACGCAGCGGAGACCGCAGCCGCCTCTCTGGAGAGCGCGGAGGCTCAGCTGCAGACGGCCACCGCCCAGCAGGCAAGCGCTGCCGCACAGTTGCAGAGCGCTCAGGCTCAGCTGGAGAGCGAGCTGCGCAACCGCGATTACACCCGTATCACCACCCCGGTGGACGGCACCATTGTGGTGCGCCAGGTGAACGTGGGGCAGACCGTGGTGAGCAGCATGAACGCCACCACCCTCTTCCTCGTGGCGCGCGACCTCTCCAAAATGCAAATCTGGGCCAGCGTGAATGAAGCGGATATTGCCAAAGTGAAGCCCGGGCAGGAGGTGCGCTACACGGTGGATGCCCTGCCGAATGAGAACTTCACCGGAGTGGTCAACAAGATTCGCCCGAACGCCACCATGAGCTCCAACGTGGTGACCTATATCGTGGAGGTGGATATTGAGAACCCCGACCGCAAACTGTTGCCCTACATGAGCGCCAATGCCAACTTCATCGTCAAGGAAGTCAAGGACGCGCTCATGGTATCTGATGCCGTGTTTGATTTCCGCCCTTCACCCGACATGATTGACGAGAAACACCGCAAGTCCCGCCCGAAACCGCCGCCCGTGGAGGTAGCGGCAGAGGATGAAGCCGCCGCCCCCGCCGAACAGGCAGAGCCGGGGGAACGCGCCCTTGTCTGGCGCAAGGTAGGGGATAAGACCGTGGCTCCTGTCCGGGTGCGTAAGCTGGATACGGATGGCACCCGCACCATTGTTGTGCCGGCTGACGGTGAAACGCTGGAGCCCGGCATGGAGCTGGTGACCGGCGTTCTGGCTGTTTCCTCAGACGATGAGGCGGCACCCGGCGGCTCCAATAACCCCTTCGCTCCCAAACGCCCGGAGCGCCGCCAGCGCACCGCCGGCGGAGTGGAGGCCAAGCCCGGGCAGAACCAGAACGCCGGACATCGCGGCGGTCCTCCCATGTAAGTTTCCCTTTTCATCCCGTTTTTCCTACCGTGATTGAACTGAAAAACATCACCAAGGTTTACCACCTGGGCGAGATTGACCTGCCGGTGCTCAAGGGTATCTCCCTGCGCATTGAAGACGGAGAGTTCGTCTCGCTCACGGGAGCCTCCGGCTCCGGCAAATCCACGCTCATGAATATTCTGGGCTGTCTGGATCGCCCCAGCGGCGGCGAGTTCTGGATAGACGGCAAGAACGTGGCAGGGCTGAATGCCGACCAGCGCGCCCGCCTGCGCAATCAGCGCATAGGATTCGTGTTCCAGAACTTCAACCTGCTGGCGCGCACTTCTGCGCTGGAGAATGTGATGATGCCCGCCTACTACCACCACCCCGCCCTGCCTGCGTCAGAAATCCGCCAACGCGCACTGGAGCTCATCCGCATGGTGGGGTTGGAGGAGCGCATGCACCACACCCCGGCGCAGCTTTCCGGCGGTCAACAGCAGCGCGTGGCCATCGCCCGCTCACTCATCAACAACCCCGGTATCCTGCTGGCAGACGAGCCCACCGGCAACCTGGACTCCACCACCTCCGTGGAGGTCATGAACATGTTCCGCGACCTCAACCGACAGAAAGGTATCACCATCATCATCGTGACCCACGACCGCAAGACAGCCGCCTTTACCGACCGCGCCATCAACATGTGCGACGGCCTCATCCTGGACGGCGTATCGGATGAACTCTCAGCCACGCTCAGCAAATGAAGTTTACCACCCTCTTCATCACCTGCCTGCGAGCCCTGGTTCGCAACCCCATGCGTGCGGCTCTCACCGTGCTGGGTATCGTTATCGGTATCGCCGCCGTGGTAGCCATCTCTGAAATTGGTGAAGGCTCCAAGAAGCAAATTGCCGCCTCTTTTTCCTCACTGGGGGCGAACGTCATCAACATCTTCGGGGCTTCCGTCAGCACCTCCGGTGTCAGCTCCGGCATGGGCGGGCGCGCCTCGCTCTACCCGACAGATGCGGATGCCATCATGCGCGAATGCACCGCCACGGTCAAGCTGGCCTCGCCCTATGTCCGCGCCAGCGGCCAGATTATCGTGGGCAATGAGAACTGGAGCCCCAACTCCATTAAGGGCGGCAATGAGCATTATCTGGACATTGAGGGCTGGACGGTGCAGAAAGGCCGCGCTTTCACCAAAAAGCAGGTGGATGAGGCCGCACGCGTCTGCCTCATCGGCAATACCATCGCGGAAAAATTCTTTGGAGATAAGAGCCCGGTGGGACAGGATGTCCGCATCAAGGACGTGGTATTCACCATCATCGGCGTGCTGGCCACCAAGGGTGCAGATGCCATGGGCAATGACCAGGATGACTGCCTCATCCTGCCCTGGACCAGCATCCGCACGCGACTCATGGGTGCTTCCGGTTCTGCCGTCATTTCCAAGGGCGGGGCGGCCAACAGCACCCAGACCATCTCTGCCAACAGCACTTTCTCCACCTCTGCCGTGAACTTTTACCCCGGCTGTGACCTCCAGCCCTTCACCAATGCCCCGCACCCGCTGCGCACCCGCACGGTGGATTCCCTGCTGGTGCAGATTAAGGACGGGGTGAGCGCTCAGGCCGCCATGGATGAGATGACCACCGTGCTGCGCCGCCAGCACATGCTGGAGCCGGGCGTGCTGGATGACTTCGAGATGCGCGACCGCGCCCAGTTCAGCAAGATGATGACCTCCACCAGCGAGAACATGAGCCGTCTGCTCGTAGCGGTGGCCATGATTTCCCTTGTCGTGGGCGGCGTGGGTATCATGAACATCATGATGGTTTCCGTCACGGAGCGTACCCGCGAGATTGGTCTGCGCATGGCTGTGGGCGCCCGCCCGCGGGATATCATGTACCAATTCCTGCTGGAATCCGTGCTGCTCTGCCTCATCGGCGGGCTCATCGGGCTTGCCGTGGGACACGGCGCATCCCAGTTCGTCAGTTCACAGAACGGCTGGCCGGTGGAAACCTCCCCTGCCGCCATGGGGCTCGCCGTCACCGTGGCCGCCGCCATCGGTATCGTCTTCGGGTGGTACCCGGCCTGGAAAGCCTCGCGCATGGATCCCATTGATGCCCTGCGCCACGAATAACCTTAACCTTTTCTATTTCATTCATGAAACGCACGTTGACCACACTTTCTCTGAGCGCCCTGTTGCTGAGTTCCTGCCTGCTGGGGCCGGATTACCTCGGCCCGCAGGACAGCGCCCTGCCGGAAACCTGGGTAAATGCCCTGCCCCCCGGCACGGATGCCTACACCCTCACCCGCTGGTGGCAGAGCTTCAACGACCCGCAGCTCGCCGGGCTCATTGAGACCGCCTTCACCGCCAACCCGGATATGATAACGGCCGCCCTTTCCATCAGCAAGGCAGAGTCTGCCCTGCGCTCCACGCAGTCCGGCCTCTTCCCCGGCGTGGGTATCAACATGGGCGGCACCAACAGCGGAAGCTTCAACACCTCCCTCTCCCACGGACGCTGGAGCGGCGGGCTCTCCGCCTCCTGGACGCCGGATATCTGGGGCGGCACCCGCCGTCAGGTGGAAGCAGCCTTTGCCAATGTAGGCTCAGTCAAGGCCGCAGCAGCCGCCACCCGCGCAGCATTGGCCTCCGGCATAGCGAGCGCCTATTTTGAGTGGATATCCGCGCGGGAAAGCCTGCGTATTGCCCGCGAGCAGCTGGAGTACCAGGAACGCACCTACCAAATCACCGCCAAGCGCCACGGTGTCGGCATGGAAAGTTCGCTGGATTTAGCAGAGGCTCGCGCCACCATCGCCTCCACCCGCGCCCAGATTCCCGCGCTGGAAGCCAACATCCGCAAGTGTGAGAACACGCTGGCCACCTATCTGGGCACCACGGTGAACAATGTGAGCCTGCAAATGCCGGGTGCCTCCGTGTACAACCTCATCCCGCGTGTCCCCACCGGGCTTCCCTCAGATTTACTGCGCCGTCGCCCGGATATCATCCGCGCGGAGCGTGACCTGCACGCCGCCACCGCCAACATTGGCGTGAACGTGGCCAACCTCTTCCCGAGACTGTCGCTCACCGGCAGCACCTCATCCTCTGCCGGTTCGGATTTTGCCAACTTCTTCCAGAACACCACCTGGAGCCTGGGAGCCTCTGCCAGCCAGACCCTGCTCAACCGCGTCTCGCTCAACGAAAGCGTAAAACAGGCGGAAATCCAGCAGAAATCTGCCATGCAGAGCTACCGCAAGACCGTGCTGGCAGCCTTTGCCGAGGTGGAGGAATGCCTCATCGACTACGCCCGGCTCACCAACCAGCTGCCGCAGTATGCGGCCTCCTGCGCGGCGAACAAGGAAGCCGCCCAGCTCTCGCTGGAGCGTTACAACGCCGGCGAGGGTGAGTTCCTGAACGTGGCTGCCTCTGAACGCGCCTGGCTGGCAGCGGAGCTGAACCTCATCACCACCCGCCAGCAGATTCGCATGACGCTGGCACGCCTCTGCACCGCCCTCGGCGGCGGCTGGGAGAAATGAAATGACGAGTGACGATTTACGAGTGACGAATTTTAAATTTGCGCGAAGCGCAGCGAGTGTTGAACCCGTAACTTGCTAAATCGCAAATCTCAACATTTTTCATTTGGTGAGGTTGAGCGTTGCTGCGGCTGGACTACTTAGCCTGGTATCTGCTGTTGGTGGCTCTGTATGCTGACGATTCTGCCGACGGCCACCCTGCTGCTCTTCCGCAGCATCCGTTTCGCGAGCCTGCGGAAGAGGCTCATGTAGTCCGGCCGCGGCTCGTTCGGCATCTCTCAGCATGAGGCTCTCCACAGGTGACTGGGTATGCCTGATTGTCACCCTGCGCCCCCCTGGGCAAACGTATCTACGGAGCATAAATACCCCCATAAAAACCATGTAAATCCGCAGTCTTGTTGCGGGATTACATGGTTTTTTCTTATTTTTGACACAGAATACCATGCAAAGCCGCAACCACATTAAAGAATTGCATGGTTTTCCGATATCCCTCCCGGATAAAAGGTAACACATGCTGCAAAATGCAGGCAAGTGTCATATTAGTGGCGCTGTATACCCTTTCGCAGAGCAACGAAAACGACAAAGGGCGCACAGCCGCTCCCTTTAATGCGAAATTCTTCAAAACACGCATCGGAGCACCCATGTGCGATATCAATGAACGATGCACTCACATCACGTTCAGCTGGGTGACTTCGGCCTGAAGAGCCTGCTGAGAGCCCGGCATGGCCCAGGCGAGTTCGTGAGTACCGGCTTCGAGGCGGTAGAGGATGAGGGCATGGAACTCCTCACCGGAAGCACCCTGGCTCTGAAGAATGCAGGTACCCTCGATACCGACAGTGATGATACGGCGCCCATCGTAGCCCCGGAAGGTGAGCAACATGGCACAGACGCCCCGTTGCGTGGCTCTGACATTCAGACGGGCAATCAGGCGATTGCGCTCGCCGGGGTGCCATTTGAGGGCAACACGCTGCGGGGTAAGCTGGGCATGCTTCAGGCCGGGAGTCGCCGGGCGGTATGCAGCGCGACGCTTCCGCTCGTTCCAAGCGCGGCGCATCACGGAAAAATTCACGGCAGCCATCACAAAAAGCCCGGCGGATAACCAGCTGTAGATGGCAATCATCGATGCTTCATCACTGCCGAAAATCAGAATACCCACCAATATGCCGCAGAAGGCAAGCGTTATCATCATCCCGACCCGAAAGCCAAACACCATACCGGGAAACAACAGAAACAGAATGGCATAGCGCAAAAACACCTTCAGATTCAACGGCGTACTCTTCAGGAACTCACGTCGCAACACTGCATCATACATGCGCTGCAAATCTGCCTGCTTTGTCTCTGCATCAATTTTCACGTGCACCAGCCTACCACAAAAAAAAGCGTCAGACAAGCGTAATCAATCCGATACCCGATGAGGGAGAAGAGATGTTTTTCCTTGAAATACAACCCACTTTATGTTATGACTGTCACTTGTGGAAACCAATGGCACGATGACACAGGAGCAGTTGCTCCGGTTCACCCGGAAGGAAGCTCGGCAGATACTATTCTCCTGTTCTCCGCTCAACATCAGGCACGTGTTGGGTACGGCGGTGGTGTCTATCCTGTTTCCCGGCATCGTGCTGGGCTATCGACGGGCCATTGGTATCACCATTGCCCTGCTGGCCTGTCTGCTGGCGGCCTGGCTCTGGGAGTCTCCCGTCTGGAGCAGGCGCCTGCTGATATTCTGGGCAGCATGGAGCGGCAGTGTATGGGTTCTCTGGCAACTCATGCTGCTTATCACAGGTATCAGCCAATGGCACAAGGCAAGAGCCTGGCAGAAAGCACAGCCGGAATCAGATACAGCCATCACCTCACCCTGGGAGCACGTGCTGCACTGGCGAGCGGAAACCGACACACGCTATAGCGCCTCCATCATGCTCCGTGCCCCGCGCCGAGGGCTCTACTTGCTGGAACTCAATCTGCACGATGATGCGGCTGGCGATATCATCAACTGGGAAGGCACCAACGCCTGCTACTGCGAGCGCGAGACCCTGCCGGGAGTGCACGATAAGCACCACGCCGTCTTCCGACTGGAAGCAGGGTGTCACGATATCACCCTGATACTCGATACAGATAAACTCCCTGTCAAGAGCACCCTCTCTCAACTCAACCACATCTGACATCACCATGAAACACCCCCTGCTCTGCATCCTGTCTCTCGCGATGCTGCTGCCTGCCGCATCGGCCGACACGAGGCTTCCCGACCTGGCTCGCAAGCAAATCGGCGTCACCGTCACCTACGACCCGGACTACACCGTTCTGCCGTATCCGGGCGGCGATGTACCTATGGATCGCGGCGTCTGCACCGATGTGGTCATTCGCGCTCTGCGGGGAGTGGGTCTCGATTTGCAGAAAGTCGTGCACGAGGATATGAAGGCTCACTTTGGCGCCTATCCGAAACTCTGGGGGCTGAAACGGCCTGACCGCAATATCGACCACCGCCGTGTGCCCAATCTGCAGACCTACTTCCGCCGCCGAGGGTGGGAGCTCCCCCTCACGGACAAGGCGGAGGATTACCTCCCGGGCGACATCGTCACCTGTCGCATCGATACCGCGCTGCACCATATCATGATTGTCAGTGATCGCAAGGCGCCGGACGGCTCCCCCTGCATCATCCACAATATCGGAGCCGGCACCCGAGAGGAGGAAGGACTCTTCTTCTTCCCCCTCACCGGGCATTACCGCGTCAAGCTCTGATTGATACCTCAATCATTTACCCGGTTCCTCCCGTCCGATTTGCCTTGACAGGAGGAGGGCTCTTGCGTATGATACGCAGACTTGCATGAGCAGTACCCCCAAACGCGAACACTGGAACTCCAACCTCGGTGTCGTGCTGGCTGTGGCCGGCAGCGCCGTCGGCTTCGGTAATTTTCTTCGTTTTCCCGGGCTGGCCGCCCAGTACGGCGGCGGCGCCTTCATGATTGCCTACTTCACGGCCTTTCTGCTGCTGGGTATCCCGCTCAGCTGGGTGGAGTGGACCATCGGCCGCCGAGGCGGGCGCATGGGCGGGCACACCACCGCCTCCATCTTTTCGCTGATAGCCCGCTCCACCACATGGAAGTATCTGGGCTTAGCAGGTGTGCTGGCTCCGCTGGCCATCTCCATGTACTACATGTATCTGGAGGGCTGGACGCTAGGCTACGCCTGGCACACCGCCGTGGGCGACCTCTCTTTCTCCAAGGGGGAGGAATTCGGCAGCTTCTTCGGCAATTTTGTGGGAGCCAATGCCCACGGTGCCATCTTCAGCGGGCAGAGCACCCTGCCCATCTTCTTCCTCATTGCCCTGCTGTGCAACTTCTACCTCATCTTCCGGGGGGTATCCAAGGGTATTGAATGGTTCTGCAAGCTGAGTATGCCCATCCTGCTCATCACCGCCGTCATCGTGTTGGTACGCGTGCTCACCCTGGGCACGCCGGATGCCGCGCACCCGGAACGCAGCGTCAACGAAGGTCTGGGCTATATGTGGAACCCGGACAAAACCCTGCTGGTGACAGAGAGCGGCAAGACACTCAACATGGTTCCCGCCTCCGCCACCCCGGAACAGGAACAGGAGCTCCTGCAACGCACACAGGCAGAGTACCCCGGGGAAAAAGTCTCCATCCGTCGACTCACCCTGATTGACGGACTGCTGAACCCGGAGCTGTGGATTACGGCTGCCGGGCAGATCTTCTTCTCCCTCTCCATCGGCTTCGGTGCCGTCTGCACCTACGCCAGCTACGTGCGTAAAAACAGGGATATCGCCCTGGCTTCCCTCACCGCCAACGCCGCCAACGAGGTGGTGGAAGTAGGTATCGCCGGCATGATGATTGTACCCGCCGCCGTCTCCCTGCTGGGGGTGGTGGCCGCCGCCGGTGCCGGCACCTTCGGGCTGGGCTTCAACGTGCTGCCGCAGGTGTTTGCCTCCATGCCCATGGGACAGCTCTTCGGCACGCTCTTCTTCTTCCTCCTCTTCCTGGCGGCTATCACCAGCTCCCTTTCCATGATTCAGCCCGCCACTGCCTTTCTGGAGGAATTCTGGGGACTGCGCCGCGTACAGAGCGTCACCATCGTGGCCTTCTTCATGACCGTGGGTGCCATTCTGGTGGCCTGGTTTACGGGTGACAACCTCATCGCGCTGGACACCATGGATTTCTGGTTCGGCACCCTGTCGCTCTACCTCATCACAGCCCTGTTCCTGGTGCTGTTCAACGCCGTGTGGCACCCGGCCAACGCCCTCCGCGAGCTGGGGCGCGGGGCACTCATCGTGCCGCCCCGTATCATCGGCTTCATCATCCGCTGGATTACCCCGACCATCCTGCTGTGCGTCTTCGGCTCCTGGCTCTACAAGAACATCTTTGTGGAGCTCAGCCCTCAGGTCTCCAACGTGCTGGAGGGTAAGCCCGGCGCCATCTTCCCCCTGGCATGGTTGGCACTACTGGTGATATTCTGTGCCGGTGTAGCACACACCTCCAAACACTTCCGCCGCAAAAACAAAGAGCAGCAGAAAGAACGCCTCCCTATTTCCTGATTAACCTTGACAGCCCGTAAGCTGTTGAGTAAGATAGACCGACTCTGATGAGCAAAATCACCAAAAAAGAATCCTGGAACTCCAACATCGGAGCCGTGCTGGCCGTGGCCGGCAGCGCCATCGGCTTCGGCAACTTCCTCCGCTTCCCCGGCCTGGCCGCCCAATACGGCGGCGGCGCCTTCATGATTGCCTACTTCACGGCCTTTCTGCTGATGGGTATCCCGCTCAGCTGGGTAGAATGGACCATCGGCCGCCGAGGCGGACGCGTGGGCGGGCACACGACGGCCTCCATCTTCATGCTCATTTCGCGCTCTCCCTGGTGGAAATACATGGGTCTGGTCGGTGTAGTGGCTCCGCTCTCCATCTCCATGTACTACATGTATCTGGAGGGCTGGACTCTGGGCTACGCCTGGCACACGGCCGTGGGTGACCTCTCCCTGAGCACGAGCGAGGAATTCGGCAACTTCTTCGGCAACTTCGTAGGAGCCGGCAGCAACGGTGCCATCTTCTCCGGCGAGAGCTCGCTGCTGATTTTCTTCGCGATCGCCCTGCTGTGCAATTTTTACCTCATCTACCGCGGTGTTTCCAAGGGCATTGAGTGGTTCTGCAAGCTGAGCATGCCCATCCTGCTCATCACCGCCGTGCTGGTGCTCATCCGCGTGCTCACCCTGGGCACCCCGGATGCCGCACACCCCGAACGCAACGTGAACGAGGGTCTGGGCTACATGTGGAACCCCAACAAGGTGGAACTGGTCACGGAAAGCGGCAAAACCGTCAACATGATTCCCGCCTCTGCCACCCCGGAACAGAGAGAAGAACTCATCAAACGCACGCAGGCTCAGTACCCCGATGAAAAAATTTCCCCGAAAAACATCTCTCTGCTGGAAGGGCTGATGAACCCGGAGCTCTGGATTGCCGCCGCCGGGCAGATTTTCTACTCACTCTCTCTGGGCTTCGGCACCATCTGCACCTACGCCAGCTATGTGAACCGCCGCAAGGACATTGCGCTGGCCTCCATTACGGCAAACTCCGCCAACGAGGTGGTGGAAGTGGGTATCGCCGGCATGATGATTGTGCCCGCCGCCGTCTCTCTGCTGGGCGTGGTAGCCGCTGCCGGTGCCAGCACCTTCGGGCTGGGCTTCAACGTACTGCCGCAGGTGTTTGCCGCCATGCCGATGGGGCAGTTCTTCGGCACGCTCTTCTTCTTCCTGCTCTTCCTGGCCGCCATCACCAGCTCCATCTCCCTGCTGCAGCCGGCCACGGCTTTCATGGAGGAGTTCTGGGGCATGCGCCGCACGCAGAGCGTCACCATTATCGCCCTGTTCATGTGCGTGGGAGCCATGCTGGTGGCCTGGTTCACCGGTGACAACCTCATCGCGCTGGACACCATGGACTTCTGGGTGGGCACGCTCTCCCTCTACATCACCTCGTTCATGTACCTGACACTCTTCAACGTGGTGTGGCGTTCGGATAACGCCCTCAACGAGCTGGGACGCGGGGCCCTGTTCACCCCGCCGAGCTTCATGAAGTTCATCATCCGCTGGGTCACCCCGACCATTCTGGCATGCGTCTTCGGCTCCTGGCTCTACAAGAACATCTTTGTGGAGCTCAGCCCGCAGGTCTCCAACGTGCTGGAGGGCAAGATAGGTGCCGTGGTACCGCTCTGCTGGGTGGGCATCTTCGCCCTGTTCTGCGCCCTGGTAGCCCACACCTCCACCCGCTTCCACAACAGGAAATTCAAGAAAACCCCCGATAACAGACTTCCCATATCATGACACTGGCAGGTATCATCACCATGGTCCTCTCCATCGGCTTCGTCTGGACTCTTTTCATCGTTTGCTGTCGCAAGCTGATTAAGAACCGAAACGAAAGCCGCGACACCAGCGAGAGCTGACCTGTCCCCTCACCCGCGAACAGCCCGCAGCAGAGTGAGCACGCCGATGCAGCTTACTCCGTTCAGCCGCCGCAGGACGGCAGCACAGGCACTCACGGTCGCACCCGTTGTGTACACATCGTCTATCAGCAGCAGGTGAGGTGACACACTGTCCGGGCGGCGTTCAACGGAGCGCTTCAGCGTATACGCCTTCCTGGCATTGATCATCCGTGCCCGTGCTGACAAGCGTGTCTGACTGGCATAGGCCGTAGGCAATCGATGCAAGGGCTGCCAAACACGGAAACCCAGGATACGCCGCAGCGCCAGTGCCAGCTCCTCAGCCTGGTTATAACCACGCCGGAAAAGCCTGCCCCGCTCCACCGGCACCGGCACCAACACCCAGTCATCGTGGGCGCGAAGCTCCGGGGTCTGCTTCCACTGCTCTGCCAGCAAGGGCGCCAACGCACGCGCCAGATGGTTGGCACGCCGGTATTTCAACGCGTATATCAGCGACATATTGTTTTCGTCGCGCAGAAGCGCGGAACGGGCAAAATCAAACCCTCCGGCAGGCAGACTCTCACAGGCCTCACAGCACTGAGCCTCGTGAGCCTTGCCCCAGGTGGGCGTCCCACAGTGCAGGCACAGAGGACGCGGCACCCGAGCCAGCCCCTCCCGACACGTGGGACACAGCGTCGTGTCACTCCGTTCGCCGCACAATTCGCAGGTATCAGGATAGAGCCAGCTGAGCATGGCTGACCGGTACAGACTGAATTAACCCTGACGATGGCGGGCAATGAATTCCTTGGCTGCGTTCTGATAAGCCAACGATGCACTGCCGTAGGGGTCGTGCTCCATGACGGTCTTGCCGAAACTGGGAGCCTCAGCTACGCGCACTGAGCGAGGAATAACAGCGTTATAAATCTTATCAGGCAGATTCTCGCGCACCTGGCGAATCACCTCGTTGGCCAGCTTGGTATTACTGAACATCGTCATGATAACTCCCTCGTGGCGCAGATTGGGATTCGCCCCACTATCGCGAATCTGCTCCATCACATAGAGAATCTTGGCGAGACCCTCCAGCGAGAGCGACTCGCACTGCATGGGGGTCAGCACCTCATCGCAGGCACAGAGTGACGAGGTCATCAGCACCCCCAGAGAGGGAGGCGTATCCAGGAACACGTAATCATAGAAATTGCTCTTGCGCAGCCCTTCCATTGCATCCTTCATGCAGGTCAGGTGTGTACCGTTCACCGTCAGCTCCACCTCCACACCGGACAAATCCATGTGTGCCGGCACCAGCGAGAGATTACGACGGTGGGTCGGCATGATCAAATCCTCCATGAGGGCATTACCAATCAGTGCCGGATAGAGGCTTTCATCGCTGCTTTCCACTTCGATACCCAGCATCGAACTGGCATTCGCCTGCGAATCCATATCAATGAGCAGCACGCGCTTACCCCGTGCGGCAAGCGCCGCAGACAGGTTGACGGCCGTGGTTGTCTTACCCACACCGCCTTTCTGGTTGGCAATGGCAATAATTTTCACGCGGCGATTCTACCTGAGGCGTACACATTTTTCAAGCCGATAATGATTGGCAGACACACAGATATATGGTATGCTTCTGTCATGCAGACAGAAGAGCTTATCTCCGCCGCCCGTCAGCTGAGCGCTGACATGAACGCCCTGAGCTTCAGCGACCCGGTAGCCTACACCTATAACCCGCTGGAATATGCCTGGGCCGGCCACGAAGCCTACATCCGACGTTTCGGCCATGGCAGGAAGGACGTGCTCTACCTCGGCATGAATCCCGGCCCCTTCGGGATGGCTCAGACCGGTGTACCATTCGGTGAAATCGCCGCCGTCACCCTGTGGATGGGTATCACAGCCTCAATCGGTTGTCCGGCAGCGACCCACCCGAAGCGTCCGATACAGGGGTTCAACTGTCCGCGCTCGGAGGTAAGCGGCCGTCGCCTCTGGGGGCTGTTTGAGGAGATGTACGGTACGGCAGAGGCCTTTTTCAGCAAGGCCTACGTCGCCAACTACTGCCCGCTTATCTGGATGAGCGAGAGCGGCGCCAACATCCCCCCGACCCAGCTGCCCAGGGAGCAGGTGGCACAGATTGACGCCGCCTGCCGGAGGCATCTCTGCCGCATCATTGAAATCCTGCAGCCCCGCTGCCTCATCGGCGTGGGCGGCTATGCACTCAAGCAGATGGAGCTCGCAGCGGCGGCCCTGCCCCATATGAGCTTCACTCTGGGGACGATTCTTCACCCCAGCCCTGCCAGCCCCATTGCCAACAAGCACTGGCCGGAAAAACCCCGGCAGCAGATTCAGGATATCCTGGCCCAAGCCGGGCTGCAGGTCGGCGCATCGCCACGATGATGGCCGGCAGACGCTGAGGAAAGCGCTCACTTGCTGCGCTGAAAGACTCTCCGGCGGGTGCTGAGAAAGCGGAGTGTAAAAAAGACGGCAGCGATGGAAAGAGCAATGATGAAGCTGATCCACGCCCCGGCAGGCCCCATAGCCGGCACGAGCCAGTCCGTTCGAATCAGAATACAGGAAAGGGGGAATCCCACCAGCCAGTAGCTGCCCAGACTTACCCAGGTGATAACGGTCGTATCGTGGCAGCCTCTCAGCAAGCCGCTCATCACAACCTGCAGAGCATCCGGAATCTGATAGACGGCACAGTAGAACAGGAGCACCCCGGCCGTCGCCACCACAGGCTGCGAATCAGTGTAAAGCTCCACGATTTCGCGCCGCATCAGCAGCGTGGCTACCATGAACACCAGCACCAGCGAAAACGCCAGCACAAGCAGGGTACGCACCATCGCATCGAAACGTACGGAATCACGAGCCCCCAGATGATAGGAGGCTCGGATAGAACCGGCGATACCCAGACTCAGCGGCAGCATGAAAATAACGCCTGAGACGTTGATGGCGACCTGCTGTGCGCTGACCATCAGCTCACCCAGCGGCGCGATGACCAGCACCACGGCGCTGAAGAATGTCATCTCACACAGCGAGGCCACCCCCAGCGGCACCCCCAATCGGAAAACAGCACGTACCATGCCCGGTTCAACGGCACGATGGCTCCACATCTGCAACGTACGCGTGCGGTGCCGCGAACCCAGCATGATACCGTACATCCCGGCGCACATCATCCAGTGAATAATGGCGGTGGCCAGCCCGCAACCGGGCCCGCCCATGGCAGGCACCCCCCACCATCCGAACACCAGTGCAAAATCCAGCGGGATATTCAGTAATAACCCAAAGAACGCGATGAGCATCGCAGGGCGGGTCTGCCCGTATCCCTCGAAATTGCCCTGCGCCAGCCGCATCAGCAGAATAGCCGGAGCCCCCAGCATGATGTAGCAAACATAGTGCCTGGCTTTCTCAGCCAGAGCGGCATCATCCGTCACATAATCAAAAGCAAAGGTGGTGCCATACAGGGCTAAAAGCATCACCACCAGCAAGATGGCTGCCGCATAACGCGCATTATTCAACAGCAGGCCGACCTTCGACTCGTATCCGGCACCGCGATATCGGGAAATAATGGGGCCGACTATCGTCAGCACCATCCCGATGGCCACCGTAATCGGAGCCGCGACTGATACCCCCAGCGCCACCCCGGCCAGCTCACTCGTACCGGCTCGTCCGGCCACAATGGTATCGACCACTCCCATGCCCATGTGCATGAGATTGCCGATATAGAGTGGTATCATCAGTACCAGCAGCCGCTTGAGCTCTGCCACATCTATCCACCTCACTGGAGAAGCCATACTCATACGCTGTTTCTTCATCGGCCCGATGCAAAAAGCCGGTTCCGAATCGGAACCGGCCTTGCCAGCATCTGGAACGGGATTCGAACCCGTGTTGCGCGCGTGAAAGGCGCGAGTCCTAGGCCTCTAGACGATCCAGACGTTGTTTCGCCACTGGCGCAGGGGCAATGTAGCACATCCTACGCGTCATGGCAAGCTTTATTCGTCTTTTTTTTACTTTTTTTGCCTTCCGTCGGTAAAAAACATGAAAAAAGCCCGCTCTGCGGTAAGGCAGAGCGGGCAAAATTACCAATGAACCGTTCGGAATCAGGGGTTAGCCACACCGTCATCCGGGAACAGGCCGGGCAGAGCGCCGGCAGAAGCGGCAGCCTCTTCACCACGACCGGTCTGGCGCTGACGCAGCGGCTTGCCGAAGGGATCGATGATGTCTGCCGTCACGAAGATCATGAGATTCTTACGGATGTGAGACTCAGCATTGCTGCGGAAGAAGCGACCTATCAGAGGCAGGTCACCGAATACGGGCACCTTGTCCTCAACCTTCTGCACCTCGTCCTCAATCAAACCACCGATGGCGATGGTGTGACCATCATACACGCAGGGATTGGAGTTGATGTAACGGCGGCTGAAGATGGGCATATCGATACGGTTTTCCGTGAGGGTGATATGCTCGATTTCGGTATCGTTAGCCACACCGGCAGTGATGGGCGAACCGTAGTTCACGAAACCCTCGAAGTCAACAACGCGAATCTCGAAGCGCTTGAACTGTACGACGGGGTCATCACCTTTGTCGATGGGTTCAACCATGAAGCGCATCATAATACCAACTTCTTCCACGCCCCATTCGGAGGGGTTAGCCGGAGCTGCCACCGGCATGGACATGCTGTTGTTGTTATTATTATTGTTATTGTTGCTGGTGCTGGTAATCTGGGGCTCGTCGTAAGCGATCGGATAGATGAAGCGACGCACCACCTCAATCTTGGCACAACCGGTCTCATCATCATTGCTGAAGGCAGTGAAACCGGAGTCGGACAAGGGAGACGGAGTAAACTCGATCTCAGAGTTGGGGTTGATGACGAGGCTGGGGGCAGACATGATGTCAACACCCTTCTTCTGGGAGAGACCGCGCATGATACCCTGGAAGGAACCGGAATCATAGATACCGGACAGGGAGAGGATACCGGGAGCCACATTCGCCGTGGAAGCTGCTGCGGCCGAACCGGAAGCCACGAGGTTCTGGAGGGCGCTGCTGTTGATAGCACCCGTACCGGAGCGCAGACCACCCGTCATCAGGCCGTTAGTAATCGTATCAGAAGCCGAAGAGAAAGAGCCGCTGGGGCTGATCGGCCAGGAGCCACCATTGTTGTGGTTGGAAGCAAAAGCGGCACCACCGGATCTCACGAAGTCGGAGAAAGAACGCGGGGTCGTAGCATTGGTGCCACTCACACCACCGAGGAATGCAGAACCGGCATCGTTGATGGAGAAGGGATTGATGACCCAGTCGAAGCTGAGTTCTTCATCATTCTGCTGAGAAATCTCCACAAACTTGGCGCTGACCTTCACCATCTTGGGCATATCCTGACGGAAGATGTTGATGGCTTCCTCCACAGCATCGAGTTCATCCTCGGTGTTGTAGACCGTCAGCTGACCGGTCGCGCGGGAGTAGGTAGCAGTAGCACCCTTGGGGAAGTTCACACCCATGGCCTTGAGAGCAGCCACCGGGTCGATTCTCAGCTTGCTGCTGCCGCCGCCGCCGCCGCCCCATTCGTCTTCCTCCTCATCGCTCTCCTCTTCGTCGGAGTTGCTGTTAAGGAAGGAAGGACGCACGGGCCAGGAACGACGCACCATACGATAATTGGTAGCAGCCTTCTGGTACACCGCGATAGCGTTCTCCTCGACGCGGAAAGCACAGGCGGTAGCGTCGCAGATACGCTTGAGAAGTTCTGCTGCGGTCAGATTCTCCAGCTCAAGCTTGGAGATAACGGCCGGGGGCAGGGTCTCCACCACAGCCACAGGAGCAGCCTCCTCTTCCTCCTCCTCCTCTTCTTCTTCGTAGTCCTCCTCATCATCAGAGGAAGAAGTATCAGCGGCGGCCACGGGAGCAGCAGGCTGAACGGGCTTCTCGAAGATGAAGTTAATCTGCATACCGGACTTGCGAGCTTCAGCACGGAGGAAGTCGAGCGCATCCTCAATGGGAGTCTCCTCGAAGCTGGCACGGGCAATCTTGAGATTATTCAGAGCCTCCGTGTTGCGAATCACGCCTTCCGACACCGGAGCCGATATGGAACCGCCGAGCGTAATCTCGGGCAGGTCGGTGGGAAGCTCTTCCTGCCACAGGGCATCTACCTCAGCCAGAGCTCTGGCGCGATAGGAGTTGTAAGCAGAGCGATAGTAGGAGGAACGACGACGGGAAACAGCTTCCTGACCACGACGGGCGGCGCTGTTGTACGGGTCAATACGGAGAACGGAATTGAAGGTCTCGTAGGCCTGGTCATACTTGCCCAGGTCGAGCTGGCCGTAGCCCAGGTTGAGAAGGCGCTGCACCTCTTCCACATTCTTGACGTGCTCAGGAGTCAGAGCAGGATTGTTGCGAACGGGGTCACGAAGGAGAGAGAGCTCCTTACGGGCACGCTTGTTGTTGGGATCGCGGCTGAGCACTTCGAGCAGAAGCTGCTCGGCATCATCGTAGCGACCGACTCGGGAGCACTCGATAGCCACGGCGATGGAGGCATCACCGATACTGGCAACGAGGAATTCCTGAAGTTTCTGAGTGGCAGGAGCCTTGGGAAGCTTCTTCCAGGCCTCCTGATACTTCTCGAGGGATTCCTGGTACTTCTTTTCGGCATAGGCGGTACGGCCATCCTGCAAGAGCTGCATGGCCTCAGCCATCTGGGCGCGACGGCGGGCAGCCTCGCGGCTGTTGATGCTGTCCTGAGTACCGGCATACACGGCGGTGGGTCCCACCTCGCTGGTACCGGCAGCCGTAGCCGTAGTCAGATACCCCTGCTCAGGCATGGCAGCCGGAGCGGGAGCCACAGGCTGCACATTCTGCTGCACAGCGGGCTGCGCGGTGGAAGGAGCAACCGCCGATGTTGTTCTCAGATAGCCAACGGTACTGGCCTGCACGAAGGGACAGGACGCAGCAACTGCCATCAATGCCAACAAACGTTTGGAGTTAATGAGAGGTGCGTGGTTCATGGTAATGCTATATTTATGACAGAAATCTATTTCGATGTAAAGTCTACTTTTTATTTTTCTCGCTTTTATGTCCGTTTTTTTTGAAAGAAACCGAAAAAATCATTATTTTTTGGCAGTCTTCGGCACGTTTATGGGACTTTCGGCACCATCGAGCCGGATGTTGACGCTCCCGGAAGCATCGATAGTTTCGAGAGTTGCCGACATCTTCTCACCGGTAGAAATACCGCCGGGAACATCAAAGGTATCATAGAGAGCGACCTTGAATGTACCCTCGGGTTTTCCGAGCGCAGAGCCGGCAGTCACGCGAAGAGTGGCGGTCGTATCGCTGATACGACGCCCCTTTTCGTTAGGTGTCCCCTTCTCCTTGGGAGAGGTGGACTTACCGGCACGGATGACAAACTCCTTATCCTTGGCGGCCGTCTCGTTATCGCGGATACGCACGACATTTTCGGGTGACATGGCTCCGGTGAAATCCGGGAAGTCTTTTTTCTCAAATCCGACTACGGTGAAACGGGTTTGCGGTCCCTTATCGGTCAAACCAAACGAATCGCCGACCTTGAGTGTCTTCTTGCAGATGGGTTTGGTATCGGAATCCTTGGCATAGACGCGCAGGCCGGCGGTTTCCGGCTTGGCATCCGAAGCAAACATATTTTCGACCATGAGAAAAGCCCTGGCGGTCTCCACCTTGACGACCTCAAGCTTGGGAACACCGGCCTTGCCCACCAGGTTGGGGTAACTGGCGGCATCCATCGGGCGAGTCTCCGACGCAAACTCCTCAGCATTGGAGAAGCCGTCAGAATCGCTGTCGATGCTCAGGCCATCAGAGCGGCCGAGGGCATCAGCCAGGCCATTGGAAAGGAACCAGGAGTTAGGCACATCCCCATGGATATTGGTGGCCTTGGGGTCGTGGATATCGATGATGGTATTCTTCTGGGCGCTGTCCAGCGTAATCTGCCAGAGCTCGGTTGAGAAAAAGATCGGCGCCAGACGCGGTTTACCGTTGATTAAGGCACCTTCAGGAGCGCAGTCCTTGACGAGACGCTCCATCTTGACAGACTCACGGAGAGCATCAGCCTGTACGGTAAGGCCATCAGCCTTGCCGGAGCCGGTGACAACAGTCGCAGGCATGTTCACCTCACTGGTGCTCATGAAATAACCACCGTATGCCGCAGCCGCGATACCAAGAACGGCACCAATGATGAGCGCCTGCTTACCGGGATTGGAAGTATCAGCCATTGTTCAGAAATCAGGTTAAGAGTTACTTAGTCTTGGCAGGGTTGAAATAGCGCACCTGCAGATTGAAATGCACACGAGCGGTTTCCTCGGGGAGGCCGGTCTTACGCACCGCCACGACGCGGGATGAGCTCTCCTCGGCAGGAGCCGCGGATTCAGAGCCGACATCCTCACCCTGGGAAGAAGGAGCTCCCGGAGCGGCGTAAGGGTCGATATGAGGCAGAGATTCCATACCGCGCACGGAGACACCGGTGATAGTCAGCATGAAATCCTTATCAGCGACGATGCTGTTGATAATCGTCGGCAGAGCCCCGCGGCGCACCTCAAGAGCCACCTCGAAGGAAAGCGGGAAGTGAGCCTTGGCCTTGCGGCTGTTCGGCTTGCCGGCTTCAGCAGCCTCAGGAGGCAGCGGGGCGCAATACACCTTATCCAGAGCGACGGCGCCGGAGTTCAGAATAATCTGAGACACACGCTCCACCGCCTTGAGCTGGAAACTGCGGAAGGGCACATCATCCTTCACCGGTGCAGCGTTCTTGAACGCTGCAAAACCGAGGTCTGCAGCGGGAGCTCCGACGATAGCTCCCTTGGACTTGGCCAGCTGGTCAATCCTGGAGATGGAGTCGCGCAGCTGGTTCTGGAAATCCTGGGCAGAAATCTGCTTACCATCGCCAAAGCAGCATGCGGCGTAGCGATCCATGTCGTCCTGCATCTCCTTATTCACATCCTTCACCTGCTGCACAGCCTTGCGAAGGCGGTCGAGCGTCTCGCGGGTCGGAGTAAATTGTGCGGATTCGTAGTCCTGAAAACGGTTATTGATTTCATCAAGCTGAGCCTGCGTCTGAGCAAACTCCTGAGTCTTGCTGAAGCCAAGGTAGGCCAGCCCACCGAATGCCAGAGCAAACACAGCAGAAAGGGCTACCACTCGTTTATTTTCACTGATATTCATATACGGAAGTAAGATTGATGCTTTTATTTGCGGTCACCACCGGCAAGTTCAGGAATGGCTATGGGAGTCTTGAGCGGCATGACCATCATGAACTTCTCCACGTAGTCAGGCATCTTGCCCTTGGTTGCGTTGGAATCCACAAACTGGAAGTAGTGGTTGAGATTGCTCTGCACCTTTGCATTCTCGTAGGCAAAGAGAGAATCCGCACTGCGCTCGTCGAAGTTATGAGCGACCAAATCATAGAGAGCCTGGCGGTGATTCATGCTGCGCTCATCGCCGGGGGTCTTGATGGTGAAACCGCTGACATAAATCGCCGTGACCATGGGTTCCTTGCTGCGCTTCTTCGGATCGACGATTTCCGGAGCCTTATTGATGGAAGAATCGCTGTTGCCGCTGCGGCTGCGGTTCATATCCACCAGCTTGACACCCTTGACGTCAGTCACGTTCGTCATGGAGGTATTATCCACATCATAGTTGATGAGCGGAGAGAACTCGTTGAACCAGAATTTAATGGAAGCCCCCTTGTCTGCCAGCTGCTTGAGCACATCGGCGTATGCATAGCGGGCGTTGTAAATCACAGCATACTCCTGCATCTTCTTCATCTCGGCATCATACCGAGACTTCATCGAGGATATCTGGCTGCTCAGGCTTGCCACACGCTCATCAGCCGGAGCGGCTTTCTTGAGCGCAGCCGCAGCGCGGTCAGCTGCATCCATTGCCGTGTAGGCGAAGAACCCGGCACCGGCCAGAGCCAGCACACCGGCTACTGCCACCTTCGGCAGCAGCGCCTTCTCGGCCCGGTCAAGACCGACGCTGGTAGGCACCAGATCGATGTTGAAACGACCGACCCCTGCACCGGACACCACGGCACCGGCCACCGGGCCGAGGCAGATGGCATCCTGCTCCAGAGCCTCCTCATCGACTTTCTTGCCGATATTGAATGCCTGCAGCGGGTTGAAGAACTCTACGGAAACACCAAGGGTGGACTCCAGGAACTCCAGCGCATAGGCCAGGCGAGCACCGCCACCGCAGATGTAAACCTTGGTGGGAGCGGAACCCTTGTACTGGGAGCGATAGTGATTCACCGTGCGCTGCACCTCAGAGCTGAGGCGGCTCATGGCATTGCGAATAGTCGTGGCAAGTGCGGCATCCTGGGGATCCATGTCATCCGTATGACCATTACCCAGCGAGACGACACCGTTCTCCAGCTTGAGTTTTTCAGCTTCGCGGAAGCTGACCCCGAACTCGCGGGCGATGCTGTTGGTCACAAACGCACCGGCAGCGGTGACAGAACGGGTGAAGAATCGATCCCCCTCGATGAAGACGATATCGGTAGTCTTGGCACCGATATCCAGGAGCATGACCGGCTCTGTCTCCTCGGGATAGCTGGCACAGAAAGCGTTGTAAAGGGAAGTGATGGCGCAGTCCACCGCGACCGTCTTGAGGCTGTTGCCCTCGACCTGCGAGTTCAGGTTATCCAGCACATCCTTCTTCATGGCCACAAAGAGCACTTCGCGCTCGCCATCCTCAGGTTCGCCAAGCTCCTGGTAGGAGTACACGATGTCCTCCATCGGGAAGGGAATGTGCTGCTGAGCCTCCAGCCCCACCTGCTCTGAGATGTCGTCCATCTCGATAGCCGGCAGCTTGATGAAGCGCATAAACACCTGCTGTCCGGAAACCACGTTCCGAACATCGCTTCCCTTCACCTTCAGCTCTGCCACCATCTCGCCGATGGCGTTGCTGACGTAATCCATACGCATACCCTCCTCAACGGGGTCAAGAAGGATTTCTCTGCGGGCATAGCGCGAAAGCGCAAAGGCACGCCCGGCCGGAGTAAAGACGCCCATCGTGACGCTCTGAGCGCCGATTTCCAGGGCTACTGTTGTCTTATAATCAGCCATAAATATTTTTCTGTTGATTCAATGAGAGAGTTCCAAAGCAGCACGGCCGCCTATCAGTTATTCCGACGATTCTTGCGCTTCTTCTTCTTACCGCCGGTGGTGCTGTCGGTCTCAGCGGGCGTATCGGTGGCAGTAGTATCATCTGCTGCGGGAGGGGTCGTATCGCCGGTGGTGGGGGTAATCGTCGTCGGAGTCGTATCTGCCGACGGAGCTGGAGCTGCGGAGCCATCCGACCCGTACATGGGCGATGTGGGCGGGAACAGCGGGCTGTAGTATGCAGCAAAGGGGGTCTCAGCGATGCTCTTCAACGTGGCACCGGCGCTGCCGGCCTTCTCATTCTTCCACCACGTACCGGAGAATTTGCTCTTGAGTTCACGGGCTACAACCAGGGAGGGAGAACCGGCGGTATTGTTGCAGCTGCTGTCGCGGAACTTGGCCGTCACCGCCACAGCTCCCAGACGCTTGGACAGATCGGGTGATGTCTCCTCAGGACCACAGATGCGAGCCGCATCGAGCGGAGACAGGAACACGCCTACATTGACGACGGTACCGTCATCATTCGCACGCGGATTGAGGGGAACATCCACGTAGGTAATCTCGCGCTTGAGCAGGAAAGGACGGTCGGCATTCTTACCACCGAGCATGGCCACATAGACGGTCACCTTCATCTCATCGACGAAGAGAGGATCCCCGGAACTGCTCTTGGCAGCCACCTGCAGGGGAATACGTACCATGTACCAGGCGTAGGCATAATCCTCCTTGACGCCGCGGGCATCCTTAGTCTGGTAGAAATCCCCGGAAGCACCGGGAGGCATCACCCTCACAGCCGAGACATCGTTGGGGCTCAGCCCCTTCTTCAGCGACACCTTGATGGCATCAGCACATTGCGCAGACACGACAGGCAGACAGCAAAGCGCCGCCGCCACGAGAGAGGTAAAAATCTTCTTAATCATGGTAAAAAACGTCAGATGTGTGCTATACTTATACACAATAGCCCGGCGTTTGGCGAGAAGAAACTTGAGCGAACGGCATTTTTTTTGAAAGAAACGCCCATCAGGGCAGTATAAAAGCAGGACACGGGCAGACTTTAGCCTTTCAATCCCCTGCCCTCTATGCTATATAGCCACACACATATGAGCCTGCTGACCACCTGTATTCACCATCTTGACCCGGTACTTCTCGAAATCCCCGGCACCCCGCTGGCACTGCGTTGGTACGGCCTGGCCTACGTAGCCGGCTTTGTACTGGGATACCTGGTACTGCTGCAGCTCTCCAGGCGCGACCTGTACTGCGTCAAGCCCGACAAACTGAGCGATTTCATCACGACCGTCTGTATCTGCGGCGTGCTGATGGGGGGACGACTGGGCGAATTTTTCTTCTACTGGCTGCCGCGTGAAGGATGGAGCGGTCTGTGCGCAGACCCGCTGTGGGTACTGCGCGTGTGGGAGGGCGGCATGGCCTCCCACGGCGGCATCATCGCCGTCGTCTGTGTCGCGCTCTGGTACGCCCGCAAGCACGGCCACTCATTCGCCGAGCTGACTGATGGTCTGGCCATCGTCTGCACGATAGGCCTGTTCTTCGGGCGTGTCGCCAACTTCATCAACGGCGAACTGTACGGGCGTATCACCTCGCCCGACAATCCCATCGCCATGAAATTCCCCATGGAGCTGACCACCCTGTCCGCACCGCAGCAGTTGGAGGCCATCCGTGCGGTCGAGCAGACAGCCGGCGCCCCCATCCGCTCCCTGGCACTGCCCAACGAGGGTTTCTACGACACCCTGTTCCGCCTCTGCCGCGATAACGAAGCCATTCGCGAAACGCTGGGGCAGTTTCTCACACCGCGCTATCCGTCGCAGCTGTTTGAAGCGTTGGGGGAGGGCCTCATCATCTTCATCATCCTCATCACCCTGCGATTGAAGTGGAAAAACGCCCCCGCAGGCATCTTCGCCTGCCTGTTCGGCCTCCTCTATGCCATCGCACGCATCACAGCCGAGTGCTTCAAGGAACCCGATGCCGCCGTGTGGAACGGCATCACCCAGGGGCAACTCCTCTCCATCGGCGTGGTGGTACTGGGCGGGCTCTTCCTCATCCCCGCTGTCCGCAATTACAAAAAATCACAAAAAATTTAAAAAAAGGCTTGCATTGGTTTCAGAAATCGTGTAAAGTCTCGCCGCACGCCGCACCAGCGGCCTGCAAAACAAGTGGGTAGGTTCCCGAGCGGTCAAAGGGGGCAGACTGTAAATCTGCTAGCGTTTGCTTTCGATGGTTCGAATCCATCCCTGCCCATCCCACTAATGCGGAGGTAGCTCAGTTGGTAGAGCAACACCTTGACATGGTGGAGGTCGTAGGTTCGAGTCCTATCCCCCGTATATTTCTTATATGCTCCCGGTTGCCAGTCAACCCGGGAGTTTTGTTTTTATTTGTTATATTTACGCCTCACACACAAATTGGCGATTGACGTTCGGCCAGAATTGCGCTAGAATACGCCTGTGCACGGTGCGCACCGCGCGTGCGCAACCAACAAACAATCTCACATTAACCAACAACATCAAGTACCATGCCTGTACCTACACAAGAACAGTACATCAAGATGCTCGATACGGCCAAGGAGAAGGGCTATGCCTATCCCGCCGTCAACGTCACCACCATCGAAGTGATCAACGGCGCTCTCAAGGCTTTTGCTGAGGCCAAGTCCGATGGTATCATCCAGGTTTCCCTGGGCGGCGGTCAGTTCGCTTCCGGCACAGCCGTGAAGGATTCCGCCATCGGCGCTATCGTGCTGGCCGAGGCCACACACCGCCTTGCCGAGAAGTACGATGTGCTGGTCGCCCTGCACACTGACCACTGCCAGGCTGACAAGGTGGACAGCTTCCTGCGTCCCCTGCTTGCCGAGAGCAAGAAGCGCATCGCCGAGGGCAAAGGCCCCCTGTTCAACTCTCACATGCTCGACGCCTCCGCTCTGCCGATGGCTCAGAACCTCGAGCTCTCCAAGCAGCTTCTGGCCGAATGCGCCGAGCTGGGTATCGTTCTCGAAATCGAGATCGGTGTTGTGGGCGGTGAGGAAGACGGCGTTGACACCAGCGGCGCTCCCAAGGAGAAGCTTTACACCTCCCCCGAGGATATGCTCATGACCTACGAGACCCTCAACGGCGTGGGTGAGTTCATGCTCGCCGCCACCTTCGGCAACGTGCACGGCGTGTACAAGCCGGGTGCTGTGAAGCTCAAGCCCACCATCCTGCGCGACGGCCAGGCCGTGGTGAAGGAGAAGCACGGCAACGACATGCGCCTCGTGTTCCACGGCGGTTCCGGTTCCGATCTCTGCGACATCCGCGAGGCTATCTCCTACGGCGTGGTGAAGATGAACATCGACACCGACACCCAGTATGCCTTCTCTAAGCCCATCGTCCTGCACATGTGCCAGAACATCGACGGTATGCTCAAGGTGGACGGCGAAGTGGGCAACAAGAAGGTCTACGATCCCCGCTCCTACCTCAAGAAGGGCGAGCAGGGTATCTGCGAGCGTCTGCAGGTGGCCGCTGACGACCTGCTCTCCGCCGGCAAGACCCTCTTCGGTCAGATCTGAGCCACCTCTCGCATCTGAACTGACTTTTTCAAGGCACGGCTGCCGATGGGCAGCCGTGCCTTTCACTTGAGCAAAGCCTCTCGCGCGCGTAGCGTAGCGGAAAACGGCGAATATCTGAAATTTAGGATTGCCAAGCCAAGCGTAACTGATATAATAGGCGCCGTTATGAGTACCGATACTATTAAAACTGAACTCCCCGCTTCAGTGAAACGCTACGCCACCTACCTGATGGTGATGGCAGGTCTGGGCGGTCTTCTCTACGGCATTGACGTAGGCGTGATTGCCGCCGCTGTGCCCTATATTGAGGCAACCTCCAGTTACACCCCACAGGATATTTCCATCGTGGTGGCCGCCGTGCTGTTCGGCTCGGTGCTCTCCTCCCTCTTTGCCGGCATGCTGGCCGAATGGCTGGGCCGCAAGAAGGTCATCATCATCTCCGCTTTCCTGTTTACACTGAGCATTCCGATTATCTGCTTCTCCAACGGTCTGTTTGGCATGCTCATGGGCGGTCGTATCCTCCAGGGCGCTTCTGCCGGTCTGGTCGGTGTGGTTGTTCCCATGTATCTGGCCGAATGTCTGGATGCCAACTCCCGCGGTAAGGGTACCGGCATGTTCCAGCTGCTGCTCACCGTGGGTCTGGTGTTCGCCGCCGTCATCGGTCTGGTGGTAACCATGCTCGTGGGTGCCGCCACGGATGTGACCGTGACCCCCGAGAGCAAGGTCATGGCCTGGCAGACGATTTTCTGGTGCTCCGCCATCCCCGGTATCATCCTGATGCTGGGTGCCTGCCGTCTGAAGGAGTCCCCGCGCTGGCTGTACTACCGTGGTCGCAAGGAAGAAGCTCTGCTCTCCCTCGCCGCCAACAACGGTGATGTGGCTGCCAAGGATATTCTGGATGAAATGATTGCTGCCGATGAGGCTGAAAAGGCTCAGAAGGAAGCCATGAAAGAAGCCTCCAAGGGCGACTCCCTCCTGCAGCGCAAGTACGTGATTCCCTTCATTCTGGCCGTGGTGGTGCTGGCCTGCACCCAGGCTACCGGTATCAACTCCGTGCTGAACTACTCCGTGAAGGTGTTCCAGCAGGCCGGTCTGGAAGGCTCTCAGGCCAACTGGGCTGACTTCGCCATCAAGATTGTCAACATGATTATGACCATCGTGGCTGTCTCTCTGGTGGACAAGAAAGGCCGCACTTTCCTGCTCAAGATGGGCACGCTGGGTATCATCGTCGGTCTTTGCGGCGTGGGTGCCATGTTCTACAGCGTGGAGAGCAACCGCGTGGATGTCACGAAGGAAGTGACCGCTGCCCTCTCCGACAACAGCCTCAACATCTCTGTGGCTGATGCCGTGAAACAGGCCGTTGCCAAGTCTGAGGTTGCCGCTGCTCACCCCGAATTCATGCAGGGCGAATCCGTTGCCCCCGGCATGCAGCTCATCGTCACCTACCAGCAGGGGCTGGACAGCAAGCAGGACGTGGCCGAGCTCCGCGCCGATACAGCTGAGGGCTCCACCGTCTCCGTGAAGAAAGAAACCGCTCTGGCTCCCACTTTCCTGGACAAGATTTGCTTCTGGAGCACCCCGCTGCCTGAAGGCTCCGTGAAGGAAATCACCGTCACCCGTGCCGAAATCGGCATGAAGCCCTCCCCGACCACCGGTTGGCTCGTCACCGGCTTCTTCATCGTCTTCATCTCCTTCTACGCTGCCGGTCCCGGCGTGTGCGTCTGGCTGGCTCTCTCTGAGCTGATGCCCACCCGCATCCGCGCCAACGGTATGGCCATTGCCCTGCTCATCAACCAGGGTGTGTCCACCACCATCGCAGGTGTCTTCCTGCCCTGGGTCGGTGCGCTGGGTTACTCCTCCGTCTTCTTCACTCTGGCCGGCTTCACCGTGATTTACTTCATCACCGCCGCCTTCTTCATGCCGGAAACCAAGGGCCGTACCCTCGAGGAAATCGAGCAGTACTTCTCCACCGGCAAGATGCCTGAGAAGAAAGAAGAAGAGGAAGCCAAGGCTTAATTCTCACACCTCCTTTCCGAGTTTTTCTCCCCGGCACGCTCACTTTGAGCCTGCCGGGGAATTTTTATTCTAGACTATGCTCTAACTTTGTGATAGACTGAGGGGCGATGCGATACAACGTCCTGACACCGGAACAGGCAGCCGCCATGGTACGCGATGGCGAGGTTGTGGGATTCAGCGGATTTTCCAACGCGGGTTCACCGAAGGTGATGCCCACGGCACTGGCACAGCATGCCAAAGCAGAGCACGCCGCCGGGAGGCCATGGAAAATAACGCTCATGACCGGTGCGACCACCAGCACCCTGGTGGACGGTGTGCTGGCAGAGGCAGAAGCACTCAGCCGCATCATGCCCTACCAGAGCAGCCCGGAGACCCGCAACGGTATCAACAACTGCGATATCCAGTACGTGGAGGCTCACGTATCCATGATGGCGCAGGCCATGCGCTACGGGCACCTGCCGCGCGTCACAACAGCCATAGTCGAGGTGTGCGAGGTGACGGACAACGGCGAGCTGACGCTGACTACCAGCGAGGGCAACACCCCCACCTTCTGCCTGCTGGCAGACCGCATCATCCTGGAGCTGAACAGCTACCACGACCCGGAAAAGCTGCGCTGCCTGCACGATATCTACATGCCGGCAGACCCGCCGCACCGCGTCTACATCCCGCTCAACCACCTGAGCGACCGTGTGGGCACGCGCACACTCAAGGTCGACCCCGCCAAGATAGTGGGTGTCATTCACACGCACGAGCCCAGCCATATCGCCCCGTTCAAGGCCGTCTCCGGCGTGACGGAACAGATTGGCGACAACATGGTGCGTTTCCTGGAGAAAGAATACCGCGAGGGGCGCATCCCCCCGCAATTCCTGCCGCTGCAGAGCGGTGTGGGCAATGTGGCCAACGCCGTGCTGGCATCCGTGGGTAAATCGAAAATCATCCCCGCCTTCCAGATGTATACGGAGGTGCTGCAGGACACGGTGATGGATTTGATGATTGAGGGGCGCTGCATCTTCGCCTCCAGCGCCTGTCTGCATATCTCTGACGAGAAGCTGCAATACCTCTACGACAACTTTGACTTCTTCCGCAACAAAATCATCCTGCGCCCGCAGGAAATCTCCAACGATCCCGCCTTTGCCCGCCGCGTGGGTCTCATCTGCATGAACACGGCCATCGAGGCCGATATCTTCGGCAACGTGAACTCCACCCACTTCTTCGGCAACCGCGTGATGAACGGCATCGGCGGCAGCGGCGACTTTGCCCGCGCCGCCGCCTACACCATCTTCTCCTGCCCCTCTGTGGCCAAGGGCGGCGCTATCTCCGCCATTGTGCCCATGGTCTCTCACACCGACCACACGGAGCACGATGTGGACATCATCATCACCGAACAGGGCGTGGCTGACTTGCGCGGCAAATCACCCCGCGAACGCGCTGTAGAGGTCATTGAGAACTGTGCCCACCCGGACTACCGCGACCTGCTGCGGCGCTACGTGGCACTCACCCCCAAGGGGCATACCCCGCACAATCTTTCCAAGGCTTTCGCCTTCCACACCGCCTTCACCGAGACCGGCGACATGCGAAACACGAAGCTCTGAACCCGCTCCGCTGCACGGCTCTTACCTCAGCAGCCCACCCTGACGGCGGAGACGGCGGCGCTCGCGCTCACGCTCAGCAGCTGCATCACGCGGAGCTTTCCAGGTATTGGACGGCACATTCTGCCAACCGGCCTTACCGGTGGGTGGGCGTTTAGTCGAGCCCGGTTCCCACCCGCCGACAGAGCCTCCGGGTGAACTCGGCCCCCACTTCTCCTCACGGGGGTGCGTATAGCGGGTTTTCGGCTGAGTCAGGCGAATTCTCCCGGCTTCCGCTGAATCAAGCAGCGAAACCAGCAGGCACAGAATGAGAAGGGTGCGGAGCTTCATGGGGTATCAGATATATCGGCGTTCCTTGAACAAATGGGCCCGGAGCGGGTCGGTAGACACCAGATGCGAATAGCCGATGGCCAGCGCATCAGCGGCGTCAGGAGCAGGCGTTTCCGTCAGTTGGAGAAGCGCCCTCATCATGAAAGCCACCTGCTCCTTGCGGGCACCACCCCGCCCCACCGTGGCCAGCTTGACACAGGATGGCGGATACTCCATGATGGGAAGCCCATGGCGCGCTGCCGCCAGCACGACCGCCCCACGGGCAGATCCCATGGCGATAGCCGTGCGGTGCGACTGCACATAGATGATACCCTCTATGGCCAGCTCCTCCGGCTGCCAGCGGGTGATAAGTCCGCATATGTGCTCGTGAATCGCCAGCAGGCACTCGCTCTGCGAATACCTGGCCGGCAGCGAAAGCGTCCCGTAGTCCAGCGCCTTTGGCGTGCGATAGTCCCCCTCCAGCACGGCATAGCCCGTGTTGCGAATAGCAGGGTCTATACTGACAACGCGCATATATACCCAATGAGCAAGAGCGGTCAGCGACGACGGCGCTTGGGTGCTGCCGGGCGCGGCTTGCGAAGCGGGCGTGCCGGTGCGGCATCCAGCAGAGCTGTGTAAGCGTAGTCGAAGCCCTCCAGTTTGCGGCGCTCAATCTTCTGGCTGATGAAGACCTCCACACTCTTGGCGAAGTCCACCTCATCTGCCGTCAGCAGGGTGAAGGCATCGCCCGTGGCTTCGGCACGCCCGGTGCGGCCGATGCGGTGCACGTAGTCCTCCGGGTTTTCCGGCACACGGTAGTTGATGACGTGGGTTACGCCGTTGATATCGATACCGCGAGCGGCCACATCCGTGGCCACGAGGATACGGAATTTATCCTCCTTGAATCCCTTGAGGGCAGCCATACGTTCCTTCTGGGGGATATCGGAATGCATGCAGGTGACCTGCTTGTCCCAGCCGGAGCGGGAGAGCATGTTGGCCACGGCATCTGCCTCCTTGCGGGTGCGGGTGAACACCATCAGATTCCGGAAATCCGTGGCCTTCACCAGCGCCAGCAGCAGCTCATCGCGCTGATCCAGCCCCACCGGGTAGAACGCGTGGGAAATCGTGGAGGCCACCTCGCGGCGGGCAATGGCGATCTCCACCGGGTCAGTCAGACACCACTTGGCAAAGCCCTGCAGAATCTGCGGCATGGTGGCAGAGAAGAAAAGCGTCTGCCGACCCTCCCAGGGGCAGAGGTTCACAATCTTGCGAACGATGGGCAGGAAGCCCATATCCGTCATGCGGTCCACCTCATCCAGCACCAGGGTCTTCACCTCCTTGAACTTCATGTTGCCACGGTAGAAATGGTCGATGAGGCGACCGGGGGTAGCCACCACCACGTCCACCCCCTTCTGCAGCTCTTCAGACTGCTTGCCATAGCCCACACCACCGTACAGCAGCCCGATGCGGATATCCGTGTGGGCGGCATAGGCGCGGAAAGCCTCGGCCAGCTGATCGGCCAGCTCGCGGGTGGGCTCCAGCACGAGAATCTGCGGGCGGCCGGTGTGCTCGATGCGGCTGAGCAGTGGCAGCGCAAAGGCGGCGGACTTACCGGTACCGGTCTGAGAGGCACCGATGACATCCTTACCCTGTAAAATCTGCGGGATAGCCTGTTCCTGAATCGGTGTGGGGGATTCATACCCACAGTCCTTCACAGCCGCCAGGATGGGCGCGGCCAGCCCCAGTTCTTCGAATGTCATATAGCTCTACTTGTTCTTGTTGAAATGAAAGTTTATCAGGCGATGTAGGGATTATTGAGCAGCTCCTCACCGATGGAGGTGGAAGGACCATGCCCACTGAATACCTCTGTGTGCGGATCAAGCGGCAGCAAGTGGGTGCGGATACCGCGTACCAGCTGTGCCATGCTGCCCCCGGGAAAATCGGTGCGCCCCACTGAGCCGGCAAAAAGAATATCGCCCACAAAGACACATGCCTCATTCTTCAGCAGATACGCCACTCCGTCCGGCGCATGCCCGGGGATGGAGAATATCTCCCACTCCAGTCCGGCCCAGTCAGCACGAGGGGTGCTGCTGCCCAGCACATCATCCACCCGGAAAGGAGGTACCGGGGGAATCCCCCAGCCGCCCGCAGCCTCCTCCAGCGTGAGCCCCGGGCTGTACGCACTGTGGGCATGCACAGCGCAGCCGAAGCGCGCCTGCACGGCGGCAGCGTCCTGCACATGGTCGAAGTGCTGGTGCGTGATGAGCAGGTGAGCCAGCCGTGCCCCCTCCGGCAGTTGACGCACCACCCAGGCAGATACCCCCTCCGGAGCGTCCACCAGCACATAGCCGTCCGTCCCTTCAATCAGGTATGCATTGCACCCCATGGAACGACTGGTAAAAATCTGAATCCTGCTCACGCGCCTATTCTACACGCGCAAGAAGCTCTTGGCGAGCCGAAAATAAGGCAGCAGGCACACATTTTACTTGCTAAATCCGCCCGGCTTGAGTAAACTTCCCACGTGCATCAGATCGCTTTCAATGAAATCAGTGCGGCAGAGGTCTCTGCCATCCCCGCTTTGGAATTATTGCAGTTGTTCAACGGTTTCAAGGTGGACGAAGAATGCCTGAAGGACAAGCCGTCGGATAGCCGGTTCGGCGTCGTCGAGCGCAACGGGCGCAAAATCTACCGTTTCCGCTCTCAGGACTACCGCATCTACTTCACGGTCGAGGACGAGGGCACGGTCGTCGTCCAGCGTGTTCTGCACGCCGATTCAATCAAGGATTTCCTCTTCCGCTCCGGCATGGGTGGGGATTCTGAAGACGTCTCGCTGAGCAACTCCCGCTCGTTCTGGCAGCTGATTGATGACGGCGAGCATGCTGCGCGCAAATAATTTTTTCTCGCGGGCCCCATGGCAGGCACCCTCAGAGGAGTATTGCAGATGCCTGCCCGGGTGGCAGCAGTGGCGGGCGTGACGCTCACCCAGCTCATCCGCATGCGCCTGTTTCTGGTACCGGCCGTGGTGGCCGTCCTCTTCCTGGCACTCCAGTTCATCCCCTACCAGGAGAACATCAGCATGGAGTACCAGGGCGTTGCCCAGCTCCAGTTTCTCAAAGATGTCTGCCTGGGCTGCATGCAACTTTTCGGCGTGGTGTTCAGCGTGGCGGCCACCTCACTGCTGATTCCCCGCGACACCGAGGATCGCATCCTGTACACCATTCTCTGCAAGCCCGTTCCGCGCTTTGATTACCTGCTGGGCAAAGCCCTCGGCGTCATCTGTCTGCTGGCGCTGATGCTGGCACTGATGGACGGGATGATGAGCCTGCTGCTGCACCTGCGCGGCTCGCAGATAGCCGCCGAACTGAGTGCGGCACTGACCGCTCACGGCTATACGGCCGAGGAAATACGCCCCTACCTGGATCAGGTAGCGACAGCAGGCAACAGCTGGAACCTGCAGCGCGGCATCCTCGCTGCCCTGCTCGGCTACAGTGTACTCACCGGTTTCACCCTGCTGATTTCCTGCTGCACCAGCGGCAGCATCGTCAGCATCATCTTCGGGCTCGGCGGCTACTTCATCGGCATGTTCCAGAGCTCTCTCTTCACCACCTTCTCCACAGCCCCGGGCACCTCGCCCCTCATGCGCAGTGCAGAGACCTGCTGTGCTGTCCTGCTGCCGGACTTCAGCCTGTTCAGCATCACCGATACGGCATCGGCCGGCACCCCGCTGAGTGCACACACACTGGGCATGCTCGCGCTGATAGCCGGCGGTTACCTGCTGCTGCATCTGCTGACTGCCACCTGGGTATTCGGGCGCAAGGAATTCTGATGCGACATATGGCTATGAATGAGTTGCGCCAGCGAGCCTCTGACGGCGACATAGCAGCCTGCATGCAGCTGGCCAAACGTCTGATTCGCGGTCGTGGCGAAGAGCGCAATTTCGAAGAAGCTGTCGAGTGGTTTGACACCGCCGCCCGCGCCGGCGATACCGATGCTCTCTACTGGCTGGGCAAATGCTATCTGAAGGGCCTCGGCTGCCGCCGCGACCCCGCCGGCGGAGTCAGCTGCCTGGAGACCGCAGCCGGTCGGGGACATGCCGCCGCTGCCTTCAAACTGGGCGATTGCTTTGAGCAAGGGTGCGGAGCCCCTCGCAACGCAGAACTGGCAGCCTACTGGTACCGCAAGGCTGCCGCCTGCGGCGAAACCCGAGCCTACGATTCCCTCCTTCGCCTCGCCCGCCGTCGCCGCTAAGCCGCGACTGCCGCCGCAGAAGTGACAGCGCTTTATTTTTACCTTGCGACTACAGAGGGAATCAGGTAGAATACCAGCGTGAGTTACCAGGTTTTTGCCAGAAAATATCGCCCCCGTACCTTCAAAGACGTACTGGGTCAGGATCATGTCGTGCGCACCCTCTGCAACGCCATCGAGCAAAAGCGCCTGGCGCACGCCTACCTCTTCGTCGGCCCGCGTGGCACCGGCAAGACCTCTACCGCCCGTATCTTTGCCAAGGCACTCAACTGCAGCGAGGGTCCCAGGGTGGATTTTGACCCGGATGAAGACGTCTGCCGCGAAATCGCTGAGGGGCGCAGCCTGGATGTGCTGGAGATTGACGGAGCCTCCAACCGTGGTATCGACAACATCCGCGACCTGCGGGACAACGTCCAGTTCGCGCCTACACGCGGTCAGTACCGCATCATCTACATCGATGAGGTGCACATGCTCACCAAGGAGTCGTTCAATGCTCTCCTCAAGACACTGGAGGAACCGCCTGCTCACGTCATGTTCATCTTCGCCACGACGGAGCCGCACAAGATACTCCCCACCATTCTGTCACGCTGCCAGCGCTTTGACCTGCGCCCCATCCCGGCCGATATCATCGCCCGGCATCTGATTAATATCGGCGCCAACGAGGGAGTATCCGTATCGGAGGCAGCAGCCTACGCCATCGCCCGAGTGGCCGACGGTGGCATGCGCGATGCACAGTCGATGCTCGACCAGCTCGTCTCGTTCTGCGGCAACAACATTGAGGAGCAGGACGTCAACGATATCTTCGGCGTCACCAGCCGCGAAACAGTCGCACGCGCACTGGCCTACATCCTGGATCGCCAGCTGCCCAGCCTGTTGCACCTCGTCCACGAGCAGGCTGAAAGCGGTCGCGACATGGGACAACTGCTCTCGGAAATCATGGGAGCCGTTCGCGAACTGCTCATCAGCAAAGTCGCCCCGGAGGAAGCCTCTCTCGCCCTCCCGGAGCAATGGCGCGATACTCTGACTACCCTGCTGGGGCGTACCCCGACCGACAAAATCGTACGCCTGATGGATGTGCTCTCTGCCGCCGAAGAGCACATGCGCTGGAGCACCAACAAACGCCTGCATCTGGAGATGGGGCTGATACAGGCCGTCCACTCACTGGCTGAAGCCAATATCAGCGACATCATCCGGGCCCTCAACGGCGCCCCCCTGCCGGACACCCCCATCGCCACCACGACACTGCCGGATATCCCGTTCGTCCCCGCACCGGCAGCCGCTTCTGCGCCGGCACCCGCACCGGCAGCGCAGCCTGCTCCCGCCCCGGCTCCGACAGTGGAAGAGCCATTGCTTCCAGAGCCACAGCCTATGCCTGCCGGGCTGGAACCCATCGATGATGCACCGCCCATGTTCCCCGAGGAAGCCGCCGCACCGGCCACGCCCTCTCAGATGACACCGGACAGCTGGAATGCCCTGATAGCCGCCCTCCAGCAGCGTGCCCCTCTCAAGGCGGGGATGATTGGCAACACCCTCTTTGCGAGTGATGAAGACGGTCTGGTAACGGTCGGTATCCACCCGTCCGACACCGACACGCGCGATGCCCTGCTGAGCGAAGATATCAAAGAGCTCATCAACGAACTGGCGCCGGATATCTGCGGCCACCCCATCAGCCTGCGTCTGGCTATGGACGACAGCGTCCCCGAACCCATCGCTGAACTGCCGCCCCCACCGCCTCCCATGCCGGAGCCGGCACCACGCCCCAAAGCCCAGCCCAAGCCCGCCCCGGAGCCTGCCGCCAAACCGGAGCCGCCTCCCTCGCTGCGTCCCACGGACGAAGAGTTCTACCACGACCCTCTCATCGAACTGGCACTCAAGGAGTTCCACGCCAGCATCATCAAGTGATTAACCTCTCAGAATACACCACATATGAACCTCCAGAAACTCATGAAACAGGCCCAGGCCATGCAGGCCAATATGGCCAACGCCCAGGCTCGCCTGGCAGAAAAAGAATATACGGCCGAAGCCGCCGGCGGCAAAATCAAGGTGACCGCCAACGGCACCGGCATGGTGACCGCGCTGAGCATCGACCCCGCCGTTGTGGATCCGGATGATGCCGAGTTCCTGCAGAGCCTGCTGCTCAAGGCCGTGCAAGATGCACTCAACGGCTCCAAGGAAATGGCAGAAAAGGAGATGCGCAAGGTGACCGGCGGTCTCGGTTTCCCCATGTAAGCAAATCGGGTATTCCCGTACCGGGGAACTCTCCTTTCCATTACTCATGAAAGCTCTGCGCTATGTCATCAGCTGTGGGCTCCTGGCCACTGCAGCCGCGCTGGCCGCTCCGATACAGGTGGGAATCATGCCTGCCAAAATCGTACCGGAGCAGATAGCCTCACTGCCGCTGGACCGCGGTATCGTCAGCAGCCTGGCCGACGCCCGGGTTCCCCATAAGCGGGGCGATGTGCTGGCTGTACTCAACCACGAGCTGATGCAGCAGGAGCGCGAGGAGATGGAACTCAAGCTGGCTCGCGAGCGCATCACGAAGAAGGATGAAATCCGCAAGCTGGAAGCCCAGCGACACAAAATTGAGTTCTACCGGAATCTCTCCGAGAAGGAACGCCGCTACGCCGCCCCGGAGGCAGCTCAACTTGATGCGGATACACTGGCCGATGTCGATGAGCGTATCGCCCTGCTCAAGCGAGAGATGGACAGCCTGGAGCGGCACCGCAACAACGAGCTGGCACGCAAACAGGCCAAAAACACGCTGAAAATGCCCTTTGATGGTCGGGTGCAGTACCATTTCACCCTGCCTGAAGACCCGACACAGCCCTTTGAGTACCACTCAACCGGGGGCATGCCGTTCGCCACGGTCTGCGATGACTCTGCGTTCTACGTGACGATCAACCTGACGAGAGCCGAACTGACTCAGCTGCCGGAGCAGGATTTCAGCGTTGAAATCCACCTGCCGGAAGGGAAGAAGCTGCATGGTGAGTTCTCCCACCGCCGGGTCGAGCAGAACGGCAACGGCGACATGCTGGTCTATTTCTTCCGGATTCCGGTCGAGGAGCACGAGAGAGCGTTCAACATGCTGGGCAGCCAGGCACGCGCCCGACTGTTCTACAAGGCCGGCGAGGGCACCCAGCTGCTGAACAAGGCCGAGCTGGCGAAGCATCCCCGCGCGGCACGTTGCCGCACCTGGGAAGAGCTGATAGCCGATCTCTACCCGGAGTATCACCTCATCCTCATCGGCGAGCGCGATATCGTCGTTCGCAAAACAGATCACTGAGCCCCCCCCTCTCTCTGCCATGAACATGGTGTGCCACAACATCAACTTCGCCTACCTGCGCCACCAGCCGGTACTCACGAACTTTTCTCACACCTTTCGCCCCGGTATCACCATCCTCAAAGGCTACTCCGGCTCCGGCAAGACAACGCTTCTCAAACTGCTGGCTGGCTACCTGAAAGCCCAGTCCGGCAGCATCACCACCCCGACCGGCAACAGCGTCACCAGCCGTCGCTACCGTCGCAGGGACGTAGCCTACATGTTCCAGGGTATCAACCTCCTGCCCCTCCTCAGCGTAGAGCGCAACCTCCGCCTGGCAGCCGAGATGGCAACCCTGCCCGGCAAACGCTGGAAACCGCGCTGTGAGGAGCTGCTGCGTGACCTGGGACTGCTGGAGCTGCGCTACCGCCGCGCCGATAAGCTCTCCGGCGGCCAGGCACAGCGAGCCGCTCTGGCTCGCACCCTGATGAAGGATGCCCCGACAGTCCTGCTCGATGAGCCTACCTCCGGGCTTGATGACACCAACACCAACATTATCCGCAAGCTGATCATGCAGGATGCAGCAGAGCGCATCTGTATCATCAGCACCCACGATAGCCGCTTGTTTGACCTGGCCGATGATCTCATTGATTTTGACGCTGCTGTATCTGGCTAAGGATACGGTACACCGCTGGTTGACGCGGATTTCCAGCCCGCTGGCACGCGTGCTGGTGGTGTTCTTTCTGACCCTGTGTGCCCTGTTTTTCCTGGGCAGCTACGTCATCACGGCCAAGGTCATCCGCGATCGGATACGCGCGGAAGGCGGCGACCTGATACACGCCTTTATCTCGCCTGACCGCGAGCGCAGCTTCTGCATGCCCACTCAACCCGAGCTGGAGCAGACCCTGCAGGCTGACTCTCTCGCGCTCCGCAACATCGGGGCAGCCCGCATCCCCGGCGGTGCACACCTGCAGCTATACAGTTATGACTTTCAGCGCATCGGGCAGGTTCTCCCTCTGATGGCAGAGGGCGGCACCCCCACCATCCTCTGCCCGGCGCAGGGAGACCACAGCCTGCCCGAAGCCCCGACGGATGTCATCATCTTCGGTGAGAAGACACTGCGCACGGTGGCCGTCCGCCACATACCGCCGGGGCATCTGATGGAGCGCCTTCTGCCGCACGGCGGTCTGCTGGTACAGCCCGATATCGCGCAGGAGCTGATGGGCGACAACTTCGGCAACTGCGCCCATCAGCTCCTGGTACGCGTGCGCGAACTGCGTACGGCCGCCGATATAGAGCGCATTGAACAATACCTGAAAACACTCATCCGGCTGGAGGGAGCCCACGGCTCCGTCAACTCGGCCTCAGCCCTGCTGGAGCAGATGGACGTCATCCTCAGCAATCAGATGCAGTGCCGGGCGGCTTTCTGCCTGGGGATTGTCGCTATCGTCGGTATCCTGCTCACCGCGCTTGCCGGTATGGAGTACCGGCAGAATGAGTATATCTACACGCTCATGAAAAGCTTCGGTATCCACCCGCTGCTGCTGGTATTCAATTTCATCATGGAGAACCTGCTGCTGGTGGGTGCGTCATTCGGAGCAGCTCTGGCCGTCTTCATGCACAGCCAGAAAATCATCCTCACGCAGTTTTTCAAACTGGGAGCCTACCGACTCGACCTCATGGAAATCATGCCGGAAATACGCCTGATTTCTGCGGCCTTGCTGCTCTGCGTTCTGGTGTCGGCTCTGCCCATCTTCGTGGCGGCCAATCGGGAAATCGGCCGAGTCCTCAAATGAGGCTTTCATCCTTTTTCTGTCAGCTTTGGCATGCTGATGTAATTTTAGCTTGAATCTCGCCGCAATTGTGCTAGATATATCCTATCTTTTCCCTCATCAGGGGTATTTATCACCTAATATACAACAAACAAATACTATCATGGATATTCAAGTTGCAGTCCTTTGCGACTACGCCGCCGATTATCAGGGCAAGCTCTGCGTGCAGGGCGCTTTCGATACTCTGTTCGCTCGCCAGTTCCCGGTTGTGCACCCCTCCTGCGCTCTGGCTCTCCGTCTCTGCATGACCCCCGAGGATGCCGGTGACCACAAGCTCGGTATCGCCATCGTTGATGAAGATGGCACCCCCCTCGACAAGGAGCGCATGCCCATCATCGGTGACCTCAAAGTGGCTCTGCCCGAAGGTGCTGCTTTCCTGACCCGCAACCTGATCATGAACTTCCAGGGTCTTCGTTTCGAAAAGACCGGCAACTACAGCATCGACATCACTCTCGATGGCGAGCTCGTGCAGCGCACTCCCCTGCGTCTTGTACAGGTGGCTCAGCCCGACCAGCAGTAATGGCTGACCCGGCCAGTCCGAATGTCAATGAAAGACTCCTCTCCGCTTCCGGGCGGGGAGGAGTTTTTTACGCGTCGATCGTACAGAAAATGCGGACGACCTTGAACGGGCCGCCCGCATTCTACTTACTACCTTATGAAACTCAGCCTCTCCCATTTGGTGGCAGGGTGGTGCTCTCTCCTTCACTCCCCCGCCGGGTTTTATTGACTGATGGGGGTAAGATGCGGCTGCCTCTCACTTTGTTCAAAAAAAATGTAAAAAAAATAAAAAAGGCTCCCGACAGCCGGGATAGAACGTTGACAGAAAGCATTTCGGGGAGTACAATCCCCGCGGCTCGTTGCAGCTTTATCATCTTATGTACAATACTGATTTCAAGAATCGTCTGGTAAACGACCTTGCTGCCCTCAAGGAAGCCGGTCTCTTCAAGCAGGAACGCTACATCAACACCCCCCAGTTCTCCGAGGTGGGTCTGAAGGATGGCAGCACGGTCATCAACATGTGTGCCAACAACTACCTGGGGCTGGCCAATCATCCTGAGCTGGAGAAGGCCGCCAAGGAGGCGATCGACCGCTGGGGCTTCGGTATGGCTTCCGTGCGTTTCATCTGCGGCACGCAGACGCTGCACCAGCAGCTGGAGGAGCGCCTCAGCGCTTTCCTGGGCACGGAGGATACCATCCTCTTCGGCTCCTGCTTCGATGCCAACGGCGGTCTCTTTGAGGCTCTGCTCACCAAGGAGGATGCCATCGTGTCCGACTCGCTGAACCACGCTTCCATCATCGACGGTGTGCGTCTCTGCAAGGCTGCCCGCTATCGCTATGCCAACAACGATATGGCTGACCTGGAGGCCAAGCTGCAGGAGGCCAAGGCCAACGGCGCCCGCACCATCCTCATCTCCACGGACGGTGTGTTCTCCATGGACGGCATTGTTGCCAGCCTGGACAAGATTCATGAGCTGGCCGAGAAGTACGGCGCTCTGGTGCACTTCGACGAATCCCACGCCACGGGCGTGCTGGGTGCCCGCGGTCGCGGTACGCACGAGCACTGCGGCCTCTTCGGCAAGATTGACATCACCACCGGCACCTTCGGCAAGGCGCTGGGCGGTGCGTCCGGCGGTTACGTTTCCGCCCGCAAGGAAGTGGTGGACATGCTGCGCCAGAAATCCCGCCCCTACCTCTTCTCCAACAGCGTGATGCCCGCCATCGCCGCCACCACCATCAAGGTGCTGGACATGCTGGAGGCCTCCACAGAGCTCACCGAGCGCGTGCAGAGCAACGCTGCCTACTTCCGCAAGGGCATGGAGCAGTGCGGTTTCAACCTGGCCGGTGCCGGCCACGCCATCGTGCCCGTCATGATCGGCGATGCCGCCCTTTCTCAGCGCATGAGCGCCCGCCTGCTGGAGCTGGGTGTCTACGCCATGGGCTTCTTCTACCCCGTCGTCCCCAAGGAACAGGCTCGTATCCGCACCCAGATTTCTGCCGCTCACACCACCGAGCAGCTTGACCGCGCTATCGATGCCTTCGCTCAGGCCGGTCGCGAGCTGGGTCTCATCAAGTAACACTTCCCCTTTACCTTCTCTCTCATCGTGCATCGACTCATTGCCGATGCACGTTTTTTACACCCCAATGCTAGAGCACTCTCTACTTGCACATTTTGAGCTCAAAATTCAAGAAAATGACATAAAAAGCACATAAAATGACAGACATAAACCCAAAATTTGCCAAATTCTTGAAGAAAAATAGAAAATTTGCAATTTTTTTGCCCAAAGTAGACCGCACTCTAGCATATTTTCTTGACAAAACAGATAAAAAAAAGTAATTTGTCCGTGGAGAACGGCCGACAGACACCCTGAAAGCTCGAATCCCTTCTGAAGAAAACAAACCAAACGCAATACACATGAAACTTAGCTACACACTGATTGCAGCAGCTCTGATGAGCACTACCGCCCTCGCCGGCACCCCCACCACCGAGGCCGTTGTCAAGCAGGACGACTTCAAGCGCCTGAGCGGCTCCCTTACGGGCGGCTATGCTACGAACTACACCGGCCGCGGTTATGTCGTGTCTCACTCCGTAGCTCAGGGTGACAGCGTACTCTTCGCCGCTCTCAAGACCAGCTATGACTTCGGGCGTGAGGGTTACTGGACATTCAACAACACCATCGCCTACCAGGCTCCCTGCTCCGGTCACACCCTGTATGGCAACCCCACCTTCGGCCCGAATGTCGGGGCTTACATGGCTGCACAGAAGCTGGCAGGCATGGCCGCTGCCGGGCTGCCTGTACCGGCACCGGGTACACCGGAGTACAATGCCGCTCTCGCTGCTGGACAGAAAGCACACATCAAGCAGGCCAACATCGAGAACGAGTTCGCCATCGTGAGTGACTTCAAGTACACGCAGGAGAAGTGGAACGTAGCCTTCGGTCACAAGTTCGTGCACGGTGGTCTGCTGGGCGTGATGGCCAAGCACTATCGCGATCAGGGCGCTTCCGTGGTGAACGAAGTATTCATCGCTCCGGAGTGGACCCCCGCCAAGTGGGTTTCCGTCGGTGTCACCACGAGCCTGAGCTTCCAGGGTATCCGTGGTTGGTGGTTCGAGCCGTATGTGCGCTTCAAGGCTCCCATCGTCGGTACGCCTGAGGACGTCAAGGTAGCCGGCATCCTGGAGTTCGCCATGAGCGCCACGGCTGACTACTTCGATGGTCGCTACAACGCCTGCGACAACGGTACCCAGGCTTTCTGGATCAAGTTCTCCACTCCGTGGTTCATCGAGAAGAACCTGATTCTGACCCCCGCCGTGAGCTTCAACTGGCTCGGCGAGGGTGGTCTGAAGGCTAATGAATGCTCCGAATTCAAGGCATACACAGAGAACAACACCATGGTTCCCTTCCGCGAATTCGGCGTCGTGGGCAGTGTCTCTCTGACCTATACCTTCTAATTAACCCTCACAGTAAGAATTTACTGGAAAAAACAGCAGGTTATATGTTACAATATACCTGCGGGTAAAAAAAGCCACCCGCTTGACTATGAGCGGGTGGCTTTTTCTGCGAACCCACTGACCAGAAGAAACTTACTACACAATTTTATGGCTATTCTCCCCGTGTTGAACAACCCGCTGACCGTCAGCGGGCAGGAAAACGTTAAAAGCCCGGCATTCTACATGCCCAACCGCCTGAGCGTAGCGGCGGGCAAAGCGCTCCACCATCTTCTGAATGATCAGGTATGCTACCTGGTGGACTCCACGTTCCCACCCGCGCCGGAGATTATGGACTACCTGAAGAAGAAGAAGGTAGACATCGAATACTTTGATTTCCGCAACACGACCTCCCGCCGCGTTCGTGAACAGATTCTGGATCGTATGGCTGAGGGCAAGAGCGTGGTATTCCTGCCGGGACAGGTGGCCAAGTGCCGCGGCACACTGGCAGATGTGCCCTCTCCCTTCCTTTCTGCCGTGGGCAGCCTGCACATCTCCCCCATCCCCGTGTTCCTGGGCTATTACACGGAAAATCTGAACGGATTATTCCGTGATGACAACAGCCAGCCCTGCCGCGAGGAGCTGTGCATCCTGCCGCAGCTGCACCCCGGCCCCCGCACCGGCGAGCGTGTGCTGTCAGCCTGGATGAGCAAGGGAGCCGAACTCTTCGGCGCCTGCCCGCAGCTCTGCGGCTCCGTGACCTCTGCCGTAGTCAGGAGCATGCGCGCCAATGGCAAGGTGAATATCATCGACGGCATGACCGGCGCGGAACTTCCGTTCTTCAAGGCTCTGGGTGTAGCCATGACCGTGGCTCCCATGCTGAAGAAGCGCGGTGAGGCACGCGTGGGTGTCATCCTGCCGCCCGGTGCCGGCGGTGTGATTGGCACACTTTCCTGCATGCTGGCCGGAGTGACTCCCGTCCTCATCAACTACGCCTCCTCCAAGGCAGCCTTTGAGAGCACCGTGCGCCAGGCCGGGTTGAAGACCTTCATCACAGCCCGCAAGTTCCGCCAGAAGCTGGAAGCTTTCCCCTGGCCGCCGCATGAGCAGTGCATCTATGTGGAAGACCTGCTGGGCGGACTGGACAAGAAGAAGCTCATCGCCAACGTGCTGATGGCCAAGATGGCGCCGGCAAACTTCATCTGCAAGCGCTTCGACACTGATGCCCGCCGCAACAATGATGAATGCGTGATGCTCTTCACCAGCGGCTCCTCCGGCGAGCCGAAGGGTGTGGTACTGACCCACCGTATGATACTGGCCAACGTGGCTCAGTGCGCCAGCCGACTCGATTTACAGAATGAGGTATTCCTGGGCAGCCTGCCCATCTTCCACAGCTTCGGCGTGACCGTGACCATGTTCCTGCCGATGCTGACCGGCTATCCTGTAGTGTCGTACCCGAACCCGACAGATGCCCGCAGCCTCTGCGATTTGATAGAGAAGTACGGCATCACGCTCGTATGCTCCACTCCCACCTTTGCCCGCGCCATGCTGCGCCGCGCCAAGGCAGACACCTTCAAGAGCGTACGTAGCTTCATCGTGGGTGCAGAGAAGCTGCAGCCGGATGTGGAGCGCGAGTTCAAGGAACGCTTTGGCGTCGAGCTGCTGGAGGGCTACGGCCTGACTGAGGCTGCTCCCGTCTGCTCAGTGAACATGGTGGATGCACCGGCAGTGCCCGGGTCTGCCTTCTACGTACCCGGCACCGTGAAGCGCAGTATCGGCGCACCGCTTCCCGGTATCGCTGTGCGCGTGACCGATCTGGATGATGACACCCGCGAAGTTCCTCTGTCTGAGCGAGGCATGATCTGGCTCAAGGGTGCCAACATCTTCAACGGTTACGTCGGCAAGGAAGAGATGAACGCCGAGCTGTTCCGCGATGGCTGGTTCAAAACCGGCGACATCGGCTCCGTGGATCTCAATGGCTTCATCACCCTGGGTGGGCGTCTCTCCCGCTTCTCCAAAGTGGGCGGTGAGATGGTACCCCACGAAGGCGTGGAGCAGGCCATTTGCGAGGCACTCCACATTGACCCCGCTGCTGAGGAAGGAGTACAGATTGCCGTGACCGGTATCTCCGATGAGCAGAAGGGTGAGGCTCTCGTCCTCCTCTCTGCCCTGCCGCAGCACCAGCGTTCCTCGGAGGAAAAAGCCATTCTGGCCGAAATTCGTGCAGCTCTGGCCTCCCACAACATCCCGAACCTCTGGGCGCCCAAGTATGTGGTTCCCGTGGAAGCCATTCCCACCCTGCCCACCGGCAAGCTGGATCTGCGCTCCTGCCGCATGCTGGCAGAAGAAGCCCTGCAGAGCGAATAAGATTCTGCTGCAACATTCCATAAGCAGGCGGCGGCTCCTCACAGGAACCGCCGCCTCGCTTTTATTCAGAATCTTTTATGCGTTTATTTCCAGCGACACCGGGCAGTGGTCAGACCCGGTGATATCCGCGTGAATCTCAGCGCCCGAGATTCGGCTTCGCAGGCTGTCTGACACGCAAAAGTAATCAATGCGCCACCCCACGTTCCTGGCACGGGCTCCGCCTCGGAAACTCCACCAGGAATAAGCATCGCGCCGGTCGGGATACAGCGTGCGGAAGGTGTCGATGAAGCCGGCACCCAACAACTCCGTGAAGCCGGCACGCTCCTCATCGGAGAAACCGGCGCTGAAATGATTGGCTGCCGGGCGAGCCAGGTCAATCTCCTCATGCGCCACATTGAGATCGCCACAGAAAACGACCGGCTTCGTCTCCGCCAGCTTGCTGACATAGGCACGGAACGCGGCATCCCACTCCTGACGGTACGGCAGGCGCGCGAGTTCATTCTGCGAATTGGGCGTGTAGCAGTTCACCAGATAAAACGTATCGAACTCCATCGTTGCCACCCGGCCCTCCTTATCGTGCTCCGGCACACCGATACCCAGCGATGTGCTCAGCGGCTTCACACGGGACAAGATCAGCACCCCGGAGTAGCCGGCTCTCTCTGCCGGATTCCACAGAGAATAAGGCCACGATGCCAACCAGAGGTCACTCACCTGCTCCGGCCGCGCCTTAACCTCCTGGAGGCAAAGCACATCCGGCTGCAGGGCATCCATTTTTTCGGCCAGCCCCTTACCCAGAGTGGCACGAATTCCGTTCACATTCCAGCTCACCAGTTTCATATGGTTCTATGCTAGCTTCCCCGTTGATATTTGTCAAGCCAATAGCCCCACACACCATACGTGTCCCAAAGATTGGGGACACGTGGATTGACGAATGACGAAGTACGAATGAAAAGTTCGCTGCGCTGCGCGCAGATGGTTTCAACTAACGCTAAGCGTCCTTCATCGTTCATCATGCGAGCAGAGCGAGCGGAATTCTGTACCTTGTCCATCGTCCTTTTGACTTCGTACTTCCC
>JAFQSQ010000060.1 GCA_017409465.1 Akkermansia sp. | reverse complement strand
TGTCTTCTACGAGGCCCTGACGGGCCTCGCTACGATTATGCCGCCCATACGGGCTCAACATTCCGCTCGCTCTGCTCGCATGATGAACGATGAAGAACGCTTAGCGTTAGTTGAAACCATCTGCGCGCAGCGCAGCGAACGTTGAATTCGTAAGTCGCTTGCCACGGCGAAGCCTTCGGCGGAGACGGGTCATTCGTCAATCGTACTTCCCTACAACTTCCCATCGACCGATCAATCTTTCATTGCCGGAACAATATCAGCATGACACCGACCTTACAGCCTGCACCGACAGACATGAATTGCTACCCTCAAAACCATTTGATAGCATCTGAACCGGAAGCAAAAAAAAGAGGCGCTGCTTCCTTGCGCATTTTCAAGACATTGCAACATCCGGTATCAGCTATCATCACTTTTCCGCTTGCCACATCAGTTTGAATATGATAGTGTGATACAAATTCATCCGCATGGCGCGGATAATTCTTTATCATTATGAATGCACGACATATATTGCCGCTCATTGCTCTCGGCATAGCTGCGGCGCAGGCCGGCGAGCGAGAGACGTTTGACTTCGACTGGAAGTTCAAGTATTTTGGAAGCGAGGATCCGGCAGAAGCCGGATCACCAACCTGGTGTAACGGATATCAGGGCGGGCATCCTGCATCTAACGCTATCGATGGCAAGCTGGACACCCGCTGGTGTGCCCCCAGCCCGTCAAGCGGCAATGTGCTTAAGATTGCGCCCGGTTTTACCGAGCCGGTAAAGTTGTTCATGGTGTACTGGGAAAGGCCGAATTATTTTGACATCAATATCAAAGTCAGCTGCCAGGATTCCACCAAGGACTGTGACTTCAGCTTCAATAACGGCGGACAGGCTGCCAGCTTCATCATGCTGCCTGAGCCGACAGAGGTAAAACAGATCACCATCAGCGTAAACGGCGGCACGGACGCTCGCACCTGGGCGAGCATTCGCGAAGTTCTCTTTACCGGCACAAATGATAAACAGCTCAAGGTGAAGCGTGGCGCCGGGGCTCTCACTCATGCGCGAGTCGACGCCTCAGAGGAGGGCTACAAGACGGTACAGCTGCCACACGACTGGGCCATTGAAAGTCCGTTCCTGGAAAGTGAGCCGAACGAAACAGGTAAGCTGCCGTGGAATGGCTGGGGCTGGTACCGTAAGCATTTTGACGTTCCCGCCGATTTTGACGCCGAAAAGAACCGCTGGTATCTGGATTTTGACGGAGTGATGTCGCGCCCGCAGATCTATGTCAACGGGCAGAAAGCCGGAGAGTGGGCGTATGGGTATAACTCGTTCCGCGTAGATATCACGCCATTCCTGAAAGCCGGAGAGAAAAATCTGGTGGCCGTCATGGCCAGCAATCTGCCGCTTTCCACGCGCTGGTATCCCGGAGCCGGTATCTACCGCCATGTGTGGCTGGAAAAGACCGGTCCCGTACACCTGACCCAGTGGCCCACCTATGTAACCACCCCCTCCGTCACTGCGGATAATGCTACGGTGAAAGTACAGACAACTGTGACGAACACCGGACATGAAGCAGCCGAGGTGACGGTGATGCAGAGCGTCGAAGGCGCCGCTGCCGTTCCAGCCACCATCACGCTTGCGCCCGGTACGGAAGCTTCCGTAGAGCAGGAAATTCACCTGCCCAGCCCTCGTCTCTGGAGCTGCGAATCCCCCAATCTCTACAAGCTGCAAACATCTGTGCTGATGAATGGGAAAGAGATTGATAACAAGGAGACAGTATTCGGCGTGCGTACAGCCGAATGGCGCAAGGACGGGTTCTATCTCAATGGCAACAAGGTAAGAATCAAGGGCGTATGCGAACACCACGACCTCGGAGCCCTCGGTGCGGCATTCAACACCCGCGCCTACGAGCGCAAGATTGAAATGCTCAAGGAAATGGGCTGCAACTCCATCCGCATGACCCACAATCCGCCTGCCCCGGAGGTGCTCGACCTGTGCGACAAGCACGGTATACTTGTCATCGATGAGCTGTTCGATATCTGGAAACGCCAGAAATATGACAAGGTAAACGGTTACCACCTCTACTGGGATGAATGGTGGCAGAAAGATGTGCAGAACTTCATGCAACGCGACCGCAACCACCCCTCTATCATCGCCTGGAGCGGAGGCAACGAAGTGCCGGAGCAGACCATGCGGAATATTGAAACAATCCGTGCTAATAAGGACAACACATATAAAACACAGAAAGAGTTGGACGAGGCTGTAAGTCATGCGCAAAAAGTCAATGAGATGAACTTCCGCATCGCCTACGCCCTGCGCGATGAAATTCGCAAGTACGATGTCACTCGCCCCTATACCGTGGGATGTAATGACCAGTCAGCCTATACCAATGGCTTCGCCGACACTGTGGATCTGTATGGTTTCAACTACAAGCCTCATATCTATGCCAAGTTCCGCACCAGGCACCCGGAAATGCCCTACTATGGCTCGGAGACGTGCTCCTGCGTCGGTACTCGTGACACCTACAACTTCCCGTTAAGCTGGAAAGTTGGCGGCGGTTACTTCCAGCCCGGTGCCGTACCTCACCAGGTAAGTGCCTACGGGCTTGCCAGTACCCACTGGGGCTCCTGCCCGGATATAGAGCTGCATGCTCATACCAAAGCCCCCGATTTAGCGGGTGAATACGTCTGGACCGGGTTCGACTACATCGGCGAGCCGACTCCCTACAACCAGGATGCCACGATTGAAAACAACCTCAAGCACCTGCCCCAGGCAGAGCGCGAGGCCATCATGCGCGAATACGAAGCCATGGGCAGCAAGGCCATCGCCCGCAGCTCCTACTTCGGTATCATCGACCTGGCCGGTTTCCCGAAGGATATCTACTACCTCTACCAGAGCCAGTGGAACCCGGACAAGGCTCAGGCGCACATCCTGCCCCACTGGAACTGGCCCGGTCGCGAGGGGCAGAAGACCCCTGTCATGGTGTTCACCTCCGGCGACGAGGCCGAGCTCTTTGTCAACGGCAAGAGCCAGGGTGTCCGCAAACGCGGTCAGGGTCCCACCTTCACACAAAAGGATAAGTCCCTCGTGGTGAGTAAGAATCAGTATCGCTTCACCTGGGAGGATGTGGTCTACGAACCCGGCACCGTGGAAGTGGTGGTCAAGAAGAACGGTAAACACTGGGTCACCGCCAAACGCGTGACTACCGGTAATGCCGCCGCCGTTCAGGCAACACCTGATCGCTCTGCCATTACCGGGGATGGCTATGATATCTCTTCAGTCGCGCTCGCCCTGACAGATGCTGCCGGCAACGTGGTTCCCACCGATAGCCGAAAGGTCAGCTTCAGTATCGAAGGCCCGGCAGAGCTGGCCGGTTTCTGCAATGGCGACCCGACCGACTGGACCAGCATGCAGGACAAGAACCAACGCTTCTTCAACGGTCGAATTCTGGCTGTGGTGCGTGGCAAGCGCGGCGAAAGCGGCACCGCCACCGTCACGGTGAAGGCGGATGGTCTGCCGGAAATCAACGTTCCGGTGACAATCGAGCCGATGAAGTAAGTATTATCCCGGCTTCTCTTCCATCCCCCTGACGGACTTGCAAACCGCCGGGGGGATTTTCCCATTCACCCGGCAGCCATCGGTAATCATATCACCACCAGCAGATTATTGTTCCGGCAATGAAAGATTGATTGGTCGATGGAAAGTTGTAGGGAAGTACGAAGTCAAAAGGACGATGGTGATTCCCGGCGGGAGAGGTGAGGAGGGATGAAAGAGGGGTGAAAAGCCTTGAAACGCAGGGGATACGGGCGCGGTTAGCGGGTGCGGAAGAAGGTGCGGAAGCCACCCGGTAAAAACGGCGAGACTGTCGCATAGGTGAG
>JAFQSQ010000036.1 GCA_017409465.1 Akkermansia sp. | reverse complement strand
TGCCGCCGGAGGAGGGCTGGAGCTCCAGCGGAGTGCCGCCGGAAGCAAGCTCCGTGACGATGCGGGTGCGGGTGGGCAGCGCGGCAGCGGAGGGGTTAGCGGTGGAAGAAGAAGACCCGGTGCTGAGAGCAGCACCGCCGACGGCGCATGACATAGTAGTAGTCATTTTTTATCTCTGATATAAATAGGGAAAGGAGCGAGGTGCTTTCCCGTCACCTGACCCGGCGGCACCAATGCCGCCGGGATGTACCTATCATGCAGCGGAAACGAAAAAAAGCAAGAAATGAGAGAGCCGCGCTGCGAGTGCCCGGGGGAGGGCAGGAAGAATGCAGAATGAAGATTTCAGAATGTAGAATAGGGAAGTGCGGCGGGACGGTACAATCTTAGCTCGTCAGTTGCATTGTTGCAGTAGTGTGGTGGCATCTGCCACGGGAGTAAGCCACTTCTCGCGGCGCAGCCAGGTGCGCTGGCGCTTGGCGTACTGACGCGTGGCCAAAGCAATGGCAGCGGCTAAATCGGCGCGGGAAATGCGCCCGGCCAGGTGCTCCAACACCTGGGGAAGACCCAGGGTTTTCGCAGCAGTCGGGGAGAGGGTAGCGGGGTCGAGGGCGGCCACTTCCTCAATGGCTCCCTCCTGCAACATGCGCTCGGCTCGGGCGGCTATGCGGGCATCCAACTCTTCCACAGAGCGGGTGATGACGTATCCTCTGCCAATGGGCTGCTGCCAGTTGTTGCGCCAGTAGGAAAGTGGTTTCCCGCCCAGCAGGACTATCTCCAGATTGCGCTCCACGTAGCGCGGGTTCTGCAAATTCGTGGCGGCGGCCCCCTCCGGGTCAGCCTCCTGCAGGCGGCGCACCAACTCCTCCGGCGGCAGCTTGCTCAGCTCTGCCCGCAGTACCGGGTCGCTCGGCGGTGCCGGGGATATGCCGTGGGAAATGAATTTGACGTACAAGCCGGAACCACCGGTGATGATGGGGCGTTTCCCGGCTTCCTGCAAGCGCCGGATGCACTCCCCTGCCCGCCGGGCATGCGTGGCGGCATCGTTCTCCTCCGTGGGATTCAGAAAGCCCACCAGATGGTGGGGGATGCGGGACAATTCCTCCTGCGTGGGCGCAGCGGTGATGATGGGCATGCCGCGGTAGACCTGGTAAGCATCTGCGCTGATGATTTCGGCATTGCCCAGCTTTTCCGCCAGCTCTACCGCCGCCGCACTCTTGCCGCTGCCGGTGGGACCCAGTACAAAAATGGGTTCTGTGTCAGGATTCTTCATTCGGAGGGATATTTAAGGGATGAGCCATGTTGATTTCTACCTTTTTGGCTGTCGATGCACCCCAATATCAACAGGAACACCACATTCAGGGGAGGCAATAAGATGAATGTTACCGGGAAAATAACATTGAACAGGGGCTGCACTACTTCCACGGTGCCTGTCTTGTGAAGAAGATATAACAGCGTATGGAAACAGGGTATGGCCAGCAACAATAAAACCCATCGGTCGCTCCACCCCACATCATGCAGACGCCGCACCACCACACTGCCGGAGAGCAGCGGAATGATAATCAACATTGTTACCACACAGATGATTCCTACCACATGCGGATAAGGTATCAATGTCGGAAAACATCGGTGCGTCGTATCCACGAAGTTAAAGAAAATAAACACCATCAGTACCATCCCCCACCAGACCCAATATTCATTGCGACAGGAGCGACCACGAAACTGGAACACCCGCCGCAGAGCAAGAAGCATACAGTCCCGGATTCTGCTCACAGGCACAGCCTGTGCCCGCCCGCAGACGGAACAGTATTTTTCTTCCACACCATGCAGGGTGTTACAGTACGGGCATGAAATCTTCATCGGGGGTACTTAGAGGAAGGTCCGTAGGCGTTGCCGCCGCGTTGGGTGTCCTGGAAGTGGGAAATAATGATGCGGCAGCTCACGCCGATGGGTACCAGGCACAGGAGGGCGTAGGCCACGATGAAGGCGGATTCATCCTCAGCCAGAGCGGGAAAAAGCAAGACACTCAACGGCACGAAAAAACTCAGGATTCCCAGCGGTATCCACCGCCCGGTAGCTCCGATATCATGCAGACGGCGTACAGAGACACTCACATACGGTACCATCAGCAGCAGCGCCGGAAGCAAATACAGGAAAAGCATCACCGAGATAACCGACAGATACTCCTCCCAATTCTCCTCCGTAGGATGATATTTTACCATGATAACCGGAATAAATATCCCGATAAAGGAATATATCAGCGATAAAATAACATTCTGGAACAAGACGAAGCTCCAGTACTCCATGCGCGTGGCACGCCCGCGCAGGGTGAAGCTTTTTTTCATGGAAAAGAGAAAATGCCTCCACAGACTCTCCCGATCTTCCATCGGAAGCGCTATGGCTTCACCGCAATGAGGGCAGACAGCCGGCATCTGAAAACCCGTGATGTCCTTCCCGCAATACGGGCAGGCGCCCAGCGAGCTGTTTTCTATCGCTGCCAACTCCTCAGCCATCGTCGGCAGACTATCCAGCCGTACCCACTCGCTGCCCTGCTCTTCTATCACCGGAGTATCCGGCAGTAAGCCCTCGCGGCGGACAGCGTTTTTCAACTGCTCCTCCGTCAGCGGCCCCACGGGCTGCCTGTACTGATTCAGGTAATAGTAATTCATGCGTCAACCATGGGGATATTTGGAGGAGGGGCCGTATTTGTTCGCGCCTCGCTGGCTGTCGATGCAGACGACGATGAAGACAGCTATCGAGACGATATAGGAAAGATACCTCATGATATCCGTCACCATCATGGCATGTGGTGACATGCCGAAGGGATACTTCATCATCATCGATTTTTGCTGAAATTCGGATGGGGAGAAATGATTTTTTTTCACTATCTTTCGGCGTACGATTCTGATCTCGCCCTGCCCTTCCGGCAGTTGCATTTCCGGGTGCAGACGACGGTAATCATCCAGGCTCATCGTCTCATCTGTGCAGCTGACCTGACAATCTGCCGGAGCCATGTTCATATGGGTAAACATGTACCCCATCGACACACTGCCATAGATGCCGAAAGCAAAGGGAATGAGCGCCCACCAGCCGCTCAGCCCTATGTCATGCAGTCGTCGGATAAAAAGCGGGTAGATGAACAGGCTCACCACAGCACTGAACACGGAGCTGATCACCATCCACTCCAACACCATCTCAGGCACCTGGACAGGCAGAGGTTTGTAAATCGCCACGGCGGCCACAAACGAGAGTATCATCAGTATGGTGATGAAAATCACGCTGAAGAGAACATACGCCCAGTACTCCTTGCGCTGACTGCGCCCATGGAAGCTCAGCAGCCGCCGAAGAGCCAGACAGAAAAAGCTCCACATGGAACTTTTTCGAGCCGCCTGCACTGCACCACAGGAGGGGCAGGAAGGCTCAAGTCTGTAACCCACCTGCTCTGCCCCGCACCCGGAGCAGCAACCCATCTTTCCGCTTATGAAGGTATCTGCCGCTTGCGGAGAACCGGCCTGCTGCAACCACTCCTGCTCAGAGACAGGTCTCCAGTTCTGCTGACCGGCGGCGGCACAGAGAGTATCCTGATTGATTGTACCGCTGAGCAAGAGAGCACACATCTGGTGTACACTGTAGGGACCGCATATCTTGCGTTCTTTGTCCAGATAATAGTATTTCATGATGAAGAGTTCGGTATTTGTTCTGAAGTGTTGAGGCGTGTCGGCAGGAAACCGGGAATCAGAAGAAGACAGAGCAGGATGACATTCGATTTGGTCAGGATTTCCAGGCAGAACAGGGCTGTCTGCTGATGCTCCCATGCTCGCCCACTTACCTGCTGCACCATCCGGCTCAGCTCCTGCTGCTCTCTCAGCTTCAGGTCAGCCAGAGCCCGGCGGCGAGCGTTATCATCCTCCGGATACTCCCGGTGCAGACGAATCTTCTCAGCATCTATCTGCTCCGTGATGGGCAACGCCTCGTGCAGAGCTGATATCACCGGCGGGAATATCAGGTAAACTCCCAGCCCCAGATTCACCAGCAGTAAGGCAAGAAAATCCCAGGACCACCGAGGCTTCAGACCGGCATCACGTAAACGACGACACAGCATCAGAAAAAAGGGAAGCAGGCAAACACCCGCTACCACGACTGAATACACCGTCAGTAAGGCTGTAATATACCCGGATGCTCTCCCGGCGCAGGCAAAACCGGCTACCACTCCCCCCACAGTCAACAGGAATAATACCACCGTCACCAGCACCGGCAGCCCCATCAGCCAACACCAGAATTCCATCCTCCCTGCCCTGCCCCGCGGGCTGTACCAGCGGGTAGCAGAAGAAGTACAATCAGGCAGAGAGGCTGTCATGATGGAGGGTTATCCTCGGGGATATTTGATGCTGGGACCGTACTTGTTAGGCCCACGACTGCTGTCAATGAATCCGATGACGAACACAAAGATACTACCCAGCGTAGCTATAAGTGAAGTCACGATGAAGATGACGACATTCGGACTAAAACTCATCATCTGACGCTGTAATTCTTCATTCAGCATGAGAGATATTTTCTGATCAATCAGCTTTTCCTGTTCATCTCTGTATGCCGAAATTTCCTCAATGATTTCCTCCACCTTTTCTTCATCTCCCCTATCACGTGCCTCATTGGCAGCAGCCTCTGCCTTCTCCTCTATCACTGCCATCTTTTCCTCGAAAGCAGTCTGCTCTTTCAGCGTCTGTTTAACGGTGAAATCGGTCGCTTGCCCCAGCATGGGAAAATACGATACGACAGATACCAGACAACAAAGAGTATACAAGATCGACCACACGGATGACAGACCCAGGTCATGGCAGCGCCGCCCATACAGACACATGAAGGGTAGCAGCATAATCAGGTAGATAATCGAACAGTATACGCCGATATTTGTGATGAAATCGGCCATATTCTCCTTATCAGCGTTGTAGGCGATAAAGGAGATTCCGCCAATCATCAGAATAAACCATAAGAACATGACAGGTATCATGCCGACGCAGAATGCCCAGTACTGCATGCGCGTAGCACGCCCGCGAAGAGAAAAAAGACGTTTCCCGGCATACAGCATGCTCGACCAGAATGTATCCCGTGAAGGTCTCAGCTGGTAACCGCAGCCCGCGCAATGAACCGGAACCGACCAACCCTTGATTTCGGTTCTGCACCTGGGGCAATGCCCGGGTTCTACTCCCACACCGGCCGTAATAGGTACACGCGATGAGTCCTGATTGACAGGTATCGTGCCCTCTTTCATCCACCCCTGCTCTTCCAGTGGTTTCCAGCTCATGTCTCCGGCTGTGGCTACCTTCGTCTTCTCATTAATGGCACCGGAAATCTTCAATGCTGCCAGCTGTTCCAGTGTAAAGGGACCCTGCGGCTTATTTTCTTCATTCAGGTAATAATACTTGGCCGTATTCATATAATATAACGGACATATTGTCTATGTTCAGACCCCAAAAGTCAAGTCACATATTCTATACAGCCAATAAAAATGACCGCTGTGCCGTCAGTGGAAGAGAAGCCACGTTCCCTTAATTCAGGTGGGTGCGGAGTGGGGGTCTTCTGAGGTATCCTTAGGACGGAACATGTTACCCCTCGTACTTGATGCCCCTGTTCTATTTACATCGGTCCGGGCCTTTTGAACCACGCGTCACGAGCACAGCAGCCGTCTGTATATATAGCACACTCCTCCTTTCCTGACAAGTCTATATTAGAGTCATATCCATAACTGATGGATGATATATGTTCCACGTGGAACAACCCGATTTTTCATATGATTTCTCACACTCTGAGTCAGGCATATACATGCTTTGCTTCCTGATATCAATTGACAAAATGACGATAAATGTGTATAAAAGCCCCAGACACATGACGATACCACAGATATTAACGAAACAACTGTCGGCAGCTCTCAGCACCGTATTGGGTGACGCGCTGCCTGAAGGCTTTACTCCGGCTGTGACGCCGTCACAGGATTTACGCTTTGGTGACTACCAGAGCAATGCCGCCATGATGCTGGCCAAACAGGTACGCACCAATCCCCGTGCGTTGGCTACACAGGTGGTGGAAGCTTTCGGTGACTCCGAAGCTGCCACACTCGAAATTGCCGGTCCAGGCTTCATTAATTTCCGCATCCGGCCTGATTTCTTCGCCCGAATGACAGAGGCGATGATGAATGATGAGCGCCTGGGCGTCGCCCTCACGGAGCAACCCAAAACACTGGTCATCGACTTCTCTGCCCCGAATGTGGCCAAGCCCATGCATGTGGGGCACATCCGCTCCACCATCATTGGTGATACCCTCGGACGCCTCGCCCGCTTCCTCGGTCACACGGTTATTACTGATAACCATATCGGCGACTGGGGTACTCAGTTTGGCATGATTCTCTGGGGATGGAAAAATATCCTGAACCAGGAAGAGCTGGCCAAAGATCCCATCGAAGCACTGCTGGCAGTCTACAAAGAGGTGAACACCCGCTGCAAGGAAGACGCTTCCCTGCTCCCTGTCTGCAAGGCTGAACTGGTCAAACTGCAGAGTGGTGACGAGGAGAATCTGAGCATCTGGAAACACTGTATCGAAGTCACGAAGATTGGTCTGGAAAAGATTTACAATCAACTGGATATATCATTTGATTACTGGTTGGGCGAAAGTGCCTATAATGACGCCCTTGCCCCGCTGGTGGAAGACCTCATTGAGAAGGGTATTGCCCGTGAAAGTGACGGGGCTATCTGCGTCTTCTCCGATGGTTTCCACAAGCCGCAGAATGACCCCTTCCTCGTGCAGAAAGATGGCGAATGGGTACCTGTGCCGGCTATCATTCGCAAGGCCGATGGCGGCTTCCTCTATGCCACGACCGACCTCGCCACGCTCGATTATCGCACCACTCATTTCAACGCTGATTCCATCTGGTACGTGGTGGGTGCCCCGCAGGAAAAACACTTCAAGCAGATATTCGACATCGAGCGCATGCGTGGCGTGAGCGGTGACTTCCGCCACGTTGCTTTCGGCTCGATTCTCGGCAAGGACAGACGCCCCTTCAAGACCCGATCCGGCGATACCGTGAGCCTTCAGGACGTCATCGATGAGGCCGTGACTCGCGCAGCCAAGGTTATTGAAGAAAAGAGCCCGGATATGCCGGAGGACGAAAAAGCAGCCGTTTCTCAGGCCGTTGGTATAGGCGCGATCAAGTTTGCGGAGCTCTCTCAGAACCGTATGAGCGACTACATTTTCGACTGGGATAAGATGCTCGCCCTCACCGGCGATACCGCTCCCTATCTCCAGAATTCCTACGTTCGGGTACGTTCCATCTTCCGTAAAATTGATACACAATTCATTAAGCCTCAATCTCTTACATTAAAAGATGATGCAGAGATTCATCTGGCTCGTATGCTGGTCAGATACGGTGAAGTAGTACCCTCAACACTCGATGATTGTCGACCCAATCTGCTGGCTTCCTACCTGTATGATTTGGCCCGTGCCTTCCACAGTTTCTATGAGGCCTGCCCCGTTCTGAAGAGTGAGGGTGCTACACGTGAAACGCGTCTGGCACTCTGTGACCTGACCGCTTCTGTGCTTAAACATGGTATGGGCCTCTTCGGTATCACTATGCCTGAAAGAATGTAAATATGAACACAAAACAGCTGTTCCACATGGAACAAAAGCTTGTCATTCTCTGCGCCGCTTCAGCTATATTAGCTGGCGGCGCAGAGCCGCTTCATGGGGAAAATACTTCAGCAGAACATCCCCCTGCCCTGCCCTCTTCTGCTGCACAACAGAATGAAATGCCGTTGGCTCCTATCACTCTGGCTAGTGATTCGCAGGAATTATCAACATATATCAATCTGGGTATTCAGGATTTGCTCATGGGTTACTCTACGCGCGCGCGCGCGTATATATATAGGGCGATTGAAACAAACAAAGAGTCGATACTAGCATACTGTAGTCTGCTTTTGTTCGAGGAATCGAATGCTACTGACAAGTCTACACTGCTCCGACGCATTGAGCATCTCATCAACCGTGATGAAATATCTCTAACACCCCCCGAACTTTTCTACGTGGAAAAATTTCTTCAGCTTTCAGAGGGTGATATTGCCGGTGCAGCTGAATCGTTCAGAAAAAGATCTCAACGATACAGAGCGGATGTCCTCTCAGGATGTTGGGCTGCTCTCCTATATCATTATTCTGACAATGGATTTACCACCGATGGACATCCTACCGATTATCAGCGTAAAGCCCGCGAACACGTAGAAACTCTTCTTCTATCGCATCCATCTCATCCCCTGGTACATTACGTCAAAGCTGCTATTGAAGAAAACGCTGAATCTGTTACCGACGATGTACTGCATTCTGCCGGAATAGCCGTAACTGGTATCGACTCTTCTGTAGCTCACCAACTTCTGGGGCATCTTCTGTTCAAAAGAAAAGATTACAAGAACGCGACGGATTCATTTCTACATGCTACCACTCGTGCAGAGGAAGATTGCATCGTCCACAACATCAAGCCGAGTGATTCGTTTGAATATGTCTGTTCCAAATTATCATGGCTGACATCATCACTGTGCGCAGGTTCATCCTGGGATAGCGTCGTAAAAGAAATTTTCAATGATAAGAATTTTATTCACGTGAAACAATTTGATTCACGTGGAGCCATTCTGTATCGATGGGAATACCAGAGCTTCGTTCTGCGCTCCTTATTGAATCGACCGGATGCTCCGACGTTGAAGGAAATTGAACAAGCAAAAAAACTTGCTCTCCCAAACAGAGGAGAGCTGGACGATGATGCAGTCAATGATTTCTGCGAGATTCTTGTGAGTGCATTACAAGTACGCCTTCTCGTCAAGGATAACAGACCGGACGCAGCTGAGCGTGCTCTGCAAAAAGCACAGGCAGCATATCAACGTCTGATTGTTCCACGTGAAACATATCATCAGCAGAGTATCACCTATAAACTCTGCTTCAAACGCGCCATTGATTGTGCAGATATTGCCATCAATATATCAAAAATGAATTTATACAAGAATACATCTGACATATGGAAGGAGCGTATTCAGGAAATTAAATTGGGGCAACCACATTTGCTCCCGCCAATAGTACCGAATTATCCTAATCGACACGATTAATAGTAGGGCAGGGGGGGTGAATTCAAAAATCGGATTTCAAGTTATGTGAAATCCGATTTTTTTGTTCCACATGGAACAATCAAGTGAACTGAAATATCATATTTTTTTCATAAATACAATTTTTTAAAAGTTTATATTGACCTCGGAAATAAATATGATATACTAAGAGCATGAAGAAAAGCCTGACAGTCGCACTGATGCTCTTGTTATCGGCGTCATGGTTGACATCATGCGCCTATATGCAGTTGCATAAACAGATAGAATCCGAAGCTCGGGTTCACAGGGGTTTTTACATCGAACGACCAACCGCCGTCTATAGTCATCATGGGCAATGGTACCTGAAGGCACAGGGAGTTCAGCTGAAAAAAGAGTATCCCTTGATACATGATACCATTCTTCTGACGCAGAATAACAAGCCTAGGCCCATCATCTTCAACAAGGAGAGTGAAATATACATAAGTATCTCATCAGGAACGGCTAAGGTATTACAGAGGACAGATGGTTATGCATCATTGTCTACACTGAGAGACGAGATGTCAAACGGAAAGATTTTATCTGCCGGTGTCGGTCAGATGAAGAGCTATCCGGTGCGAGCAGAGGTAGAGGCCAAGAAAGCTGACAGGCAGTACCACATCTATGACCAGGGGGAAGGGGAATCACTTTCTTTCGGCACAAAAGCGCTGAGTACAGCATCACTTATTCTGGTGGATGCGCCCGGTACCGTTATCTATAATGTGGCCATTCCCTTTATGGCACCATTTGTGTTTTTCTACGATTTTTTATCCGAGGATGAGGTATTAGAACATGTAAGTTACTTATACAGAGGGGAATATGACTTTATTAACAAAAAATGGTGAATAAGTATGTCAATAAGTTGTCAATAGCCCGGTGGATAACTTTTATTCACCGGGCTGACTGTTCTTATCAACGGAGTTACTCACTTTTTACGACAGATGTAACAGTCTTACTTTCATCTGACAAAGCTAGTTATTCACTCTATTCACCGGACTGATGATGATGAATTTACAAATTCTATTATATTCATCTTATCACGGAAGCGGGCAGAGCAGGGGAGGGGAGGGGTGCAGAGCTTGACAGATAGAGCTCACGTGATAGAATACGTCTATGCATGATTTATCACCAAATAACGATGTTCTGTGGATGATGCGCGCGATAGAACTTGCGCGCAAGGGATTGGGAACAACGAGTCCCAATCCTCCGGTAGGAGCCGTTATTGTTCGAGATGGTATCCTGCTGGGTGAAGGTTATCACGAGGTGGCAGGAGAGCCGCATGCTGAGAGATTGGCTATTTCAAATGCCATTCGCAAGGGGAATAAGGCTTTATTAAAGGGAGCGACGATATACATCACACTTGAACCGTGTTCGAGTCATGGAAAAACGCCTCCGTGTACCGATGCCATCATCGAAGTCGAAATAGGAAGGGTGGTTTACGGTGCCGTAGATCCGGATGATCGCCATCGGGGAAGAGCCGATGAGTTATTGCGTGCGCATGGTATCGATGTGGAGCATGGTGTATGTGGTGAAGTATGTGAGATTCTGGTACGCTCTTGGGCCTGGTCAGTGAAGCATAAGCGACCCTGGGTATTGGCAAAAGTCGCCACGACGATGGATGGGCGAATGACTAGAAGAGATGACAGATGGTTATCGAGCCCCAAGGCTCTGCGCAATGCGCACCAGCTGCGATTGGAGAGCGATGCCATCCTGGTAGGCGGTGGAACGGTGCGAATGGATGACCCGGCGCTGACAGTGCGTACACCGCTGCAAACACCCTCACCTCGCAAGCTGCAACCGTACCGAATCGTGCTGACGGAAGACCGCCGCAGTATTCCCGCAGACTGCATGATGCTGACCGATCAGTATGCAGATCGAACTGTCATCATTGAAAAGGTGTCAGATTTTCAGAAGATGCTCGAGGAATTGTACAGCCGATATGGGATTGTGAATCTGCTGCTGGAATGTGGTGGACGCTTGCTGAGGCGTTTTCTCGAGGAAGGGCTGGTCAATGAATGGGTGCAGGATATCGCTCCGATTCTGGGGGGTGGACCGGCTCCCATGGTGCCCGGTGATTATCTGAAACGCGAATGTAGGTTCAAGGAAGAGGAGATTCTGGCCTGTGAGCCTGACATTATCTTGAGGGGTATATTAGAATGAAGTATTGGCGCTGGTATGTTCGTCTCGTCCTGTTGCTGCTGATTGTGGGGCAGGTGCTGTATGCTTTGTTCGTCGAGCGCCACCATATTGAGGTGACACATCAGCGCATCTCGCTACCGGATTGGCCCGGTACGTCGGTTCGCCTGGCTGTGTTGAGTGATTTGCATGCCCGACCGGATGAGGAGGAGTATCTCCGTCGGGTGGTAGAGAAGACGCTGGAGCAGAAACCGGATGTCGTCCTGCTGCTGGGGGATTATGTCAATGGTAGAGAGGATACCATGCCGCTGGACAAGCTGGAAAGCATTTTGAAACCTCTGACGCAGCTTCCCTGTTTTGCCGTATGGGGAAATCATGATTACTGGTATGGGCGGCGGCATCTCAGACCGATGTTTCATCGACTTGGTATCCCGATGATGGAAGGCAAGGTTCATGAGTTGAGCATCGGAGGGGCCAGGCTCCATATCGCCGGAGCCCGGTGTGCCTTTACCTTCCTGCATCCCGGTAACATCCCGCAGCCACGCCCGGATATACCCTACATCCTGCTGTCGCACTCTCCGGCCATTGCACACCATGCCCCTGAGGGGGTAGAGATGATACTGAGCGGCCATACGCATGGTGGGCAGGTATGTCTGCCGTTTTACGGGGCTATCAGGATGCCAGATCATCAGGTGGACCGCAAGAAATGCGCCGGGCGTCAGACAATCGATGGTAAACCGCTCTATATCTCACGCGGCATAGGTACGAGTCAGATTCCTGTTCGCTACTGGTGTCGGCCTGAAATCGCCATACTTGAGTTGGTGGGAATCGAATAGCAGAACGCAGCAAACCGGGGAAACTGAATGTCATCATCCTTGCATGGCGGTAGGCTTTGTGATAGAATCCGCGGCGTGATATACCGGGTCGGACAACTGCTGAGCATACTCATGCTTATTCTGCTGGCGGGATGCTATCCTGCGCAGATCCAGTATCCGTATACGGCTGCCGTCGTGGTCAAGCGCACCAGTCTCAAGGATAATCTGCTGGCTCTGCTGCCGCAGCCGCAGCAGTCGCAACAGGCTGCTCAGGCAGAGGCCGCCTGGCTGGCTGATACGGCCTATAAGGCAGCAGCCGGTATTTCCCGCATCAACGGTTCGTGGTTTCCCGGTTGGGCAGGTAATGCTCTGGTCAATGCCCGGCTTCAGGATCGAGGACTCTGCTGGCACTACCAGCATGATATGTACCGTGAGTTGCGGCGGCGCCCGCTGAAGTTTTTCCGTCTCGGCTGCTGTGTGCGCGACGGAGGATTCGCGACCGAGCATAACTGCCTCTACATCGCCGCCGCCGGTGCTGCCTGGCCGCACTGCTGGGTGCTGGATGCCTGGATGTGGAATGGCCGTCTGAAGGTGGATAAGGCGACGGAGCTTAGTCAGCGACGCTGGAAAGACAGACCATCGGTGTGCGATATTCAGGCTGTCTGCTATCCCGAGGGTCATAACTGGCCTATCGAGCATTGGAGCGTACTGCGCTCTGAGGATGGCAGCTACCAGGGATACTGGCTTGAGGAAACCCGGCGTTCATCTCAGTATAAACGTATGTATGATAACATACTCAGGGGGTTGGAGGAGCACCCCGGTTCACCGACTAATTACTGATGATAGCGATGGTGGACATTCGTTTGCTAACGGCATATATCTGTGCCATCCTCTTGCTCGTGTCGTGCCAGTTTGCACCGCCGGCCAACTATGCCTATACACCGGAGATCGTATCTGAACGCTGTGTACTGGCGGAGCGCTTGCTTGCGCTGCTGCCGCCGGAGCAGCGTGATGCACCGGCTGCCGTGCAGGAGGCCACCTGGCTGGCCGATACTTCCTACCGCGCCGGGGTAGCCATCGCGCGATACAATGAACCTTTCTTCATGGCCTGGATGAATAACCGTATGGTCAACTCTATCTTTACCTGGCGGGAAAGGGGACTCTGCTGGCACTACCAGCATGATATGTACCGCGAGCTGAGGCGCCGCCGATTGGAGTATTTCCGTATCGGTTGCTGCGTACGCGACAGAAACAAAGGCTCGGAGCATCACTGTGTCTATCTGGCACCGGTCACTGTGAGATGGCCTCAGTGCATCATCATCGACCCCTGGCTGTGGAACGGTCGGCTGGAGGTACTGTACAACGGAAGCTTTTCTACTGACAAATGGCAGGAGGAGGAAGGGGTGCTACCCTATCTCCAGAGCATCTACCCGGAAGAGCACAATAAACCTTTTGAGCACTGGGCTCGTGTCAAAGCCGGGTGGTACTATCGCGATTATGCCGAGAGCAGCTCTCCTCGGGGACGGGCTTCCCGCCAGGGCAGGCTGATGCAGAGACGCATCGAGCAGGGGATGCGTCTGCGCGGCGGCAAACTATACAGCTACTGAGTCTGCTGTGGTACACGTAAAAAAACTCAGATAGTTGCATATTAGTCTTGCAATTTAGGCTCTTTTGTGGCATATATCTGCAAGTTTACACCAATCATGCCTAAAGACACGTCTATCAAGAAGATTCTCGTCGTTGGCTCCGGTCCCATCGTGATCGGACAGGGTTGCGAATTTGACTACTCTGGCACCCAGGCCTGTAAGGCCCTTCGCGAGGAAGGATATGAGGTTGTACTTGTCAACTCCAACCCCGCCACCATCATGACGGACCCGGAGACGGCACCACGCACCTACATTGAGCCCATCACTCCCGAATATGTGGAGAAAATCATCGCCCGCGAGCGTCCGGATGCCATGCTGCCAACGCTCGGCGGTCAGACGGCACTCAACTGCGCCATGGAGCTGCACCGCCGCGGCGTGTTAGAGAAGTACGGTGTGCGCATGATTGGCGCCAATGCCGAAGCTATCGACAAAGGTGAGGACCGACAGCGCTTCAAGGATGCCATGGTCAAAATCGGCCTGGATGTGCCCGCCAGCGGCGTTGCCCACAACATGGAAGAGGCCTGGAACATCGCCAAAAATGTCATCGGCAGTTATCCCATGATTATCCGCCCGGCGTTCACCCTGGGCGGTAGTGGCGGCGGTATCGCCTACAACAAGTCAGAGTTTGAGGAAATCGTGCTGCGCGGGCTGGATTTGTCCCCGGTGAGCGAGGTGCTGATTGAAGAATCCCTGCTGGGATGGAAGGAGATTGAGATTGAGGTGATGCGTGACCGCAACGACAACTGCATCATCATCTGCTCCATTGAGAACCTGGACCCCATGGGTATCCACACCGGTGACTCCATCACCGTGGCTCCCGCCCAGACCCTCACCGCACGCGAATACGCGCTGCTGCGCCAGGCTTCCTTCGACATCATCCGCGAAATCGGCGTGGAATCCGGCGGCAGTAACATCCAGTTCGCCGTAGACCCCAAGACCGGCCGCCAGGTCATCATCGAGATGAACCCGCGTGTGAGCCGTTCCTCCGCGCTGGCTTCCAAGGCTACCGGTTTCCCCATTGCGAAGTTTGCTGCCAAGCTCGCTGTCGGTTACACGCTGGATGAGCTGCGCAACGACATCACGAAGACCACCCCGGCAGCGTTTGAGCCCACGGTGGACTATGTGGTGTGCAAGGTGCCCCGCTTCACGTTCGAGAAGTTCAAGAAGGCAGACGAGCGCCTGACCACCTCCATGAAGAGCGTGGGTGAGGTCATGAGCATCGGCCGCACGTTCAAGGAATCCCTGCAGAAAGCCCTCCGTTCTCTGGAGACCGGCCGCTGGGGCTTCGGTTTCGATGCCAAGGACCCGGTGAATCCCAGCCGCTCTGAAATTGTCAACAAGCTGGCCACCCCGAATGCCGACCGCATCTTCTGGTTGCAGACTGCTTTTGTGAACGGCTTCACCATCGAGGAGGTGGAAGAGCTGACCGCCATTGACCCCTGGTTCCTGGATCAGCTCAAGCAGCTGGCAGAAGCCGGCATGCAGCTGGCTACCCTCGACCTCGCAGAGGCCAAGAAGCTCGGTTTCTCCGACCGCCAGATTGCACTGGCTCGCGGTTGCAGCGAGGACGACATCCGCGCTGAGCGCAAGGCCAAGGGTATCACCGCCATCTACGGCCTGGTGGATACCTGCGCCGGTGAGTACCAGGCTATCACGCCCTACTACTACTCCACCTACGGTGAGCAGAACGAAGCCCGCCCGAGCGACCGCCGCAAGATTATGATTCTGGGTGGCGGCCCGAACCGAATCGGGCAGGGTATTGAGTTCGACTACTGCTGCGTGCATGCCTCCTTTGCTCTCAAGGAGCTGGGCTATGAGACCATCATGGTCAACTCCAACCCGGAAACAGTTTCCACCGACTTCGACACCTCCGATAAGCTGTACTTTGAACCGCTTACCCTGGAAGACGTGCTCAACATCGTGGACCAGGAGAAGCCGGAGGGCGTCATCGTCCAGTTCGGCGGCCAGACCCCGCTGAATCTCGCCGCTGCACTGGAGGAGCGCGGTGTGCCTATCATCGGCACCAGCCCCCGCAGCATTGAGCTGGCCGAAGACCGCAAGTATTTCTCTGCGCTGCTGGATGAAATCGGCCTCAAGCAGGCTGAGGCCGGCACCGCCACCAACGAGGAAGAAGCCGTGGCCGTGGCTCAGCGCATCGGCTTCCCCGTGCTGGTGCGTCCCTCTTTCGTGCTGGGTGGCCGCGCCATGATGATTGTGTACGATGAGCAGGAACTGCGCACCTACATGCGCGAAGCCGTGGATGCCTCTCCCGAACGCCCCGTGCTGGTAGACCGTTTCCTGGAAAATGCTCTGGAAATCGACGTGGATGTCATCGCTGATGGCGAGACGAGTGTAGTGGGTGCCATCATGCAGCACGTTGAGCCCGCCGGTATCCACTCCGGTGACTCCGCCTGCATGATTCCGCCGAACCGCGTCTCCCCCGCCATGCATGCGGAGATGATGCGCGCCGCCAAGGAACTGGCCGCCAGACTCAACGTGAAGGGTCTCATGAACTGCCAGTTCGCCATCAAGGATGAGCAGCTCTACGTCATCGAGGTGAACCCGCGTGCCTCCCGCACCGTTCCCTTCGTCTCCAAGTCCATCGGCGTGCCGCTGGCCAAGCTGGCAGCCAAGGTCATGAGCGGCATGAAGCTCAGCGAACTTGGCTTCACCAAGGAAGTCGTGCCGCCGTACTACACCGTGAAGGAAGCCGTCTTCCCCTGGAACCGCTTCCCGGGTATCGACGTGGTGCTGGGGCCGGAGATGCACTCCACCGGTGAGGTGATGGGTGTGGATACCGACCCTGATCTTGCCTACCTGAAGAGCCAGATTTCCGCATTCAACCCGCTGCCTACGGAGGGCACGGTATTCATCTCCGTGAACGACCGCGACAAGGATACCGCTCTGGAAGTGGCCCGCAACATCGCGGAGGCCGGTTTCACCATCTGCGCCACAAAGGGCACGATGATTCACCTCCTGCAGAATGGTATCGAGTGTGACCGCGCCTACAAGGTGTGGGAGGGTCGCCGCCCGAATATCGTGGACCGCATCAAGAACAACGAAATCTGCTTCGTGGTAAATACCCCCGGTTCTCATGATGCCCGCGCAGACGAGGTTGCCATCCGCGCCGCCGCCGTCAGCACCGGTATCTCCTATGCCACGGATATCTCCAGCGCCCGCGCCTGCGCCGCTGCCATCCTGCACAGCAAGAACAAGGTGACAGAGGTTCGTACCCTCCAGGAGCTCCACGCCTCCAACCGGGGCTGAATCCACCCCCGATCAACCTTCTCGCCGCCTCCCGAAATGCAGCCCCGGGAGGCGGCTTTTTCGAAATGTTGCACTCCGTTAACGGCAGAAAAAACAACAATAACTGATACTGTGAAAAACCAAGTCACCATACGCAGTTCCGCTGCGGAATACCTTACCTACATCGCCGGTGTGGGCAAGGCCGCCGAGCAATTTGAAATTCGCTATGAGGATGAGAATATATGGCTAACACAGAAGATGTTGGCTGCATTGTACGGTGTGGATGTAAGAACCGTTAATTACCATCTGAAGAAGGTTTTTGCAGATGCGGAATTGAGCGAGGATTCAGTTATCCGAAATTTTCGGATAACTGCCGCAGACGGCAAAAACTACCGGGCTCTGCATTATGGAATACAGGCCGTCATAGCGGTGGGTTTCAAGGTAAACTCCGAGCGGGCGGTGCAGTTTCGAAAGTGGGTGAATGGCATCGCTCGTGAATATACCATCAAGGGATGGGTGATGGATGATGAGCGCCTGAAGCAGGGTACCTATCTCTCCGATAAATACTTTGACGAGCAGCTGGAGCGTGTGCGCGAAATTCGCGCCAGCGAACGTCGTTTCTACCAGAAGATTACGGATATTTACGCCACGGCCGTAGACTATGATCGTACGGCTGCGGCGACACGTCGTTTTTATGCAACGGTGCAGAACAAGATGCACTACGCCGTACACGGGCATACCGCTGCCGAGCTGATTGTGGAACGCGCTGATGCCGAAAAGCCGCATATGGGGCTCACTACCTGGAAGGCTGCACCGGATGGCAAAATCATTCGCAGCGATGTCAGCGTGGCTAAGAATTACCTGAGCACGGAGGAAATGATGCAGCTGAACCGCCTGGTGACAGCGTATCTCGACTTTGCAGAAAACATGGCGCTGCGTAAAATACCGCTGACCATGGAGGACTGGGAAAATCGCCTCAATTCTTTCATCGAAATGTTTGAGTACGGCCTGTTGAAAGATGCCGGCCGTGTGACCGCTGAGATTGCCAAACTGCACGCTGAAACTGAGTTTGAGAAATACCGAATCGTGCAGGACAAACTGTTCCTTTCTGACTATGACCGCTACCTGCTGGAGCTGGAGAAAGAGATGAAAGAAAAGCAATAATTTGTCTCATGGATGAGTCAGGTGGACGGTGGTGTGGTACTCTTCCCCTACCGTATAGATTGGCAATGTGTGCACATGTAAAATTGCGTGCTGACAAATAAACAAGTAGAAAGATAGAGGAAATCGTATAAAATAAAAAATATGACTCTTTTGTTAATCTATTTGTTTGGTGCGCTAGGCATGTCGTTTCTATGCTCCGTGCTGGAAGCTGTGTTATTGTCTACGCCCAGTTCATTCATCAGAATGAAAGAGGCTGAGGGTAACAAAACAGCTATTCAGTTGCAAGAGTACAAAAATAACATTGACCGTCCCGTTGCCGCCATTCTTTCTCTGAATACCGTTGCTCACACCATTGGTGCTGCGGGTGTCGGTTCTGAGTCCACAAAAATATTCGGTGAAGCGTATTTCGGCATTATATCTGCCGTCCTTACCTTGCTTATTCTGATTTTTTCCGAAATAATACCCAAGACAATTGGTGCATCTTACTGGCGTCAGCTTGCCATGCCGTGTACCGGGATCATTCGCGTTCTCATCGTTGTCACCTGGCCACTGGTTTGGCTTTCCGAATTTGTTACACGTGTTTTCACACCATCCGGCAAACAAGCCTCAGTAAGCAGAGAAGAAATCAACGCCATGGTCAAAATCGGCGCCGCAGAGGGTATTTTTCAGGAAAAAGAGAGCCATATACTCCAGAGCTGTATGAAGCTGTCACAGGTTAAAGCACGGGATATCATGACCCCCAGCGTCATTGTAGAGACCGTGGCAGAATCATCCACATTAAAGGAAGCCTACGATAACCTGGAACTTCTCTTTACCCGTATACCCGTCTTTGCTGAAAAAAAGGAGTACATAACCGGCTATATTCTCAGAATGGTTATGTTGGAAAAATTAGCCGAAGATGATTTTACATGCAAAGTGGCAGACATTACACGCCCCATTCTTTCATTTGCAGAAGAAACATCTGTTTACACCATTTGGGAACAGTTCATCGAAAAAAAAGAGCATATAGCCACGGTGGTTGATGAATACGGCGGCTTACGGGGAATCATCACGATGGAGGATGTCATCGAGACAATGTTGGGCGTGGAGATAGTTGATGAAAATGACCCTGCAACGGATATGCAGCAATTGGCTCGTGAGAAGTGGGAACGCATCCGCCGCAAACAACAGCGGGCATTGAATTAATAACTGCGCAGCGGCGGGGGTGATGAATGCCTAAGCACGGCCGCCGCTGCGCAGCAGGGTAGTCTCAGAGGGCTTTCTCGCGCTTGCGGTCGCGGCGGCGGTGGCTGGAAGATTCTTCCTCTGCCTTGAAGTTGTAGATGGGCTTCAGGATATCGTTCACCTCTACCGTCGGGTCGATATGGCCGAGGATGGCATCCATTCCCTTGTAGGCCATGGGGGCTTCATCCAGGGTTTTGCTGCTCACAGAGGTGGTGTAGATACCCTCCATCTGGCGGTGGAACTCCTCCAGAGAGAGCTGCTCCATCGCCGCCGTACGGCTCATGATACGGCCTGCTCCGTGCGGGGCGCTCTGGTTCCAGTCATCATTACCCTTGCCGGTACCCAGGATGCAGCCGTCGCGCATGTTGATGGGGATGAGGAGACGCTCACCCAGACGGGCAGAGATGGCACCCTTACGGACGATGTTGCTCTCGTGGTCGATGTAGTTGTGCGTGGTGTGGAAGGCATCATGCGCCAGCAGGCCGAGACGGCTGATGATGATTTCTGCCATGAGCTCGCGGTTACGCAGGGCAAAACGCTGGCAGATGGCCATGTCGTGCAGGTAATCCAGACGTCCCTCTCCCTCCAGATAACAGAGGGCGGGCGGTATCAGATTTCCGCCGCCCGGTGCGGCGGCTCGCAGGGCCTTGATAGCCTCAGAGATTTCTTTCTCACGCCCCTCTGCCCGCAGCTGCATGGCAAGGGCATGGCACTGTTCGCGCAGTTCCTTGGACGAGGTGTGGGACTCTATCGCCCGGTTCTGGTAAATCTCACAGACCTGGTGGCCGAGGTTTCGCGACCCGGAATGGAGGATGAGGTAGTAGTTGCCCTCCGTATCCACATCCACTTCCACAAAGTGGTTACCGCCACCCAGCGAACCGAGGCTTCGGCGCAGGTGCGGCACATTCTTCAGCTTGCTGAAGCAGCGCAGCGCCTCCATCTCCGGGAACTCCTCCACAATATCGCGGTGTGCATGCATACCGCCCGGAATGTTGCGGTGCATCACCTCATCCAGCGCAGGTAAGTCCGGCTTCTTCTTTCCCAGACAGAGCGTGTACATACCGCAGCCGATATCCACACCCACGATGTTCGGAATCACCTTGTCACCCAAATCTGCCGTGAATCCAATCACACAGCCCATCCCGGCATGCACATCCGGCATGATGCGCACCTTGGCCTGCGAGAAGGCAGGTTGTGCCACCAATCGCGCTATTTGTGCCTGAGACTTTTCGTCAATTTGGTCGGTAAATATCTTTACATTTGCGTTCATGCCTGTACTCTATCAGAAAAATACCTGCGATACAATGTATGTATCCGCAGGTAATATGACTATAGAGTATGGAATAGAGGTTTTAGAATGCAGCACGAGAGCTATGGCCGGGCGTCGGGCGAGCCTGGGGTGGTTTCAGCGTGTACGTTTCCAGGGGCCGTCGCCTACGGAAATGACCTCTACGCGTACGCGCTCCAGCCCTTTGCGCTCAAAGCCCAGGTAGCGAGCCACACTGGTGCTGACATCGATGAGTCGCCCGTGGATGAATGGTCCGCGATCTGCGACGCGCACATAGCAGCTGCGCCCATTGGTCAGATTGGTCACGCGACAGACACAGGGCAGGGGCAGTGTCTTGTGGGCTGCGTAGAACTGGCGCGGGTACAGCCGCTGCCCGATGGCACCCGGAGCGCCGTCTGCCTCATAGAACGAGGCGATGCCATCCTCGCGATAGCTCAGGGCTTCCTCCACGCTCAGCGGGTAATAGCGCGTTCCTTTCAGCGTATAGGGGGCTTTCTTGTAGCCCTTGTACACAGGGAACTTCTGGGTGTAGCACTGCTGCTGGCAGCCGGTGACGGCCAGCAGGACAACCGCCGACAGAACAAGGCGAGAGAAAAGCTTCATCATGCCCCCCATCATAGACGAGAAATCGCACGGTGTCGATATAAAGATTGACGAATGACGAATTACGATTGAAAAGTTCGCCGCGCTGCGCGCAGATGGTTTCAACTAACGCTAAGCATCCTTCATCGTTCATCATGCGAGCAGCGCGAGCGGAATTCTGTACCTTGTCCATCGTCCATTTGACTTCGTACTTCCCGGCAATTTCCCATTTGGCGCCTTAACTTGAGCTGCCATTAAAAATTACCGCAGCAAGAATCCATGGTGACGCATATCGTTACCACAGAATCAAGAACACGTTTGGTCAGAATGCTGATGCAATAATCGCTGCCTCCCATGACAGGAAGCAGCGATGTGACGTTCTATACTTGCCTCGATAGGCTTTTATCGGCGTCTGCGCCGCATGGACAAAGCGCCCAGCGCCAGCAGACTCAGCGTGGCCGTAGTCGGCTCAGGGACGTTTTCTGCAACATTTCCATTATAGAACTTGATGTTGCTTACTTGATCGCCGGAGCTCAGTTTATCTCCGAAGCTGATGGTATAACCGCGTTCTAAAAATCCTGCACCGGGCAAAGTACCTGTGGGGGTCCAGTTTTTGGTCAGGATTTCATCATAAGCCTCCCCATTCAACATGTACACTGAAACAGTTATCCCGGAAAAAACGAGGGCAAAGCTATTTGATCCATTGAATGATTCACGAGTAACGGTCACATCTCTTGAAATAGACATTTGTCCATCAACTGAGTCGCTGAAATCGATAGCATACACGTCGGAGGACATATTGAAATCTGTAAAGAGAAGACCATACACATCATCGATTTTATCTGCGGTACCCTCGAGAGAGTTAGTAGCATCGATAGAAAGCAGAGAACCATACTTATTAGATTTACTCCCCGGTACTCCTGATATATCAGCATCAAATGTTATGGAAAAATCCAGATAATTGTCAATGCCCATGTCATCAGCAGCATCTTTATTTACCGTTAGAGTATTCTGACTCCAGGTAGCACCGTTTGGAGCGGTGTATTCGGAGTTCAGCTCAAATGCCGGAGTTTTTTCATCGGCCGCGAATCCGCTGCCGAGTGTCAGAACAGCGGCAGCCATAGTGATGAATGTATTTGTCTTCATAAGTGTAGGTTTTTTAAGGAAAGTTGTCAGTTTTGTATTTAGTTCGATAGTTTCAGGGAGGGGTGAACTGAAGAAACACCCTCCCCGCCCCAGTATATCGCATTCCAAATGCGATGTACAGCAAATTCTTTCATAAAAGTCTAAAAAGAAGCATTTTTCGTGTTTTTCCAAATACCGTTTACACGTATTGAACCCAAAATATTAAACTACGCAAACTATTGGTGATAGGGATGGTATGAGCACATCGCATTTGGAATGAAATGAGCAATTTTGCACATCGCATTTGGAATGCGATACACTGGGCAGGGGAGGTCTGTATTTCATGTTGGAGATGTAATCGGACAATTCCTACCATTTTTCAATCAAGTATAACTACAATGAAGAGAACGTTTACGATACTCATGTTGGTAACTATGGGAGCAGTGCAGGCTGCAATCACCGGTGAATATACGGTGCAACAAAATCAAACTGCGACCTACGGCTACGAGGATATAGGTATTAATACAGAGGAATATGGTACTCCGAACTATACCCCAGGCAACCTTATCAACAGAGGGCAGGTAAATGCTCAACAAATTAACATTAATGCCGGTAATCTTATAAACTATGGTACCGTCTTTGACCTTGATGAAACGGATATCATGGATGGTGATTTGTTGGCGATCAATGATAATTCCGGGCAGAGCTATATCGACAACTACGGCCGTATCGAAGGCTATGTCCGAATCAGCTATGGTGCTCTGTATATGCGAGAGGGGAGCTACGCGCAAGCTGTTGATGTATCTTCATACGGCGAGAAACCGAGCAGACTGGTGGTAGAAGGTGATGTAAAGGTGGATTACCTCTATCTGGATGAGAATGTGGAAGTAACCATGACGCTTGGCAGCTCCGTTGATTTTTCCGGGGGTAAGTTCGAATTTTATGATGCCAAAGTAGTGGTGCTGGTAGAGGAAGCTCTTGCCAACGGCGATACAACAACGGATTTCAGTTATCTTCAGGTGGATGACCTGTTTGTTAATTTCGTCAATGATACATGGGGCGAAAATGGCGGATGGGGGGCAGGAGCCGGCTTTACTGAAGACACTCTCATCACGCTGCGTGATGGGGAGAACAATGAGGTGGTGAGACCCTATAGTCAGCTGCACACCGTGCCTGAACCCACCACGGCCACACTGAGCCTGCTTGCACTTGCGGGGCTCGCTATGCGGCGCAAACGTCGATAAGAGCCGACTGGGGCAAAGGATAGAATTTTACATCGCTGTTTCCTGTCATGGGGACAGCGATGTTGCATTCTGATGAGCGCGTAGCGGTAGTAATGCGGTAGAGAAGTCTCCCGGCGAAAATACTTGACGATACGCTGTTTCGTATGATAGATATCATAATCTGATGCGTCATATGCCATGAAACGATTTTTGTATACACTGATTTTTGGGGGGCTGCTGGTGGCAGCGGTCCCTGCGTATTCCCAGAACGAAACGAAGCTGGATAACGGCATTCTGGCGTCGAAGGTGGCATCGTTCAGCAATGGGGCATTAGAGACGAATCAGCAGGCGTGGCTGGGAGTGCCCTTTTCGGTGATGGCGCAGCTGGCAGATATCACACCGGGGCCGGACACCAGAATCATGTACAAGGACGGTATCCTGCAGGTCATCGCTGAGCCGGAGGTGCTGGCAAAGGTTCACACGGTAGTAGAGGGGCTGGAGGAGAGCGTGCCTTACAAGACGAAGCTTGACCCTGCGTACAGAAGAAGCGATAGAAAGCTGGTACGGATGAGCACCAGCTGGAGACTGCCGGCGGCCTTTCTGGCGGAGCTCAAAGGGCAGCAATTTGAGCTGCAGGAGAAAACGGAATGGCAGTTGGCACACGGTGCATGGCTGTATCTGAAAGACGCATCAGTGGCTGATACGGAGAAGATGCAGCAGCTGGCCGCAGCCTATATCCGCGAGCATGGCGAGGCACAAAAGCCGACGAAGGTGACCCTGCCGAGCGCCGGTACCCGCCACCCCAATGCCACGGTGCTGCCGGATCCGAACTTTATGATCAAGAGCTGGGTGATACCCGGTATGGGGAGGGAGGATCAGGCATTTCTCAAGAACCTGGCCGGGAAGCTCGAAACAGTCGGCGGTAAGATGGGGGGAAGCAATGGGGAAGGTTGGGGAATGAGCTCTACCGAAGAGGTGGATGGTGTCTACAATTGTGTGATTGTTGGCCGCTCATCTGACGATAAGAAGCTGGAGCAGCTCGGAGCCGTCATCGATGGGCAGTTGAATCAATATCTTGTTCCTATAGAGCGCAGTTGGCGCGATATCAGCCGACGATTCCTTGTCAGTAAGTTGGAGTCCATGCCGAAGGATAAGGAGCAGCTCGCGGTCGAGGGGCTCAAGGCGATGGGAGTCAGATTTGACCACAAGGACAGCGCCGCCAGCTACGATGCCGGAAAGAAGACCCTTACGGTGCGGCTTATCAAGCCCCAGTTGGAGAAGGTGGATACCCTGGTGCAGAAGTCTCAGTTCATCGAACAGGCACTCAGAAAATCAAAAAAAATCAGCGGTAAGTTCTCCGAATCACCCCGAGTGTACGGCTTGTATTGTATCGATGTGGATTTGGCTCAATGGCTCAAGAGGATTGATGAGGTGGAGAGCACTCGTGAAGGTATCAAACCGAGTGGTGAGGGGCTGAACCGTCTGCGTGAGCTGGAGGGGATGCAGCTGATTATGTTTGTCAGACCAGGTGAGGATAAGAAGTGTATAGAGAAAATCCGCAAATTGTACAAACTCAAGGACCCGGTGGTGGAGATGGATAAGAGTGTATGGGTCAATAATAAATTGGGGTTCCGTGGTATCTACGGCAATGACATCTGTCTATACACTTCTACGGGTGATTTCCTGGAAGAAGGCTCGATATCAACCACCAATGTGAAAGACTACGACGAGATTCAGACTGCGGCAGAAAAGTACCTCAGCAAGAAGCGAATCGATGCTAAAAAGGGCAAGAAGAAAAAGAAAGGCAAATAAAGCACCGGGGCGGTATAGTCGAGAATAAGCCTGTCGCGATGCCGCCCCAACAGGGGGGCAAGGACATTGACGATAGAAAATAGCTGCATCATTCGCGGATAGAGCGCCAAATGGGAAGATGTAGGGAAGTACGATTGACGAATGACGAAGTCAATTATAATCTGAGCAAGATTCGATTTTTTGTAAAAAATCGATTTTGTAGTTCGTCATTGCCCATAATTGGGCAATGCTGTAGCAGGACTTGGGAGAGGGAGAAGTG
>JAFQSQ010000035.1 GCA_017409465.1 Akkermansia sp. | reverse complement strand
TGCTGCCGGAAATGTGACCACGACCGTTTACGACTCCGCGCACGACCTGCCCGCCACGGTGACAGACGCGCAGGGGAATACATCCTGCTACCGCTACGATGCCCGAGGCCGCAAGGTTGCCGAGTGGGGTTCTGCTGTGCAGCCCGCCTGTTTCGGTTATGATGATGCCGACCGCATGACCTCGCTCACTACGTTCCGAGCCGAGATGGAACCCTCTTGTACGTGTTTGTGCCGTTGGAGAATTACACAAAACTCATACATATAATTACATAGAAGGTATTGCGTATAAAAAACAACTCCTTGTGAAGATTTAGCCTACATAGAAGAATTGGATAGAGAATTAAATAAATTTAAAATATATAATGTTATACTTCGTAATTGTCATCATTGGGTAAATTGGTGTTATATTATGGATAATGATAAAGATATGAAATGTTGCAATCCGGATGGCACACCGTTTGAGGAATAATATGAAAAAACTATTAATAGCACTTATTGTAATGTCGTATAGTATGGCGGTGATGCCTGTATTGCGTCAAATGGATATCGAATCAAACATTATTATCGCTATCACGTTTAACATTATTGTACCAGTGTTATGTTTATTCTATATGCTTTATGAAAAACTTCAAAAAAATTTTTGGAAAACATTTTTCTTATTCATCTCATTTTTCTTCTTCCTGGCTATTACTATTTTAATTATATACTATTACACTTATATCAGGATCGTATATATGTAAACAACCTAAAGGAAATTATGAAAAAGTGACAATTATCCATGAAACCGGACACATGCTCGGACTTTCACATCCAGGTCAAGCGTCTCCTCGAAAAGCATTACCTAATAGCAGAGAGGATTACGAAGCTGATCCGGAATCCTTGATGGGATTGGGGAATATTTTAAGACCTCGAGACTTTCAAAAGGCATTTTGTAACAGAGTTCAGAGCATGATGAGACAAAGATTACAAAACAAAAAGAAGAATTCTTCCAAATACTGCACAAAATGGATCGCTAAATGACCTATAATTCATGGGGCGGATAAAAATTCCGCCCCATGAATTTCTTTACACTCCACTAAAATTACCATGATTAGAATACTGTTCCTTCTGTTATTTTGCCTGTTTGCCTCAAATATTTCATTCGCTAAAAGCAAAAACGAGCGAGTGAAAGTCCTAAATGAAGAAATTCGGATAATTACTCAAAAAATCAACAAATTAGACTCTAGGCATGGGCATTATATTGAGATATTCTCTCGATTGATGCACCAGTTGTTTCTAGCTAAAACAACTAAATTGAACAAGGCGCAAAAAAATAGAAAATGGGATCAAGAAATATTTCATTTTACAGTTTTAAATGAAAACAAACAAGTGATACTAGAGTCAGAAATACTGCACGCAGAAATTATAGAATCATATTATTATCTTGTTACTCCGGGAATATCCGATATTCACTTCGACCCTATTTTGATATACTCAGGCTATAAACCCATTATTTGGTATGCCAGGCCAGCTGAGGGTGGCTATGATGAATACGAAACAAGAGAAGAGCAAGAATTAGCTAATCGCCCGGATATAAAAAAATTAGAAAAACTTTGGAAAAAACTCAGTCGTCAGAAAGAGAAAATCAACAGGGGCGAATCTGTACAAAAAAAGGACGTAGAGCGATTTTCTGAACTGATGCATCAATGGTTTCTGCGAGAAACTATCGGATGGAGCGAGGCGAGAAGAGATAGGGCTTGGAAAGAAGAGCTTTTTTATGCCATCCCATTAAATGCAAATAGGCAGGTAATACTTACCCCATCACAATATAATCAACTTCAGTATTATCTGATTTACTCGAGAATGAGAAAACTTGATTTTGGTGAAGTATTAATTCATAAAGAGCATTTCCCTTTCATATGGTCTGGTCGACAAACAATAAGTGATGTGATTGATAATTATTTGTACCAGCAATGATAGTGCGATTACTGTAACATATAGGCACCAATTGTCATTCCCCTGCTATATCACCACAGGAAAGCCGCTGCTCATCGCTCATTTCCGGGCTCTCCGCAACGCTGGAGAGCAAAAATCTAACAATTGACGAAAGGAACTTGACTTCAACGCAATGGGTAGAGTATCATGTAGGTACGAAACGTACCCTGTACAACTCCCTGCCCATGAGTGATATCACCGCCGAAGCCGTGAGCGTGGATGCTTTTGTGCTCTCGCAGCCGGATAACGCTGGGGTCATCACCACCTCCCCCAGCCCCCTGGCCATTCAGAAAGACGGCACCTGGTACACTTACGGCTGGGATCTCACCAAGAACATCTGCGAACTCTACGGCACCAATGGCTACATCCGCACCGCCTACACCTACTCACCCTACGGCAGCGTAACGGAAAGCGGCAATACCCGGCAGCCCATCCAAGTACCTATCGAGACTGTTTCGTGGCCGAATGGAAATACATTTTCAATGGACGGCTGGTGGAAAGGGTTCTTCAATCAAAGAATATATAAACCATAAAATGTATCATTTAAAGTTAATAGTATCCTTTCTATTATTATATCTATCCATTGGAGTGATAATAGCCTGGTATAGAGGTATTTTAAGTAAAAGGAATTTTACATATATTCCGTTTCTTGGAGGCGTATTGGGTGTTATCGCCTTATACATTAATCCAATTATTGATATGGGATATATGATTCTAATTCCGTTGTTTGTGGATTATTTTTCTTTCCCTTATTTTATTTTGCTAATACTTAAAAAAATCATTAATAAGTGATTCTTATGGTGTATTTGTGCCGGCAATCAACTTTGCTGAATTGCAAGACAAAATGCGACAATAGGAGTTTTTCCTTCTGATTAAGCGGCAAATTTGATAAAAACACGTTTTATTCTTTTGAATGATTTATGAAAACATCATATAAAGTCCTGTTTGTTATTGCTATTGCTGTGATAATGGTTGACTCTATCATATTTGCAACGAAGAGGACTAGGATTAAAGAGATAGAAGATATAATGAAAAACTTCGAAAACTTTGCAGAGGTTTCCGAGCATGACGAGAATATCAATAAAAGAGTCATCTATGTAGAAAATGAACCCAAAATATTTTATTATATAGATGAAAGTGGATTTATTATCACACGAAAATATATTTTAGTTTCATTTGATAATAAAAAATACTACAAAGCAGTAAAAAATTCGATCATTTTATTTGACTTTTTAAATTATTTATCTTCGAATGAAAGAGATGTCTATTATATTAAAAAAAAGTTTCTTAGTTGCTCTGACTCGTTTTGGAAAGGATGCAATTTAACAAATACGCAAAAAAAATACAGATTAAGTATATACAGGGAGATACGTGATGATTTGGAGGGCATGTTGAATTCCTACGGCTTCAGAATCATTGAAAAATATTCGAGATAGTTATTTAGAAGGATAGTGCATTAAACTTGTTTATGCTCTACAATTCTTTTGATTTAAGGTATTTATATTGCAATATACACCATCATGTAGGCACGAAACGTACCCTGTACAACTCCCTGCCCGCCTGGGTGGGCGTAGACCGCTTGGCTCAAGGAGGCGTTCACACCTGTTTTTTACACCTGTTTTGAAACAAATTTCTTGTCGAATTACAAAATAAATGCTAAATGTGGGAAACATGGATAACGCCGTCATCCCCTTTATCATCAGCACCATCGTCATTTTCAGCATCACGGAAGCCATCCTGAGCTACCGGCGCGGAGAGAGAGGAATACTCGGCGAGCCGAAGTTCAGTTACAGCATTTTTGACGCAGCTCACCTTCCCATGTGGATTCTCATCGGACTGGACGTCATCTTCTTTTTCGGCTATTGCATTCTCTCCGAATAAAGACGGCAGCAGCATACGCTGACGACTCCCCGGGGACGGGAAAGCCGCCGTTCCCTTTCGGAAACGGCGGCCTTGAAGTCAGATTGATTCAACGGGGAATCAGAACTTGGCGAGCATAGCCTGACGCTGAGCCTCAAGCTCGGCGGGCAGCTTGTCGCCCACCATGTTGAAGAGCTCGGTCTGGGACTCGAGTTCAGCCTTCCACTCAGACTCGGAGAGGGTCATGTTGGTCTTGAAGGCAGCCTCGTCGTAGCCCTTGAGACCGTCGGTGTCGAGTTCCTCGTAGGTGGGGGAGATACCCAGAGCGGTCTCCACACCCTCGACCTCACCGCGGCAACGGCGCAGCACCCAGTCGAGCACGCGCATGTTGTCACCGAAGCCGGGCCATACGAAGTTGCCCTCGGCATCCTTGCGGAACCAGTTCACGTTGAAGATCTTGGGCAGCTTGCAAGCGCAGGTCTTGGTGCCCATATCCAGCCAGTGCTGCCAGTAGTCGCCTACGTTGTAGCCGATGAAGGGCTTCATGGCCATCGGGTCGCGACGCACCTGACCAATCTGGCCGAAGGCAGCGGCGGTCATCTCAGAGCCCATGGTAGCACCCACGTACACGCCGTGGTTCCAGTCCTTGGCCTGGAATACGAGCGGCATGGTGGTAGCGCGGCGGCCACCGAAGAGGAATGCGCTGATGGAGACACCCTCGGGGTTGTAGTACTCGGGGTCGAGCGTGGGGCACTGGGAAGCAGGAGCGGTGAAGCGGCTGTTCGGGTGAGCGCACTTGCGGCCGCAATCCGGCGTCCAGTCGTTGCCCTGCCAGTCAATGGCGTGAGCGGGGGCCTCGCCGTCCATGCCTTCCCACCAGACGTCGCCGTCATCGGTCAGACCCACGTTCGTGAAGATGATGTTCTCCTTGATCGTGTCCATGGCGATGGGGTTGGACTTGTAGGAGGTGCCGGGAGCCACACCGAAGTAACCGTTCTCGGGGTTGATAGCGTGGAAGGTACCGTCCTCGTGGGGCCAGATCCAAGCGATATCGTCACCGATGATGCTGGTCTTCCAGCCCTTCTCAGCCAGAGCGGGCGGGGGCACAACCATGGCCAGGTTGGTCTTACCGCAGGCAGAGGGGAATGCGCCGGTCACATAGGACTTGCGACCCTGGGGATCGGTGATGCCGAGGATGAGCATGTGCTCAGCCATCCAGCCGTTCTTGCGGGCGATGCCGGTAGCAATACGAAGAGCAAGGCACTTCTTACCAAGCAGAGCGTTACCACCGTAACCGGAACCGTAGGAGATGATCTCACCGGTCTCGGGGAAGTGGCAGATGTACTTCTCCTCGTTGTTGCAGGGCCAGGTCACGTCTTCCTGACCGGGCTCCAGGGGAGCACCCACGGTGTGCAGGCAGGGCACGAAGTCGCCGTAGCCGTCACGCTTGGGGTTACCGCCGCCGTTGAGCTCGTCTTCGAGGCGCTTGAGAACCTTCTCACCCATGATGGTCATGATGCGCATGTTGGTCACCACGTAGGCGGAGTCGGTGATTTCGATACCGATCTTGGCCAGGGGGGAATCCAGCGGGCCCATGCAGAAAGGAATCACGTACATGGTACGGCCCTTCATGGAGCCATCAAGGAAGGGGTTGAGGATGGCGCGCATCTCTTCCGGGGACTTCCAGTTGTTGGTGGGGCCGGCGTCCTCCTGCTTCTCAGAGCAGATGAAGGTACGCTCCTCCACACGAGCAACGTCGGAAGGAGTGGAACGAGCCAGGAAGCAGCCGGGGCGCTTCTCCGGGTTCAGGCGGATGTAGGTGCCCTTTTCCACCAGCATGTCGCACAGCTTGGTGTTCTCTTCCTCGGAACCGTCGCACCAGTAGACGGAATCGGGTTTGCAGAGCTGGCGGACTTGCTCCACCCACTCAGCAGCCTTCTTATGAGTAGTACCTGTAATCATGGTGCCTGCAGAATACCATATTGAGCCACGACTTGCAACACGAATTTGCATCTTACGGCACCATTTATCGCATTTTTTTGCTTCCGTTCATGTGGTACTGCGCCGGAGGATTCAAGAATGAGATTGCATTGGAGGCACAATTGTGATATGGTCGCTGCGTTGCCACGATGAATGAGGAACTGCCGAGAAACGAGGACTCAATTTTCAACCGCCAGAATCAGCGGGTGAAAGAGAATCGCGGGCGCACCCGAAACCGCCAGCGCCACTATGTCAGCGCGGCCGGAATCGTCTTCTGGATGCTGCTGGCAGCCATCTGTCTGCATCTGTGGGTGCTGCGCATGCTTGGCGTGATTGAGCTGCCTTTCTGAGCGCGCCCGACTCAGTTCAGATGCGCCAGATTCCCCCCTCCTCCAGCGCGCGGTTGAGAGACTGTAAGATATCAGCCGGGGTATAGCCGGCGGCGCGTAGTGAGGCAATGGAACGGGCGCCATCACGCTTTGCCAGTCGCTTACCGGCATTATCACGCAGAAGGCCGTGGTGACAGTACGTCGGCACCGGGAGCCCCAGCACCCCTTGGAGAGCACGGTGGATGTGGGTGGCTTCAAAGAGATCCTCCCCACGGGTGACATGGGTCACCCCCTGCTCCGCATCATCGACTACCACGCAGAGATGATAGCTTGCCGGGAATTCCTTGCGAGCCAGCACAACATCCCCGAAAGCAGTCGGCTCGCAACGTTGTGTCCCGCGGTGGAGGTCATGCCAGGAGGGGCAACCTATCATATCCTGCACACGCTGCATATCCAGCCGCCAGGCATGGGGCTCACCGGCGGCGATTCGTTCGGCCGCCAGCTCCGGCGAAAGGCTGCGGCAGGTACCGGGATACTGATAGCCCAGCGTCGCGTGCGGAGCACGACCCAACTCAGCCAGCTGCGCCTTTATCTCAGTACGAGTGCAGAAGCAGGGATACAGCACCCCCAGACGCCGCAGGCGTTCCAAAACATCGGCATACACCGCAAAACGCCGACTCTGCACCATGACAGCCCCGTCAAACCGGAGCCCCAGCCAGGACAGGTCTTCATACATCAGCTCCGACATGGCCGGATTCTGTGCCCGGACGTCGATATCCTCCACGCGCAGCAGGCAGTGTCCGCCATGCCAATCTGCCAATTGGCGCGCCCGCAGGGCGGCCAACAGGTGCCCCACATGCAGGGGGCCACTGGGTGATGGCGCGAAACGCGTGGTGACGGATACCGCAGCCATCAGAACTCGGCCTCAAGTATCACCCGAGTGAGACGCTCCACCCCTTCACGCGCCAGGCGCGAGCCGGGGTAGATACACTGAGCCCGGTAGTAATTGGCAAGAGCAGACCCCAGTTCATCGCGTTTTTCGCAATCAGTCGCCAGATTCAGCGCATCGACAAAATCGTGAGCAGCCAGGGCATAGCGATTGAGCGCCTCGCTGAACAGCGGGTCTGAGGCATAGCGCTCATCAGCTTCGCGTTTTTCCAACAGCATCTCGTAGGCCATACAGGGGCCCATGACGCGATCCTGCTGAGCGGCCACCTCCAACTGATTCAGCAGACCGTCAATCGTACTGATCAGGGTGATGATATCCCGATACTGCTCCTTGAGCTCCGGGTCTACCGCCACCACCTCGAAGCGGGATTGCTCGTTGAAGATTGTGCGGAATTCCTTACGGGAGACAAGAGTACGGAACTCCTCTTTCACCGGGTCATAGCTGTCAAACTTCTGCAGGTGGGCGCGGCCTTCCTCCAGACGGGGATTACGGGGCCAGATGGCACCGGCTTCGGTAATCTGGCGGGTAAACTCCTCCTCGTTGCCGGCCTGAAGAGCCTTGAGAGCATTGCGCACGGCCAGATCGCTCTGCTGCTTACGAGCAGCGCAGTAGCTCATAATCATGGCATCGTCAAAATCAGCATCGAGCGACTTCATCTTCCGGGCAATCTCCTCGGTCGTACCGTAATCACGAGCGTTGAGCGAGGTCAGCACCCGGCGGCGCAAGCCCCAGTACTCGGCGATTCGGCGGCGGCTCTCTGCCGGGAATGACGATACAGAAATCATATATTCCCCCACGGCAACGGCTTCTATCAAGTGCTGCGTGGCGTCCGACAGCTTATTGGCCTTAAGCAGATTTGCCACTGCTTCCATATGCTGATCCACCTCGCGCCGTGCGGTCGATGCTGCGGTGGCGATACTGCCGACCGTCGGCGGCATACCGGTCGCATTGTTGAACAACTGCGCGGCCTTGGACTCTTTGTCGAGCTTCAGTGCCGTATCGCCGTCGCGGAAAATATGACGGTAGGAGTTGGCGCCAATGAGCGCATGGTCGTAGCGGCGGGAAAGCAGCAAGGCCGCCAGCATCGACTGGTAGTTCACCTTCGCCAGAGCCAGTGCGGTCGAACTTTCCGCATCGTTCTTCATCTGGGTGGCTTCCTTACCGGCGATGGTCTTGGTATTGTGCGAGATACGCACGGAGTGCACATTTCTGACATTCCCCCCGGACACCTGCCCGGAGCTTTTGCTGCCGGTGTTCTTACTGTTGCCCCTGCCTGAGGCAGAAGGCATCCGCCCGCCACGCCCGGTATTATAATTCACCAGACGATTGGTATCTGTGACCAGCTGATTGATTTCGCGCTGCAGCTTATCGTTTTCGCGGTCACGCTTCTGATTGGCAAACTGCACCTGCAATGCGCTGACCATGGCGCTGGCCAACGCCCCGGCCTGCCCGCCATCCGGTGGGTAGGAGTCCATCTCATACAGACCTCGACCTATCAGTACCATATTGGCGCCACCGACCGGGGAGCTGCTGCGGGCATTGCGCTGAGTGATGTCCAACAGCTCCTCCATTTTGGCCCGATAAGCTCGGGCTTCCTTGCTCTCATCCGGATTCTGCTGGAGATATTTCTCGAAGCGAGCCCGTACTACGGCATTATTACCCACGTCGAAGAGCCCGCCATTATAGCTCAGGGTATCAGAAGCCGGATCAAGCAGAGGTATCTCCACCCCGAACAGTTCCGGGGCTTTCGGTTCATTTTCTGCCCGGGTGGATTTGGCGGGAGCCTGCGGGCCGGCATTGGTCGCAGCGGGCGCCGGGGTCGGGGCGGGTGCGGGAGCCGGGGTCGGCGCTTTCTCCTGAGCCAAGCCCGGCTGGGCTGTGAGCAGCACCGACAATAAAGGCATACAGATAAGGCATCGGGATATCGATTTCATGGCTATTATTTGGTTTCAACCCGGCGTACCATCAGTACACCTTTCACTTCTTTCTGCTCAGCGGTGTGCCCGGTGCAGCACTCCACCTCGAATATAAATACGTCTCCGCGCGTCAGGTTGATGCGCCCGCTCGCCCCGCTGCGTACCAGCAGGGGAAGCCTCTCCAGCGGATTATCCTCCAGCGACACGGCTACCAGACGGTCATTCCCGAGGCTTTCGATATTCTCCACCCGCCCCTCCAGTCGGTATACATTGCCGGTCAGCCGAGAAGCATCCTGGCGATAATCGGCTATACTGAAATGCCTGTGCGTCGCAGCGACCTGTTCCTCCGGTGCGGGCTTCAGCGCCACGGCTCCGGCTATCACCACGGCGGCCACCACGATTCCGCCAATCAGGTAGGTATTCATATGGGAGGCATTATTCCGGCGTCCCCTTCGTTTGCTGCGTCTTGCCATATTAAGTATGAAAATTGTAACCAGTCTTGTTATTCCCAGAACGTGCGTCTGACCCCCACATAGGTCAGCACGATGCCTACCCCTATATGCGCCAGCAGAACTGCCAGGCAGAGGCCGGACGGCTGGAACGAGGTCTGCACGATGCTGTTGACGGCTTTCAACACCTCGGAATCCAACCCGCCCTGGATGCTGCCGCTCCAGGCCCAATATGCGGAGATGAAAGGCTGCGTCATGCGCTCGATGGTATCCGGCAGCGCCAGCACGGCCCCGGATAGCGGCAGTTGGAAACCTACCAGATAGATACTCAGGAGCGACGCCTGCTCCGGTGTCCGGCTGTTCGCAGAAATTCCCAGGCAGACGCTCGTCATCGCGGCATTTGCCAGCAGCAGGAAGAGCAGATGATTCATCTCATCGCCCCGCAGCGGCCAGCAATACTGAACAAAGGCAAACATCCACAGGCTCTGCAGCAACACCAGCAGCGCCAGATAAATCAACTTGGCACCGATATAGGCCAGCGGTGATGCCCCGGCAAACTTTTCCTTTTCCAGGATGAGGCGCTCGGCGGCGATTTCGCGGGCAGCGTTGTTGGACCCCATCAGCCCCAGCAGAATAACCTGGAACATAATGATGCCGGACACCGCGGAGCCCACCTTGGCGCGCACTTCTGCCATCGCCTGCAGAGCCTGAACTTCGGCCATCATATCACTGCCGGCACTGTCCGTCAGGCTGAGCAACTGCTCCTGCCCCTTGCTGGAGAACAATGCCACGAGAATGGGGAACAGCACCATCATCGCCACCTGCAGCACCAGCTGAGAACGGTCACGCAGCAGAAGCGAAAAACGACGTCGCAGCATCATCAGCATCTGTCGCATAACCGAAGGTTCTGCGACATCCTCACTCTCCACCGGGTGTACAGGCGGAGGCGGGGTACCGCTTTCGCGATATTTTTCGATATGTTCCTTCTCCAGGCGCGCGTAGTACTCCCCGCGATGTTTCATCCAGCTGGCGTGCCATTCCCTCGGAGCTCGCAGCGCCAGGCGGGGGTATACCTCCTCCATCGTCTTCACGCCGAAATAGTGCGGCATCACAGCCGGAGAGCCATGATAGGCCAGATTACCGTGAATCATGACCATGATACTGTCGTAGAGTTCCGCCTGAGCCAGACTGTGCGTGACCGAAATCACCACACGCCCCTCCCGACGACTGAGCTGATGCAGCAGCTCGACAATCTCTCGCTCGGAGCGCGGATCCAGCCCGCTGGTCACCTCATCGCACAACAGCACGTGCGGATGCGACACAAGCTCCATCGCCAGAGCCAGGCGTCGTTTCTGCCCGCCGGACAGGAGTCTGACCGGGCGGTCAGCTATCTCCTCCAGCCCCGTCTCGCGCAACACACTGTCGATAAGTTCATCGAGTTCATCGCCCTCCAGCACCGTCCGCAGACGAGCAGCATTCTCCACACTCTCGTCCACCGTCAGTTCATCGTAGGCGATGCTGAATTGCGGAACATAGCCCACCTCTCCCGGCTCAAAATCACCATCTTCCTCCAGGTTGCGCCCGGACCAGAAGAACGTCCCGTCCGTCACATCCCGAATACCGGCTATGGCCTTGAGCAGAGTCGTCTTACCACAGCCTGACGGGCCGACAATGGCGACGAAGTGACCGGGCGGCACACAGAAATTCACCTCGCGCAGCAGAGGCAGAACCTCGCCGCCGCTTTCCACATCCATGCTGATGTTGCGAGCCTCTAGCATAACAACGAATATCTACACAGGGCATCCTAGCATATTAGCGGACATGTGACAAGCCAAAAGAAAATCAATACCCCGGCAGCAACGGCACGACCCAGATGCTCCCAACCGCCAGCCAGACAGGCAGTGTGATAAACGAACACACCGTTGTCGCCAGCAGTATCTGTGTCCCCACCTCCGGAATCCCACCGAAACGCTTGGCAAGAATCACCGGGATAACCGCACTGGGAATCGCGCTCTGAATCACCATGATACGCTTGATGATGGGATCCACCGGCAGAATCCAGGCCAGCAGCAGGATACAGACAGGAGCCAGCACCAGACGCGCCAGTATCCCGGCCGTCAGCATACGCGGGTTCCACTTGAAATTGCGCGTCAGGTCAAACATGGAGCAGCCGAACAGAATCAGACAGATGGGTGTAGCCACGGCACCTATCATCTCCGAAGCCTTCATCAGCGGGGGTTGCGCCACGTACTGTCCCAGGCCACTCCAGGCCAGCAGCAGCGAGAAGATGACGGCAAGCAGAGGTCCCCGCAGCAGCAAACCCAGCCGCAAATCACCCGCCCCGCCGCACATGAGGATGACGCCGACACTCCAGACGAAAATTTCGCAGCCCATGTTGTGGATAAACAAGGCTCCCATCGTCGGGTCGCCGGGAGCACTGAAAAGCATCTGCACAATCGGCACGACGAAGAAGACATAGTTCTGCACCCCGGCCGTGAGGGTAAAGGTGCGCAGGCCGGTGCCAATACGTAGTCTCAACAGCCGAGCCACCAGCCAGGCCGCCGCCACCCCAACCGACATCTCCAGGAAGCCGCAGCCAATGGCCTGTAGCGAGAAACTGACACCGGACATGGAGGGGTGAGCCTCCACCACCATGTATTTCATGATGCTGTGAAAAATCAGACAGGGGTAGCCTATATCCATCGCCAGCTGCATGATGACGGAATCATGCTGAGGCTCAATCGCTCGCTTGTAGCGCAACCAGAACCCGATGGCAAAAAAGACGAATACCGGTATGGTCGACAGGCATGAGTGCAGGAAAAGATCTATCATAGCCAACGCCTTCATCCTACCACACAGAGGTCGGGAACTCAAGCAAATCAGCAATTATTATCTCTACTGCCGCAATCGGTACTTGATTCGCCCGCGCGCGTGGGCTATGATGCCGGCCATATGGTGAATGTATCTCTCTCGCTCGGGAGCCACTCGTACAATGTCCACGTCGGCAACGGCGCACTGGCTTCTGCCGGTTTTCTGGTCAACCGTGCCCGGCTGGAGGGCAAGGCTGCCCTCATCACCGATTCCCATGTCGCCCCGCTCTACGCTGAACTGGTCGTGCGGAGCCTCGAGGACGCCGGGTACGATGTCAGCGTCCACACTTTCCCGGCGGGGGAACAGAGTAAGAACCTCTCGACCGTGGAAAAAATCATCGGAGAAATGGCCGCAGAGGGGCATGACCGCTCCGGCTTCGTGGTGGCTCTGGGCGGAGGTGTAGTCGGCGATATGGCCGGGTTCATCGCGTCCATCTACTACCGTGGGATTCCGTTCGTGCAGATTCCTACTACCGTCATGGCTCAGGTAGACAGTTCTGTGGGAGGCAAGACCGCCGTTGACATTCCGGCCGGCAAGAATCTGATAGGCGCATTCCACCAGCCTCGCCTGGTCATCGTGGATCCGACCTCGCTCACCACCCTCCCACCGCGCGTGCTGCGTGAAGGTATGGCAGAGATGGTCAAGCACGCCGCCATACGCAAGCCCGCGATGCTGCAGGTACTGCGCCAGCTGGCCGACGAAATCGATATCGGTTTCTCTCTGAACACCATCGAGCGCTTACCGCAAATCATGGCTGATAACATCAGCATCAAAGCCCGCATCGTCGAGGAAGACGAAAAAGAAACCCTCGGTGTGCGTGCGTTCCTGAATCTCGGCCATACCCTGGGTCATGGCATCGAAGCCAGTGTGCCCTACGGCGAATTACTGCACGGAGAGGTTGTCAGCCTGGGTCTGCGCGCGGCGCTTTACCTCTCCCGCAAGCACTGCGGGCTCAGCGCCCGAGCCGAACGCGAGATACTCGAAACCCTCGAAGCACTAGAGCTGCCGCTGGTGCTGCCGCCCAATGTCTCCATTGAAAAAGCACTCGAGCATACCCGCCGCGACAAAAAGTTCCGGGGTGGAGCCATACGCTTCGTTCTGCTCAGCGCTCCCGGCAGCCCCCTGCTCTCCGCAGACGTCACTCAGCAGGATCTGGAAGAGGCCATGCAGCATCTCACCACTCCCTTACACTGATTTCTCCCCCCTTAACCCACCACAACCACCACATCGTATGACCGATCCCCGCACCACCCGGCTGGCTCAGAGCCTCATCCGCCATTCCTGCCATGTTCAACCGGGAGAACATGTACTGCTGGAAATCATCGATGCCCCTGACGAAATAGCTATCGAGCTCATCCGCGCCATCCGCGCAGCGGGCGCCCATCCGCACATCAACCTCCGCCACAGTCGCATCTCCCGCGAGATGCTCACCGGCGCCACTGATGAGCAATACTCCGTCATCTCCGGCATCGAACTGGCCGAAATGGAAAAGATGGATGCCTACATCGCCATCCGCGGTGGGCACAACAGCTTCGAAAACTCCAGTGTACCGGCAGAAAAAATGGCACTCGCCATGAAACACATGCGCCCGGTTCACAACCAGCGCGTCAACAAGACCAAATGGTGCGTGCTTCGCTGGCCGACCCCCGCCATGGCTCAGGGAGCCGGTATGAGCACTGAGGCCTTCGAGGATTTCTACTTCCGCTGCTGCCTGGCCGACTACGCCATGCTGCGCGAGGCCATGGACAAACTTGCCGAGCGGATGAAGAAGACCGACCGAGTCCGCATCATCGGTCCCGGCACTGACCTGAGCTTCTCCATCAAGGGGATGCCGGCCATCCCCTGCTCCGGCGACTTCAACATCCCGGACGGCGAAGTCTTCACCGCGCCCATCCGCGATTCCGTGAATGGCACCATCTTCTACACGGCTCCCACCGTATTCCAGGGTATTCCGTTTGACGGTATCAAACTCACCTTCAAGGACGGCAAGATTGTGGAGGCTCACTGCAACGGCAACGATGATGCGCTGAACAAGATTCTGGATTCCGATGAGGGCGCCCGCTTCATCGGTGAGTTTGCCCTGGGCGTGAATCCCTACATTCTGCAGCCCATGCGCGATATCCTCTTCGATGAGAAAATCGCAGGTTCCTTCCACTTCACCCCCGGCCAGGCATACGAAAACTGTGACAACGGCAACCGCTCTCAGGTACACTGGGACCTGGTCTGCATCCAGCGCAGCGATTTCGGTGGCGGCGAAATCTATTTCGACGACGAGCTCATCCGCAAGGACGGTATCTTTACCGACCCGGAACTCGCCCTCCTCAACCCCGCACAAGACTGATTCGCGTCATGACCGACCCTCGCTACAAACAACTCGCCGAACAGATAATCGGCTACTCCTGCCGTGTCCAACCCGGCGAACACGTCAATCTGCGCATGATTGACATCCCCGATGCCATGGTGGTGGAGCTCATCCGCGCCACCCGGGCAGCAGGCGGCATCCCCCATGCCGATTTGTACCACTCCGTCATTTCGAGAGAATTGAGCATGGGCGCTACGGAGGCTCAATATGAGCTGGAGGGACGCTACCGCCTTCAGCGTGCTCAGGATATGGACGTCCATATCTGCTTCTATGCTGATGCGAACTCCTTTGAGAGTGCCGATGTTCCCGCTGACCGCATGAAAATCGTCAGCAAATACATGCGCGAGGCTTCCAACTTCACCTGCAACAAGCGCAAGTGGTGTGTGCTGGCCTGGCCTACCCCCTCCATGGCTCAAGCCGCCGGCATGGCCACAGAGGATTTTGAGGATTTCTATTTCCTCTGCTGTCTGGCAGACTACGCCGAAATGAAGCGCGGCATGGAGAAACTCAAGGCTCTCATGGAGAGCACGGATGAGGTGCGGATCGTGGGGCCGGGCACAGATCTGACCTTCTCCATCAAGGGCATCCCGGCCATCATCTGCTCCGGCGACTGCAACGTACCCGATGGCGAGGTGTACACGGCTCCGGTGCGAGATTCCATCAACGGCACCATCGCCTACACCGCCCCCTCCATCTACAACGGCATCCCCTTCGACGGCGTTCGCTTCCGCTTCGAAAACGGCAAAATCGTGGAAGCCCATTGCAACGGCAACGAAGACAAGTTACTCGCCCTCCTCGATTCGGATGAGGGAGCTCGCTTCATCGGTGAATTTGCTCTCGGGGTCAACCCCTACATCCTCAAGCCTATGCGTGATATTCTCTTCGATGAGAAGATTGCCGGCTCCTTCCATCTCACGCCCGGTCAGTGCTACGATGAAGCCCCCAACGGCAACGAATCCGCCATCCACTGGGATCTGGTCTGCATCCAGCGCCCGGAATACGGCGGCGGTGAAATATACTTCGACGGCAAACTCATCCGTAAGGACGGCATCTTCACCGATCCTGAGCTGGCACTGTTTAATCCAATATCTAATTGACAATGAAAGAGTTCCGATTGCTGAAACGGCTTAAGAAATATCGCAGACGCATTGCGCTCACCCTCTTTGTGCTGAGCCTGCTCGGCATCTTCGGGCTCAAATCATATGGTGCCTCCACGGCCTCCGATTTGGAGTGCAACACCCTGACACTCCCGGCAGCGGAAACGCTGCCGGGAGCGGGAGCCATGCGCATCGCGTTCCTGGCCGATGTACACAACAATCCCAAACTGTTTTCGGAAGCCATCGCCCACATCGAGGCGGCTAAGCCGGATCTGATTCTCTTCGGCGGCGATCTGGTCACAGCGTACCAGCGATTCATGCGAACCCGCTGGGCCATCGAGGGGCTGCGGAGACTGGCCGCCATCGCCCCCTGCTTCGCCATACTGGGCAACCACGACTACGAAAAACAAGAACAGGTCGAGCGCGTCTTTGCCACGGCGGGGGTGCCGCTGTTGCGTAACATGGCTGTGGATTGGACGACGCCGTCCGGCGCCACGCTCCGCATCATCGGTCTGGGCGATTACAACGAGGGCGATGATGCCCCGGCTCGCTGCATGCAGCCGCGTGGGCAGGAAGCCGCACCCGTTCTCCTGCTCTCGCACGACCCGGAGAGCCGCTGGAAACTGCGCTCATACGACTGGGACTTCATGCTCTCCGGTCACAATCACGGCGGGCAGCTGGGCAATCCCTTTACGGGCGAATACATCTCGATGCGTTCCTCCATGCCGGCCGGCAGCTATTCCTTTGAGGGTGGGCGCCGCGTCTTTGTCACGCGCGGTATCGGCAGCATCCTTGGCATGCGATTTTTCTGCCGCCCGGAGCTCAATATCATCGACCTGAAGTGACGACGCCGCAGCGGCGGCAGCATTCTTCCCAACTGACCGGCTGCGTCAGCTGATTGGTGAGCCAGGGCTCATCCTTCAGCAGATGCGCCCGGTTGAACGCCGCCGGATTGGTGATGCGGGTGAAGAGCACCCGCGCGATGGCACTGCGGGGAATCGTCCGCAGACCATACCCTCCGGGCTGCCCCTCCCGCGCCAGGTGCGATGACCACACCTGCACGGCATCTTTTTCCTTCCGAACCAGCACCACCAGATGTCCCCGTTCCTTCCCCCCGATTTCATCGGTCCACCATATTTTCATCACATCCGAGGGGGCTGCTTTCGACCAATCGGTAAAATTGATTCCGGCTCCCAGACGATGCACCAGCAGTGCAAAACCCGCACCGTTCGCATTGGCATATCCCCAGGGTCCCACCCCATCAGCCACCATCTGCGGCATCAGCGCTCGCCAGGCCTCCGGCGCAATGACCCGTTTCCGGTTCATTTCCTCCCACTTCAGCAGACCGGATAACACAGCCGCGTACACCGCACCTGAGCAGAATGACGGTCTGGCCGTCGCCGCAGAAAAAACGGGGCGTTTGTAGCGCTCATTCCAGCGAAACGACTCCACCAGAGCCTCCTTGGCTCGGTCATCGGTGCTGTAACCGCCGGCTCCGTTCCGCTGAATCTCCAGTATGGCCTGCTGCAGAGCCTTCCACCACGGATGCTGCGCCTGTTGTGCGCGTCTCTCTCCCGATAGAGAACTGCGTGTCTTAAGCACCGGCGCGCCGCTCACGGTGGCAACCATCCCCAGCAAAAGCAGGTAGCTACAAACTCTCGTCATGCGCCGAGTGTAGCAAGCTGTGCTCCGAACTTCAAGCGTAAACATGTTCCTGCACCTGCAAAGCGGCTGATAGCTCATGTGCCGACTATGACCCGTCTCCTGCAACTGTATTCCCGACAGTGGCCATTTTGACATTAAAAACTGACCATCAACAACCGACAGCAACATGAACCCTCTATTCCGCATAGCAGGCGCCTCGAAAGCATTCTCAGTAACAAGTCTCATAAGGCAATAGTAAATGAACGACTTATGAACTCGATTCAAAAAGCTTACCGCTCGCTGAAACAGGGTGTAGAAAAACGGGATGACACTGCATACTGAAAACCCGGCCGACGTACTGTATCGTCTTCTGTTGAATATCAAGGAGCAACATGCTCCGACCGAAGCCATCGACATGGACACCATCATCTCCGACTATCAGCGAGGGCTGGTACAGCGACTCCGTATTGAGCATAGTCCGTACCTGAATGACGCGCTCGAGAGCTATCTGTCAACCATCAGCCACACACTGCGACCACGTTCCGTAGAGGAATACTCGACCTATATAAAACGCCTGTTGAGAGAGGCACCCCGGTACCGGCAGGTACACGTCGGCGGCATCAGCCCCGGCCAATGCACCGAGCTGCTGCAGGTGTATCCCACCGCCGCCGGACGCAACAAAGCCAGGCGCATCCTGCACAGCTTCTTTGAATACGCGATAGAGAGCGGCTGGACTGAGCATAATCCTCTCAACCGCATCGCCACCGAAGCGCAGACACGGCAGCAACGGCGCCACCTGACACTCCCACAGCTTCAGCGTCTGTTCCGCGTAGCGTTGCAGTCGAACAACCGCTCACTGAGCATCTGTATCGGGCTGTTGCTGTGGCAGCAGCTCCGCTTGTCCGACATATCCCGCTTACGCTGGGAGACACTCAGCCACCACTCCCTGCAAGCACCGGTGCGGCGACTGCTCTCGCTCCGGGTACACCCGCGCACGGGAGCCATCCTGCCACCGGACTGGCGAAGCCGGTGGCTCCGACTGCGCCGCGAAGCAGGGCTGCTCGATTTCGATGCGGCCGACCTGCGCCATACCGGCCTCGTGTGCCGCCAAATCTGCCTCGCAGTCACGACCGCTGTCGACACAGGCTCCGGCGACACCTTGACGCCAGCTCCGACATACGACGAGGCCGCCGCCATCATGCAGGGGGATATCCTGCTTACTGCTGCAGACGAATGATTCTGACGGGCTGAGGCGTAGCCACCAGCTCCATGCTGTCGCCGGGGGTGCGTAGCAGGTAACGCCCCTCGCGCGGCAGCATCAGCGTCGCAAAACGTCGCATATCATCGCGTACCGTGGGCAGCATGGCGCTTGCCACCACGTTGCCTGCACTATCCAGCAGCTCCACCGGCTGAGGGGTAGCATGGCGGCTGTGTACATCCACCATCAGCCGCTGACAGTTTTCCGGCATCCCACTGCCGGCATACCAATCGCGAGCCAGCGCCAGATAACGCTCCGTGACATCCTCGGCAGGTATCCTGTTGAAAGCTCCGAAAATCGGAGGGAAATAACGCCCCGTCGGCGATGTCGCCACGGCATATATACGCTGCGACAGCTTATCCGGATTCAGCATACCGATACCCTCCATCACCCAGGGGGTATTAAAATCCTTCTCGTTGAACTCTATCATCTGCCAGGTGCCGTCCACCCAGGCTTCTACCCAGGTGTGATTACCCCTCACGTGGTTCCAGGTCATCACACCGACCGCCCGCGCCGGGATACCCACGGAACGCAGCGCACACACCAACAGAATACTCTGCCCACTGCACGATACCTTTTTCTCTGCCAGCGCCTCCAGGGCATTCATCTCAGCCTTGCGCCGCTCACGGGAATAATAAACCCCCGTGGCCGCCGTCATATTGGCCGCGATATGGAGCGTCGCTTCCCGCGCCGTCCGGCAGTGCGCCACCAGAGGTCTGAAGATACCCGATACCGTCGCACGCCAATCACAGGGCAGTTCCGTCAGGACACGGTCTGCCTGCAGATGTGCCCGGACGATATCGGCCGGTATGGACTCCCCCTCCCAGGGCAAGGACTCTGCCGCCGCGAGAGGATGCACACAAGCAGCGGCGACTATGGCTACCATCGGCATCAGCGAGTGAATCATCATAAGCCTCAATCAGTCCTTCAATTGATTCATCAATTCCTCATAGACCCGCCGAGCTGCTGCCTGCGGGGTAACATCGGACGCAAAGCTCTGCCGAAGCTCCAGACGCTTCCCCGGTTTCGTATAGTATACGACATGAAGCTCCATTCCTCCGTCCTGCGTCATCGCGGCATGCCCACCGACCGGCACCGAACAGTCAGCCTGCAGCAGCTCGAGAAAAGCGCGCTCGCAAGTGATACAGCGATACGTCGGCTCGTGGTTGACGGCGGCCACCAGCGCACACGTCTCCCGGTCATCGACCCGGGTTTCCACCGCTATCGCCCCCTGCCCCAGCGCCGGAGGGAATGTCGCTATCGGCAGCGGCTCCACCCGAAGCTTCTGCCCCGCCAGCTCGATACTATCCCCGTAGCCCAGGCGATTCAACCCGGCACGGGCCAGCAGGGTGGCACTCAGCTGCGGGTTCTCCGCGAGCTTACGCAATCTCGTGGCCACATTACCGCGTATGGGCATCGTCTGCGCCCGTCCCTGCCAATACGTCTGTACCAGCTGCACACGGCGCACGCTCCCGGTGGCGATGACGGGCGCGCTCATATCAGCCCCCTCACGGACGACCAGCACATCTTCCACCGTCTCGCGCGGCAACACGGCGGCCAGTGCAAACCGCGCATCCAGCACTCCGGGCATATCCTTCAGGCTATGGACGGCGCAATCAATCTCACCCCTAGCCAGAGCCTCTTCGATAGTCGCGATGAAGACCCCCTTGTCGCCGGTTCCGGTCACGGCATTGACCCGATGCAGCGGGATATCCGTCCGCTGATCCCCCGGCGTCGAGATAACGGTATATTCACAGCGCAGCTCAGGATATTGAGCCTGCAATGCTTCCATCACCAGCCGAGTCTGAGCCAGAGCCAGTTCGCTCCCTCGAGTTCCGATACGCAGTGTCCTCATATGCGCCTATTCTACCCCATCACCAAGCCCGGCTCAAGCCCTTTGCGTGACAGAATACGAGCATATACGAAGAATCGCCCTTGAGCATCACGGCCACTAACATACACACACACAAGGATACCAGACCTTGCCTCGCGATAGCTTTAACGTGCAGCTTTCACGTAAACGCCTCTTATTGGGTTGGCGATAGAAAATAGCTGCATTATTCGCAGATAGAGCGCAATAAATGGGAATTTGTCGGGCTGAAAGCCCGAGGAATTTTGAGCCCGGAGGGCGGTATAATCTTAGCGGGCGGAGACGCGTAGCGGCGGAGCCCCTTATGCACAAAAAATAAAGGAGCCCTGAGCGCAGGCGATAGGGCGGCATAAAGCGTTGTCTCCATGTAGGACATCGCTTTATGCCGCCCGCTTTCGCGGGCTCAGCATTCTCTTTGTCTTCTACGAGGCCCTGACGGGCCTCGCTACGATTATGCCG
>JAFQSQ010000034.1 GCA_017409465.1 Akkermansia sp. | reverse complement strand
ATGAAGGACGCTTAGCGTTAGTTGAAACCATCTGCGCGCAGCGCAGCGAACGTTGAATTCGTAAGTCGCCTGCCACGGCGAAGCCTTCGGCGGAGACGGGTCATTCGTCAATCGTACTTCCCTACAACTTCCCATTTATCGCGCTCCATCCACGAATGATGCCGCTATTTTCTATCGCTAAACCAATAATAAAGCTGCTTTCATTCAGCGGAAGCGGTCTTCCGGGAAGTTGCGATAGCCTATTTTCAAGGGAGCCATATCATCCAGCAGCTTGCGGTCATAGCGGCGGGTAGGAGGCAGTAGGTTGCCGAGGGTCTTGACTTTACCCTCCGAGAAGAAGAACTGAAGGTAGTAGGTGCCGCGATATCCCAGCTGATGAGTTTCACGTATCATCTGCAGGATATCGGCTTCATCCAGCAATCCGGGATGAACGGTGGTGCGGATCTCATGCTCCACGCCATATATCTGCAACAGACGCAGAGTCTCCTTATAGCGGTCAAAGAGGCGGTCTCCGCCCGGTACTCGCCAGGAGCGCGACGAGGGCATCTTGTTATCCATGGCCACATAGTCAACAAGATGCTCCTCCAGCAGCTCGCGCATCACCTGCGGATTCGAGCCGTTGGTGTCTACCTTGACCAGATAGCCCATGGATTTGATTTTCCGACAAAGCTCCGCGATGTCGGGATTGAGCGTGGCCTCCCCGCCGGAGAGGACGACAGCATCCAGAAAGCCGGCGCGCTCCTGCAGGAAGGCCATTTCATCCATACCGCCCCCCTTGCCGAAAACGAGCTCGGGGTTATAGCAGTACGGGCATCGCAGATTGCACCCGGTGAACCAGAAGATGCAAGCTGCTTTCTTGGGATAATCCAGGAAGGTCAGCGGGGTGATGTCTGCGGGGTGGCGCATTACTTGAGAATGACGTCCTCGCAGCAACCGCAACCGGGCTCGGTAAAGTGAGCACGTTCCTCGAATTCGCCTTGTTTGCCGGCGTTGAAAGTCTCCACCGGGCGGTGGTAGCCCATCACGCGGGTGAACACGGTGCAGCGGGTGCGCTCCTCGGCATGTTCAGCCAGAATCTGCGCATCGGTCTTGAGTACGGGTTTGATGTCGCTCATGGTAATGATTCTATTGGTTGGTGGTAAGATATGGGTCTGTCTGTTATCAGAAAAGGGGGAGTTCCGGCTGCTCTTCCTTGCGGGCTCGGGCAATCAGCTCCTCGTCGCAGATGGGGCAGAAGTCGTGGCGGCCCTTCAGGTAGCCGTGCTTCTCACAGACGGAGAAGAGCGGGGTCACGGTGATGTAGGGCATCTTGAAGTTGGTCAGCACCTTGCGCACGATGTCGCGGCATGCCTCCGGGGAGGAGATGGCCTCATTCATGTACATGTGGAAGACGGTACCGCCCGTGTAGCAGCACTGCAGCTTATCCTGCATCTTGAGCGCCTTGAAGAGGTCGTGCGTATAGCCGGCCGGCAGCTGCGAGCTGTTGGTGTAGTAGCGGTGGCCGGGCGTACCGGACTGGATGATGTCCGGGTAGCGCTTCTGGTCTTCGCGGGCGAAACGGTGAGTCGTACCTTCGGCCGGGGTAGCCTCCAGGTTGTACAGGTTGCCGGTCTCGGACTGGTAGCCGCGAATACGCTCACGCATGAAGTGCAGCACTTCCTCCGCAAAGGCGATACCTTCCGGCACGGCGGTGTTGAGGGTATCATTGGAGAAGTTGCGAAGCATTTCGTTGATACCATTCAGACCGATGGTGGAGAAGTGGTTGCGCAGGTGCGGCAGGTAGCGCTTGGTGTAGGGATAGAGGCCGCGGTCGTAGAGCGTATTGATGAACACGCGCTTCTTCTCCAGAGTTTCCTTGGCCAGGTCCATGAGTTCACCAAGCTTGGTGTACAGCAGGTTCTTGTTGCCCTTGTACAGGTAGCCGAGACGTGCCATGTTGATGGTGACCACACCGATGGAGCCGGTCATTTCCGCAGAACCGAAGAGACCGCCGCCGCGCTTGAGCAGCTCGCGCAGGTCCAGCTGCAGGCGGCAGCACATGGAGCGCACGGCATCCGGCTTGTAGGCTTCCTCGTCGATAACCTTGTTACCATTCTCATCGTACTTGTACTGCGAGCCGATGAAGTTCTGGAAGTAGGAGGAACCAATCTTGGCGGCGTTCTCAAAGAGCAGCGGCACATTCTCATCATCCCAGTCGAAGTCCTCGGTGATGTTCACCGTGGGGATGGGGAACGTAAAGGGCTGGCCGGTGCTGTCGCCCTCCGTCAGCACCTCGTAGAAAGCACGCTGAATAATCTTCATTTCCGGCTGGAAATGCTTGTAGGTCAGACCGGTGAGCGTCTCCGCTCCGCGCTCGCGAGCCTTGGCGAGAAGTTTCTCATCGTTGAGCCCCTCAAAGATGTGCTGACCGCCGGAGAAGGGAGCCTGCTCGCGCAGGTCACGGGGAACCGTCCAGTCAATCGTCACGTTCGTGAACGGGCTCTGGCCCCAGCGGGACGGCACATTCAGGTTGTACACGAAGTTACGCAGAGCCTTCTTCACGGCACTGTACGGCAGCTGATCCTTGAAGAGATAGGGGGAAAGATAGGTATCGAACGAGCTGAATGCCTGAGCACCGGCCCATTCGGACTGGAGGATACCCAGGAAGTTGGCCATCTGCCCCAGCGCCTCACGGAAGTGCTTGGGCGGGCAGCTGTTCACACGGCTGCGCACACCGTTGAAGCCCTCGTTGAGCAGATTGCGCAGACTCCAGCCGGCGCAGTAGCCCGTCAGGCAGTCCAGGTCATGGATGTGGTAGTCGCCGTTGCGGTGCGCTGCACCTTCCTCCGGGGTATACACCTGGTCAAGCCAGTAGTTGGCAATCACCTTACCGGCAGTGTTGTTCACCAGACCGGCGTTGGAATAGGTCGTGTTGGAATTGGCCTTGATGCGCCAGTCCGTGTTACCCACATACTCCTCGATGGTCTGCTTACAATCCACCCAGGTGTTGCCCTGGTACATGCCGGCAATCTGCTCACGCTGCAGCTTGTGCAGGAAGCGGTACTTAATGAAGTTGCGAGCCGTATCGAACGAGCCCGCTTTCATCAGCTCCTTCTCGATGATATCCTGTACCTTTTCCACCGGCAGATACTCTTCCTTCTTGAGAGCATCCAATACATTGGCATACACCAGTGGGTTGTATTCTTCCTGCGATGCGTGGTAAGCCTTCTCGATGGCCTGCTGTACCTTGTAGGCCTCGAATCGTTCGCGCTTGCCATTGCGTTTGATGATTTCAGACATGGTTCTGGAGCTGATGTGTTGTGTGTAAATCTTGTTTGAGAGAGTGTTCTGCCGCCGCTGATGTCTGCGCCGTAGGGTGACTTCTCCCTCGTACGCTCGCCGTCGCGCGAACTGGGCCGAATTTAACATGCACTCCCGGTGATTGCAAGCAAAAAAATAAAATGAACACAACTTTTCATCCACAAAATATAGGTGCTATTTTTCAACATGTACACCATATATTGTATGTGGAGATATTTTACTTTTCTTAAGAATCTTTCTAAGATAAAAAGTCTGCGAACCCATGAGGAATGGGGGATTAGAGCGTTTTATTGAGTGAAAAGGGAGTACGACAGTAGCGCGTTATTGAGTCGAAAAGCTCCACAAAATCTTGCGGCAGGAGGGCACCTTCATCAGCTGAAAAAAATCTTCAGGATTGCAACCAGATGCACTTAAGATAGTCTTCTCCGTCAAAATCAAAGGGCATAGGGGAGGCAGAGAGATGCGCAGAGGGGCAACCGGAGCCGACGAGCCTGCGAAATGCCGCATGAGACAATTTACGACAGTTGGTCGTGCAGAGCATCCAGCCATCGGGAGCCAGACAGGCAGCGGCTTTTTCCACCAGCTTGCCATAATCACGCTCCACACGCCAGATGCGCCCCTTCTCATCACGGGAGAAAGTAGGAGGATCCAGCACAATAGCATCAAAACGGCGATTCTGCCGAGCAAAACGCTCCAGCCAGTGAAGCACATCGCCCTTGCAGAAGAAATGCTCATCGGGGTTCACGCCGTTGAGCTCCATATTGCGTTTTCCCCAGGTCAGGCAGGGTTGAGCCAGGTCCAGCGTCGTTGTCGTGGCACCGGCCAGTGCAGCACAGAGAGAAAACGCCCCGGTATAGGCAAAGGTATTCAGCAGCGTGGTTCCCGGGCGACAACGGCGTCGCACTTCAGCTCGATTGTCACGCTGATCCAGGAAAATCCCCTGGGAATACCCTGCCCCCATATCCATGAGATAGCGTACCCCATTCTCCATGATTTCGAACTGCAACTCCGCCTTCGGGCCGCAGAAATGCAGCGGCGCTTCCTTCACATCCTTATCCAGACGTTTCACATAAACGGGGCGTCCGGTAGTGCGCAGCTGCTCAGCCAGAGCCCGTGGCAACTCCACATCCCGCAGCGACACCAGCAGACGATTCGCCAGAGCATCCACAAACACCCCCGGCCAGACCGTACCGTCCAGCACGCGATAGGCATCTGTCGCGGGGGGGAGCTTCTGCAAACGCCCGGCTATGGCAGTAGCAAGATTCACAGGATGAACTACTGTGCTTTTTCTGCAGCCTTGATGATAGTCCCGGCCATGGCGGTAAGCGCATTGGCACGGGTAGAGGCCAGATGCTCGCGGATACCACACTCATCCAGTCGGCTCAGGTCAGCCGCCAGGATTTCCGCCGGGGTCAGGTCAGAGAGCAGACGGATGAAGAGCGCGATGAGCCCCTTGGTGATAAGGGAATCGCTGTCCGCATGTATCTTCATCTGCCCCATGAACATCTCCGTACCCACCCAGACGCGGCTCTGACACCCTTTGATGAGATTGGAGTTACGGCGGTACGCCTCCGGCATGGGCGGCAGCTTGCGCCCCAGAGAGATGATGTATTCGTAGCGCTCCGTCCAGTCTTCAAAGACAGACATATCATCCAGGAGCTCCTCGATACGTTCGTTGTACGTACTCATAATCAGGCCTGTCGGGTAGTAGCCAGCGTATAGAGAACAGCCTTCTGGGCGTGCAGACGGTTTTCAGCCTCGCGGAAGATAACAGAGGCATTCCCCTCCAGCACCTCTTCCGTGATTTCATAGCCACGGTAGGCGGGCAGACAATGCAGCACCACATGATCCGGCGTGGCCAGCTTCAGCAGCTCGCTATTCACCTGATAGGGGAAGAACGCTTTCTCCTTCGTCCCCTTCTCTGCCTCCTGCCCCATGGAAATCCAGGTGTCTGTATTCACCACCGTGCAATCACGCACCGCTTCAGCAGCATCCGTGGTGCAGATGATGTTGCTGCAATCCAGCGCGGCCAGAGTCTCCGGCTTCGGCAGCGCCTGCTCCGGGCCGGCCAGCGCCAGCGTAAAGCCCAGATGCTTAGCCGCCCACATCCAGGAGCGACCCATGTTGTTATCCACATCGCCCAGGAAAGAAATCTTCATATCCTTCCATGCACCCACACCGTATTGCTCCTCAATGGTGAGCAGGTCAGCAAGAATCTGGCAGGGATGCTCCAGATCCGTGAGGGCATTGATGGTGGGGAGATGGGAATAAGCGGCAAAATCCACCACGTCCTGTTGGGCATAGGTGCGGATAACCGCGCCGTGTATCATGCGCCCCAGCACGCGCGCCGTATCCTTGATCGGCTCACCGCGTCCCAGCTGGATATCACGGGTGGAAAGGAACATCGGGCGGCCGCCAAGCTCGGCAATACCCACCTCGAAAGAAACACGCGTACGGGTGGAAGACTTGGAGAAAATGAGAGCCCAGGTCTGCCCGGTCAGCGGGCAATGGGTGTGGCGACCGCGCTCTGCCTTGAGCTTGTGGCCCAAAGCAAGCAGCTCACGAATCTGATCGCCGGTCAACTCTTCGATGGAAAGCAGGTTGTTCATGACTTGTAACAAGAGACAGCAAAGATAGCACCTTTACCTCCACTTGTAAAGGAACTATTAAGTCAGCGTTCCGTCACACAATCAAATTGGCTCCGATTAAAAGCCAATAGCGCTGTTGTTGTTGCGGGGGCGACTCAAGAAAGCATTTATCCCCGGCCTCATGCACACGGTTCTGAAAGAGTTGGCCGACTTGATTTGTCTTAGTCGGGGGGGAAGTTGTTCGCGTTGAAGCGCGAAATATCGCACATTCATGCGTACACCGGGAATTCCTGCTTGACGAAGGCCCTGTTTTTCCGCTACCCTGTCGGAGTATGCGGACGACACTGATTGCCCTGAGCTGCCTCGCAGCCGGACTGAATGCCACCGAGATGCCACCGACCTATGTCTGCGGACGCGCAGACACCCCTCCCATTATTGACGGACGAGGAGATGAGCCGGCGTGGCAACAGGCGCGGGAGCTCTCACCGCTGCGCGATATCGAGGGAGACACCATCCCCCACCGGTGCCGCATCAAGATGCTCTGGGATGATAATTGCCTCTATGTGCTGGCCGACATGGACGAGCCGCACCTGTGGGCGACGCTGAAGGAACACGATTCCGTCATCTACCGGGACCCGGATTTTGAGGTATTCATCGACCCGGACGGCGACGGCCTCAACTACATCGAGCTGGAAATCAATGCCCTCAATACCACATGGGATTTATTTCTGACGCACCCCTATCATTTCGACTCACCCATCGTCCTGCATGATTGGGAAATGCCCGGTCTGAAGCATGCCGTCAACTTGCGCGGCACACTGAATGATGCCGGCGATACAGATGACGGCTGGAGCGTGGAACTGGCCATCCCATGGAGCAGCATCTGCGACCACGCCAGTCAGCCTCGCCGCAACCGTGCACCCGAAGCAGGCAGCAGCATGCGTCTCAACTTCTCCCGCGTCAACTGGCAGGTTCGCCCCGATTCCGACTCTCCCTGCGGATATAGTAAACTGACTGATGCAGAGGGCAATCCCCTGCCCGAGAGCAATCATGTATGGGCACCCACAGGAAAAGTTTATATCCACCTGCCGGAGCGTTGGGGGCGCGTCGTTCTGAGCCCGCGCAGTGCTTCCGTTTGGGAAGCCACCGTGCCCGAGCCGCAGGAGAAAACAAAGCTGGAGCTCTACCGCATTCTGCATGCTCAGCGTGAGCACCGAGCCTCGCAGGGCAGTTTCTCCCGCTCGTATCCGCTGCCGGATGGGGTGCAGCTCTTATTCCCGACAGATGATTACTTCATCCTGACCGCCACTTGTCCACGCAGCGGCGTGCGGATGACGCTGGACAGCGAAGGCAGGTACACAGCATCAGCTCCCACCTACCATCTACCGGAAATCTTTCTCTGGGTCCACGGAGACGCGGTCAACGAGCAAACATGGGAATCAACCTGCCAACGCTATGCGCAAGCCGGTATCAATACGCTCATCATCAGCGGCTCGACGGCACAACTTGCATCGCTGACCCCCGCTGCGACAAAAGCCGGATTGGAAGTATTCGCCTGGCTCTGGGCGCTCAACCGCCCACAGGACTCAGAGCCGATGAAACACCCGGATTGGTTCGCCGTCAACGCACTGTCAACATCGTGTCACCGGCCGGAGAATCGTCCCTTTGTGGAATATTATCAATTTCTCTGCCCCGGCAATGACGAGGTGCGTCGGCACCTGCTCGCCCGGGTACAAGAGCTGGCGACTATTCCCGGGCTCAGCGGTATCCAGACGGACTACATGCGCCTGCCGGACGCCAGGCTTCCCCGTGGCCTATGGGGCAAATACGGTCTCGACATGAGCCCCGCCCCGGCGTTCGACTACTGTTACTGTGCCACCTGCCAGGAACTCTTCCGAGCCCGATACGGCAGAGCCCCCCTTCCCGCCCCGGCCGAGGATAAGGAATGGCTCGATTTCCGGCTCGACTGCATCGCGGATGTCTACAACCTGTTGGCCGAAGAGACCCGCCGCCACCACCTGCGCTCAGCCTGCGCAGTATTCCCGAGCCCCTCACTGGCAGCGGAAATGGTAAGGCAGGACTGGTCGCGATTCCGCGCAGATCTCGCACTGCCCATGGCCTACCATTCCTTCTACGATGAGCCCCCGGCGTGGGATGCCGCCATCACCCGAAAGGCGCAGAAGGAAACGGCTCATCGCATTCCGCTGGCTCCGGGTATCCACCTGCCGGATGCACCCGCAGATCAACTGCACGCACAGCTGGATGCCCTGCACGAGACCGGAGCACACGGCATCGCGCTCTTCAGCGATGAAGAACTGACGCAAGAGCACTTGCAAGCGCTTCAGCAATGGCTGAACAATCAAAAAAATTCAAAATCAACCTCAAAATGAGAGTCTGTTCGAAAGAATACCCTCCTTTCTCCGGTATATTCTACAAACACACAGATACCGCATCGGCCGCGCCGCATACGTATCTGCCCCCTCACCACAACATCACACCATGAACAAATACGCTTTCCTTGCCGCATTTGCCGCTGTTCCCGCCATGGTTGCCCCCGCCTCGGCTCAGGCAGCCCAGCAGGTGACAGCCTCACAATATGTCAAGACCCAGCTCGCCATTCTCAAAGGTGCCACAGAATTACTTACCCTGGAGGGTATTGCTGACGCTCCGGCAGAGGTAGCCGCCGGTCTCAACCAGCTGGCGCAGATGACAGCTGCTCTTGCCTCGCTGAAGAGCACCGTCAACACATCAGAGCTCGAAGCTGCTGAGGCCGAGGTCAGGAATGACCCCGAGACTCACATGGTAGGACAGGCTTTCATCGCCGCCGTCTCTCATGTATCTGCCAACAACTTCTATAACTGTGAGCAACTGGCCATCGCGGTTCAGACGCTGAGTGCAGCCATGGAACAACTCTGATTCCTGCTCACCTTGTCTTCTCATCCATCGGAAGCCTGCCCCACGTGGCAGGCTTCCGATTTTTTTTGCAACATCGGCACACAACAATGCCGCCGATTCCGTGCAAATATGGAATCGGCGGCCGATGCTACAGGGAGATTCTCTCCTCCCTCCTATCAGAAGCTATAGCGGACAGAGCCGTTGAAGGACTGAATCGTCTGATCAGCGCGGGCATCCAGATTATAGTATGCACCCAGACTCCAGTTCTGATCAATCAGCCAGTTGACACCGGCATTGAGCATAAAGGAGCTGCGACCGGGGTCATAGCCCTCGATGCGGCGACTGATGCTTCCGTAGCGGGCATTGAGCTCAGGATTGTCGCGGGAAATATCAGCCACATAGGCCAGGGTCAGCTCAGGAGCCACCAGGCCACCGTCGCTCAGCGCATGCGATGAGCGCAGAGTAACACCTACCGGCAGGCTCCACACCTGCATATCGCCTCCGTCGTAATGGCGCTGGCCACCGTAATAGCTCTCAGAGAACGCATCCTGAGAGACGTGGCGGTAGGACAGTCCCAGGAAAGGCGAGACGGTGACGTTGTCTGTCACCTGCATATTCCAGGACGCGCGGATTCCGCCGCTGAACACCGTATCATCCCATTCGGCATGACCGGGCAAGGCAGCGTTGCCACCGATGCAGGTATCGGCTTCGTTCTCCATCATACCGTAGGCTATATGGGCATTGAGGCTGAAGCTGTTCTTACCCTGCATGCGGACATACTGAGCCGTCAGAGCAGGCATGATACCCATCTGTTCGATGTCCGTCAGGCGGTCTTCGGAAGTATAGGTACCGAAGTTCTGCCCCAGCGCAAAGCCGGCGCGGAAGCTCTCGGTAAACGCATGCTGCAGACCCACGGCGTAGCCGCCGCTGTGGTAGGTATAACCGGCGGCATCATCAGACACGTTGATGAACGTACCGAAACCGGAGCCCCACCAGGTCGTCTGGCCGGGTGCGCCGATAAGCATCTGGCTCTCGGCCACTCGGGCGAAGTCCTGGATGACAGCAGCGCTGGCCCACATCGAGTTAGCCAGATGCACGGCATCCTGGCTGGTGTAGATGGCAATAGCCTCTGCGCTCACACTGGCGTTCAGCGTCAGGGCAGTCCCACTCCAGCTCAGCTCGGCCTCTTCCAGCAGGCCCATGGCATCCTCCAGCTGCAGCTCAAAATCGGCACTGCCGTCCACGGTACCGGCCGTCAGAAGGGTCAGCTCCATCGGCTCTGTGCCCGCACTGAGCACCCCCATCGTCACATCCACCGCCACATTCACCAGGCCGGAAAGCGTCAGGCTGTCCACCTTCATCTGAGAGTAGGTGCCGGAGCCATTCGAGGCGGCGGTGGCAGGAGTGGTGCCATCCACACTGAAGGAGATAGTCGACCCACTTTGCAGCTCCAGTGCCTTGTGGTACTGATAGCCTGGGCTGTTACCCACATGCAGGAAACCGCCGCTTTCCACCAGAGCATCGGCGAAGTTACCGCTGCCATAGGCACGAGCACCGCCGGCGACCGTCAACTTACCGCTGATACTGCCGTTGTTGATGGCCGTAGCGCCCTTTTCCAGAGCCACATCGCCCAACATCTGCCCCTGGTTCAGCAGACGAGCGCCGCCGGCCAGAGACGTATCGGCATTCACCTTGCCATAGTTTGTCAGGCGGGCGCCGCTCTTGGTCAGCGCCACGGTACTGTCGCCACCGGCGCCCAGAGTGGTCGAGCTGCTTACCGTTATCATACCGGTTCCCACTGTTGTATCACCTACGCTGTAGTTCGAACCGGTCAGTTCGGCATTGCTGCCATCACCCACGCTGAGATTACCACCGCTGATACCATAACCCACGGTGCCGCTGCCGGAGATGGAGAAAATCTGGTCATCGCCCAGTTTCACTACACCGCTGTTCCCCTTGAACACCTTGTTGTTGAGCAGCCCGGCATCCAGCCCGGAGGCATCAGCCGTACCACCCTGCATCTGTACCGGTTTCGAGGCAGAGGGTACTCTGTCGGCACCACCCAGAGTCACCGTGCTGCCGCTCCCGATAACCAACCCGGGGGTGGGGGTCGGTGTGGGCGTGGGGGTCGGTGTCGGCGTGGGAGTAGGAGTCGGCGTAGGTGTGGGCGTCGGCGTATTGGTCCATTCGCCATCGCGCAGGTAGATATACACCTGACCATCCTCACCGGCCTCAGCCATGAACTTCTTATTTGTCAGCGCCGAGAAGGACTCATATTCATACTCACCCGTCTCGGAGTATTCCGTATAGATCGAGAAGTAGTAAAACGGTTTCAGGTTGCTCACGGACTGCTCGCTCACCTTACCGCAAATGATGAGAGGAAGCTGCGTATTCGGCACCCACTTACCGGTCTTTCCCTGCGCAACGGCATAATCGTGCATCGCCTTTGCATCCACTGTCGTCTCGCCCCAGAAATCACTGTACAAATCAACGGCGAACACCACGGGCGCCGGGTTTGCCACCGTAAGCGTACCGGTTATCGTCAGGCAGCCGTAACTTCTATCCGCGCTTATTTCTTCTCCTCCGGGGTTATAAAAACCAATCTGAGGTGTTCCTGAATCAGAAACACCGTGCCAGCCGTCCACCCAGAATACAAGCGGGGTATTGCTATATGCACGAACCATCTGAACAGCCTGCCCGATGGAATAACCGGCAGTCGCCGCGTTCTGTTCAGGAGTCAGCATGTCATCATATAACCCACTGATTGTCATGTTACCATACAGAGACCCGCTGATGGAAACATTGCCCTCGATGATACCGTCACTCCAGACCTCTGCACGACTCTCCGTGGTCAGTGCCAGCTCCGGACGTACAATCGTGTTGCTTCCGCCCATATAGCCGTGGTCATCAAAATCATAATCGCATTCCTCAAGCGTTGCCTGCGTCAGATCGATGCGATCACCATCGGGGCGAATCATACAGTTCCTCAGCGTGCCCTTAATCGTCACTTCAGAAGCTTCCTCCTGACCGGAGTATGATTCGATATACAGGTTCTCCAGCGTTATTCCCTTTTCTATCACTGCATTATGCGGAAGATTCAGATACAGCTCCGACTGGAAATTCATCCGCCCATAGCCCATCTGGTCGTCCAGGCGCTTGGCGGTCAGCTTGCCATTGCCCGAGAGCGTTGATGATGTGGTACCCTCGGCATTATCCCATACAATGTCCGAAGACCAGACCTCATCCGCACCATCCACATCAGCATCCGGCCACTGAAGCGTGGTATTGAGCACGAGGTCTCCGTTGAGCATATACAGTTTATACTCGCCATCTCCGTATTCATCCGGGGTATAGCCCTGGTCATAGCGGGTCCACTGAGTCGCAGCAGGAAGCGATTGAGCAGCAAGAAGTGCCGTCAACAGTAATTTCGGGAGTAATGGTTTCATAATGTAAAATAAGTTTGGTAAGCTCGGTGCCGGCGCCACGGGAAAAGGCCTTGCACGGTACTATCATACGCCTTTCCTGCCGCCTTTGCAAGGCAGAAAGACTCATTCTTCCTCATATTCAGCAAAAAAAGCGGGAACATGCCCGACTCTGCCCCGAAAAGAGAAAAAGACGCATCGAGGGCTCTATTGTATCTTTTTAGCGTTGACAAAAGGGAGGCAGGCATGTACGATGCGCGGACGAACCAATTGTAAAACTATGACAAAGAACATTTTTTCCGTCCTTTGCCTGATGGGTTTCATGGTAGCGCCGCTTGTCGGCGCTCAGGATGTTGAGGCTGATACCGAAGCCGTCAACACCGATAAGAAAGCCAGGAAAACAAACGCTCTCAGTAAGGCGCGCAAGCTCAAACCCAGGTTTGCCAAGCTGCCGAAGTCCGCAGACTATCTGATGATTTGCAAATTCTCTGCCGAGGATGATAACGCCGGGCAGCTGCTGGACGACATCGGCGATGCTACCGGCAAGCTGAAGAGCAGCAAGGTCGCTCTGCTCATGCTCTGCGAGGACGAATCGTCCAAAAAAGCCGCTAAGATGATGAAAGCGGCCAAGCTGAAGGTGGCGACAGTCTTTACCGCTTCTCTGCCGGAAGGCGTGGAAGATGCCTCCGACTATCTGCCGGAAACGATGGATACAGTCACGCTCGTCGACATGAACGGCGAAACCGTCTGCTCCGGCGATTCGTCTCTGGTAAACAGCTGGAAGGAAGAGCTGGAGAAGAAAGAAGCTGCCAAAAACTGGGAAACGCTGACGATTGACCCGAAGCGCTACCCGGTCGCAGCTGCGCTGAAAAACCTCGATTCGCAGAGCATCGGCACCTTCGACCCGACCGCAGACTACTACATCTACCTCTTCTCCGCCAGCTGGTGCGGACCGTGCCGTGCACTCATGCCCGAAATCATCAAAACGGCGTACCCGGAGATTCGCCAGTCCAAGAAGCCCAAAGTAGAGCTTATTCTTGCCGGCTGCGACAGCACGATAGCGGGCGTTACCAAATACCGCGAACACTACAACGCTGATTTCTTTGCTTTCTGCAGCAGAGCCCCCCAGGCTCGCAACGTTCCAGGCCTGGATGCTGCCCCCGATTTCATCCCCAGCTGCGTCATCGTGGACAAGAGCGGCAAGGTCATCCACTCAGGTCGCGGCGCCGCAGTCAAGAATTGGAAGAATATCATCCAAAACGCCAGATAAGGCTTTTTCTTTCCGCCTCCCGCCCGCGCATACACCGGGGGAAAGGCCGCCGGACAACCTGCGATTTCTCACGGAATCGCAGGTTTCTTCATTTACGCATCAGAGCAGGAGCTGATAATCGACTACGTCCAGCCATCTCCCCATCTTGAAACCAACCTGCAAGAAGCTGGAAACCTGCGTGAAGCCCAGCCGTCGGTGGAAATCGCAGCTGGCAGCATTATCTGCCGTGATACAGGCGATGAGGGCATGGCAGCCGACCTCGCGACAGCGCACGATGAGTTCCTGCATGAGTCGAGCACCGAGCCCGCGCCCCCGCCACTCGGGGTGCAGGTAGATCGTCGTCTCCCATGTCCGGCTATAGGCGGCGCGGTCCTTCCACGGGTGCGCATAGCAGTAGCCGACGATGACACCGCCCACTTCTTCCACCAGGTAAGGGTGGCTCCCCGCCACCTGTGCGATACGCTCCCGCATCGCCTCCGGCGTCAGCGGCTCCGTCTCAAAGGAGATAGTGCTATGCAACACATACTCATTGTATATGGCGGCTATGGCTGCGGCATCATCTGGTCTGACAGAGCGTATCACCGCCCCACTGTAGCAGATGCGAAGAGACAACACAAGCAATTATTGCTCCGGCAATTAAAGGATGTTGCTCTGCCGATACGCCAAAGATGGGAATTTGTCGGGAAGTACGAAGTCAAAAGGACGATGGACAAGGTACAGAATTCCGCTCGCTCTGCTCGCATGATGAACGATGAAGGACGCTTAGCGTTAGTTGAAACCATCTGCGCGCAGCGCAGCGAACTTTTCAT
>JAFQSQ010000033.1 GCA_017409465.1 Akkermansia sp. | reverse complement strand
ATGAAAAGTTCGCTGCGCTGCGCGCAGATGGTTTCAACTAACGCTAAGCGTCCTTCATCGTTCATCATGCGAGCAGAGCGAGCGGAATTCTGTACCTTGTCCATCGTCCTTTTGACTTCGTACTTCCCGACAAATTCCCATTTGCTGCTTCATTTGAGCAGCAATAAAAATTGAAGCCATTCCAACGCAGTGGAAAGAATCAAATTCTCTTGACTTATCAGCATCGAATTGGTAGTCTGCCGCAATGAGGTTTCTTTTTTCTCTGGTATTACCTTTCGTCTGCCTGTTTGTCTGCGTCTCCGGTGCTGTTCGCTCAGAAGATGCGGTTCCGCGCAAGGGGCTGAATGTCGGAAAAATTATGTTTGTGGGGAGCTGCGTAGATTATGAGAATTGTACGAGGGGTGCGGTGCCGGATTTTTCCTGGTTGTGGCATTTGCATGCCATTCTGTCTGACAACCATGTGGAACATGAGTTTGTAGGTGTGGCTCCCCTGGAGGATTGGCTGTGTGGTGACCTTATATCACAGGGCGGTGTCAAGAGTGCGCGGCTCATAGAATCTGCGGGCAATTCCTGGCGTTATCATATGCCGTCGGAATATGCCGGGAAAGCGTTTGTCGGACGAGTGTCATCTGCCGGAGGATTGCGGTTATCCGAAATATCAGGTCGAAAGAAAGATAAGGGGCGTCTAGGAAATACTGATATTGAGGACTGGCTGCGACTGGACAAGACATACAAAGGTGTCTTTCAGCTCGCTGAGGAGGATTTACCGGATGTGGTCATTCTGATGGCGGGTATGCAGGATTTGCTGATTGATTCAGGGTTTCTGGAAACGAAGAATTACCGTATGCATGATAGTTCCCTGTTGAAAAAGGCTCATAAACAACTGTTGGGTAATGCTCGGGTGCCGATGGATAGGAGTAAGGCAGATATGGATGTCGTTCTGCGTAGCATACGGAGAGCCTGTCCTGAAGCGAGGGTGATGGTCTTGCCGATTCTTCCGTATTCCGTCGAAATATATATGCCGATAGGGCAGGTTAGTTTATCAAACGACCGCAGAGAACGCTTGTCCAAGGGGGATGGGTGGAATCCTAAGCAAATCCGAGAGATTAAAGAAGCGATAGATGCTTACAATGAGGCGTTGAAAAAATGGGCAGAGTCGAGATCCGTGGAGTTCGTGGATGTTCGACCGGGAATGTGTGTAGGCTTTCAGACATCTCCTGTCAGTAAAAAATATAAAACCGTATGCCATGGGTACATTAACATACGGAACTTTACACCCATGCATCCTGAAACTCGGTTGATTGCTCATCAGGTCGCAGCAGCACTTGGTAGTGCCGGGGGGACAGATGGATTGCCGCGTCTTTCATCGAAGAACTTCAGTCTGATGACCCATAAGGAAATTCGCCGTGATAAGAAATACCCCGGAAAAGGGACAGAATTATATCGTCTCAAGTTTCCGACAAAGGGAGATTATAGAAAGATGGGATTGACGCTTACAATGAGATTTTCTGCCGGTTCGATGTCGGAGTATGAAGAGTGTAAGAAAAAGGGATATCCTCTCCACAAGCCTGCTCTGGGAGTATATGGCGTCCATATATCAGCGTGCGGTATCAGAGTTTCTATGTATGATAAGCATATCTGCTACCAGGGGTGTCTGTCTGATTGCCGTGATGAACTCCGGTATGTGTGGGAATCCTGCGATCCCACGGGGAAGCATCCGGAAGTGGGGGTTGCACGACTCTGGTTGGGGGACAAACTCTTGTCCCGGAAACAGTTTACGATGACGAACACTGCGGAAGGTTTCTGGGTCGAACGTGATCTGAACAAGGAAGGGAATATCACGGAGGTGCGCTTTACTTACGGAGCCTATGCCCCGCCTGCAGTCGTTCCGCCCTCGGCTTCGGAGAAAAAGATGGCGACTGACGCAGATTGACAGAGGAATCAGGGCTTATAGTCGATGCGGACCGGAACCTCCTCTACCTTGAGTCCGGCGGCGGTGAGCTGGTCGAGCACCTGCAGGAAGCGGCCGAGCGATGAGCCCTCAGCTGCACAGACCTGGATGGTGCGGTCGGGGTATTGCTCCAGCAGTTCTCTGACGAGGGAGGCAAGCTGCTGCTCGCTGATGACTTGACCGCCGAAAGCGAGGGTGCCATCTGCGCCGACTTCCAGCAGGACACTATCGCTGTCGCCTCGTTCACCTGCCAGATTCTGCGTCTGCGGCAGGTCGAGATTCAGCACGCTGACCTGCCGCTTGAACTCCGTGTGTACAATGAAGAATATCAGCAGGATGGTGAGGATATCCAGCATGGGGACGATGGTGATGCCCAGAGTTGGAGCCTTGCGGGTATAGATAGTCATGGGTGTCAGGCTGAGTGACGGCTGCTGAGCAGCGTGGTGAATGTTTCGTTGATGCTTGCGGCGCGGTTTTCCAGCCGCCGCTCAAAGCAGGTGCCGGCGATGACTCCCGGTACGGCGATGGCCAGCCCGAAAATAGTCGTGTACAGGGCTTTGGATATACCCATGGCGATACCGGCCTGAGCTTCGGGAGAACCGAATACGCCGAAGATATCGACCAGTCCCCAGGCAGTGCCGAGGATGCCGAGCATGGGGGCGATATTGGTGATGATGCTGATGAGGGCGAGCCCGCTGCGGCCGGAGTCGATGGCGTGGGCGAGTCGCGCTTCCGTCAGTTTCTCCGTAGAGGTATCGGCGGGAGAGTTCAGGATGCTGAGCACGACTTCGGTGAGGGCATTGTGGTGTTGCAGACAGTATTCTTTCAGCGCACGCTCAGCATCGGCGGGGTGGCTGAGGGCGAAGCTGATTTGGGCGAGGGTGCGTTTCCAGCTTCTGCCGACAAATATCAGGTGGTAGAGAATGGCCGCTATCAACAGAACGGAGCAGGTGAGAAGCGGATAACCGAAGGGATGGCAGGCATCGAGGAATTGACGGATGGTTTCAGGCATGGTGTTATGGGTGGTGTAATGGGTTAATCGAAATTGAAGGTAAACAGTAGCTCCAGCAGCTCGCCGACTATCTCCTGCCGCACTGTAGTCGGCATGGGGGGCAGGGTGGCCTGGCGAATGGCGCGGAAGGTGAATGACTGCTGGATGATGCCGGCACCGCTGCGGCGTACCAGATCCATGTTCTCCAGCTGTCCTCGTTTGTTGATGCGCAGGCTGATGGTGATGCTGCCGGGGATGATGTCGCCACGGTGTTCATCGCAGGCGCGGTACCAGAAGTAGGCAATGCGGCGGTAAATTTCACTTTCGTAGCGCCCCAGAGGTGTGGCGGTGACATTGAGTGCGGCTCCTTTGCCCATGATGAATCGGCCGGAGCTTCGGGTTTTGCGCTCGTAGGTACGGAACCCGATGGTGCCGGGCTGAGGTGCTGCCAGGCTGGGGTCATAGAAAGCGGGGCGGGGACGGCGCACTCGGTGAGGCGCTACCGGAGCTTCCCCGGTGCCGGTGGCTGTGCCGCGAGCCGCGGCGGTGCTTGCTGATTCATCCACCGGTGGGTTCTCTTCTTCGCTATCATCGGTCAGCAGTAGTGCGCCATCCGGCGATTTCTCCGGTTTTGCCGCCGATGGAATGGCCGGGGTACTGCGGTCGAGGGTGTCTGTGGCGGCATCGTTCGGGGTGGAGGCTGAGGCTGATTCAAGACCCGGCGCCGGCGGAGGTATCAGCTCGGGGATCCCCTCTTCCGTCGGTTCTGTCTGCGGTGGGGTGGGTGGTGTGGCGGGTACCGGGGTTTCATGTTCCGGGTCGCCGTCCTGTCTGTCCTGGTCAAAGGTGACTAACTCGTCTTTTTCTTCACCGTTCTGAGCCGGGGCTGCTTCATCGCTGCGCCGTGATTCAGCATCCGGCGCACCGGTGGCTCGGGTGTTGCGGCTGCCCTCGTAGTCGGGCTTGTCCGGGAGCGCCTGGAGGGTGTCGGCTGAGGTTTTGGCAAAAGGTTTCTTCTCCTGTTTCTCCGGAGAGTCGGCAGGAGGCTGCTGCTGTGTTCCGCTGCGCTGAATCTGCACGTAGCGAGTGGCGGTCTCGGCGGCGGCCTGCCCGGGACGGTGAGTCCGCTGGACTCCACCGGTGAGAATCAGCAGCAGAGCGAGCAGCAGATGCAGAATCAGCGAGAAGACGATGCACAGCGCCATGGCACTGATGCGGTAGCTCCTCTGTTGCCAACTCTTCATTTATCCATATCAAACACCATTCCGTCTGCACTGACAAGTGCTTTACGCGTCAACATTCACTGATAGAGCGACTTTTTACCCATTGCCGGTGCGAGCAGGGGATTTTTAACTTGTCAAGGCCTGTCGGTCGTGTTATATATCTCTTCGTACGTTATGAACATTCAACCGAAATTCACCCCCGTGCTCGATCCGGACTTCGTAGCTCCGGTGCTTTGGAACAAGGCCTTTGAGGAGAAAGTGGCTGCCACTCCCGGCTCCCACACTGTTGATCTGGCTCTGACTCGTCTCGATGGTACCTGCTTCCGTTGGAGCGGCAAGATTCTCCCCCAGGAAGGCGAGAATGTGGCTCTGAATAACCTCTATATCGAGCGTATCGTCAAATTCCTGCTGTGGATGAAGGGTGGCTGCACCATCCTGGTAGCCGGCGATGATCAGATTGCTGATATGCTGGCTGCCACCTACTGCGCCGGTGGTGCCCGTGAGTTCGACTGGGATTTCATCGGTAAGAAGATTTATGACCTGCCCATCGAGGTGAAGAAGGTGGCTTCTGCCGCTGAGCTGCCTGCAGAGAACTCCACATCCGTGGCTCTGGGGCGTAATCTGGACGGCTACCGTATCGGATTTGACCTGGGTGGCTCCGACCGCAAGTGCGCAGCCGTGGTCAATGGCGAGGTCGTGTACTCTGAGGAGGTCGTGTGGGATCCCTATCACCAGACCGACCCCAACTATCAGCTTGAGGGTGTGGATGACTCTCTGCTGCGTGCTGCAGCTCACCTGCCGCAGGTGGATGCCATCGGTGGTTCTGCCGCCGGTGTGTATGTGAACAGCGAGCCCCGTGTAGGTTCCCTCTTCCGTGGTATCTCCCCCGAGGATTTCCAGAACGTCATCCGCGGCATGTTCGGTACGCTCAAGGAGCGCTGGAGTGAGCGCATGGGCAAGGAAGTTCCCTTTGAAGTGGTGAACGACGGTGAAGTGACGGCTCTGGCCGGTGCCATGGGGATGAATGATGATGCCGTGCTCGGTATCGCCATGGGTACCTCACTGGCTGCAGGTTATGTGGACCCCGAGGGTCACATCATGCCCTGGCTCAATGAGCTCGCCTTCGTCCCGGTGGACTATCAGGAAGACGGCGGCGTGGATGAGTGGTCGAAGGACAAGGGTGTGGGTGCCATGTACTTCTCCCAGCAGGCTGTTGCTCGTCTGGCTCCTCGTGCCGGTTTTGACTTCGGCAGCATGCCCTATCCCGAGCAGCTCAAGAAGGTGCAGGCCGCTATGCTTGAGGGCGATGACCGCGCTCGCAAGATTTACGAGACTATCGGCGTGGAGTTCGGCTACACCATTGCCTACTTCTCGAAGTTCTACGCTCTGCGTAACCTCCTCTTCCTCGGTCGCGTTGCTACGGGTGAAGGTGGTCAGATTATCATCGACAAGGCCAATGAGGTGCTCAAGGGTGAGTTCCCCGAGCTTGCCATCACCCTCTGTGTGCCGGATGAGAAGACCAAGCGTCACGGCCAGGCTGTAGCCGCCGCCTCTCTGCCCAAGCTGGGTTGAGTGTTGGTCTGATACGGTTTTTCAGCCGGGGGAAGCTCGAGCTCTTCCCCCGGTTTTTCATTGAAAGGTCACCGTTTTCGTCTCCATGTCCACCCCACCGGAAATCTGGCTCTGCCCGGGCTGCGGAGAAGCATTGGATATCTCGCAACTTGGTTTCTTTGCCAGGCTGCAGTGCCCGAACTGCGGCAGGAAAGCCCGAGTCCATACACTGCTGGCGAACTTCCGTATCGACAGCGTGCTGGGACGCGGGGGCATGAGTGTGGTGTTCAGTGCGCAGGATCTGGTGCTGGGGCGAGAGCTGGCCATCAAGGTGCTCAATGACAACTATCGGGACCAGCCTGAGCGTATTGCTCGTTTTGAGAATGAGTGTATGCTCATGGCCAAGGTGCGCCATGAGAACGTCGTGTCGGTGTATTCTGCCAGCTGGGCTCGCGGGCAGTTTTACATCGCCATGGAGAAGGTGGAGGGGCGGAATCTGGAGCTCATCGTTGATGAACACAAGTGCCTGCTGCCGGATGAGGCTTTGGATGTCATCCACCAGGTCGCGATGGGGCTTCGTGCGGCTCATGCCGCAGGGGTGCTGCACCGCGATATGAAACCCGGCAATATCATCATCACCCCCGAGGGGCAGGCCAAGGTACTGGACTTCGGGCTATCCCAGGATGATTGTGGCGACTCGGAGCAGGAAGAAATCATCTGGGCCACTCCCTTCTATGTGCCGCCGGAGACGCTGCGGCGAGAGCCGGAGGATGCCCGTACCGATATTTACGCTCTGGGGATGACATTACGCTGCCTCATCACCGGGGTGTACAATCTGGCACAGAAGCAGCACTCCATCGAGGAACTGCTTGACATCAAGCGGAAGATGCCGCCGCTGATAGAAACCTATCCGAATATCGATGAGGCGCTCTGTGATTTGGTTGACCACATGACGGCGTTCAATCCGGCAGATCGTCCGGCGTCCTACGATGAGCTGCTCGATGAGATAGCTGAGGTTCGCCGCAGCTCCGGCAAGGTGGACCTCAACAAGCGTAAGCGTCGAATCCGCCGTTGGTGCCTCGGTGTCATGGGGGTGCTTCTTCTGGGCGGTGGCGGAGCCGTGGGCGTGTCCTATCTGACGCCGAAAGCTCCCCTGTACCGCAGCGTCAGTGTGGCCTCCTCACCGGAATGGCCGGAGCGCGACATGATGCAGGAGGCATGTCGCCTGATGGCAGAGAAGAATTACCCGGCTGCCGGGGATGCTCTTGTCCGTCTCTCGCGCGAAGCCCGTGACCCGGCGGTGGCGATAGGGGCTGATGCTCTGCAGATGCTGATGAATTTTGCCAGGAACAAAGCGGCCAGATCCAAACTGAAAGCGAGTGAGGTGAATGATGCCGGTATGGTGTCACCTGCTGCGGAGGGACTGTACCAGGCGTTTTCCAAGGTGAGGGAGCTCTTGCAGACCGGCGCTGTGACCGCCGAAAAATGGCCTGAAGAGCTCGCGGTACTTTCACCGCCGCTGCGTGCGACGATTTACCTGCTGGCATCGGAATCGCATCTGATGGCAGATCGACTTCCGGAAGCCTCCGGATGCCTGGCCAGGGCTGCTGAGTCACTGGGACAGATTGCTCTGACGGCTCCGCTGGAGCCGGACATCAGCAAGATGCGTCACCAGTTGCCTCGCACCGTCGCTTATGCAAAACGTAGTCATGCCCGCAAGCTCATGGCCGAGGGTAAGCCGCGTGAGGCTGTCCGGATGCTCATGAATGTGGATAAAAAGCACTTCAGTGCCGCCGAACAGGCTGACCACGATGTGCAGCGTGAGTACTGTGCCATTGCTGCCGAGGCATACGACATGCTCAAACGCCATTTCCCTGACAAGTTCACAGAAAGCGCCTCTCCTGAGGAAATCCGCAGCCTGGCTGCCGGATTGAATAAGGGGAAGCTCGCGGATGAGCTCTATGTGCTGTGCCTCTTCTTAGAGGGTGAGTACGCCAAGGCATTTGAGAACAATCCCTATAAAAATAAACCGAAGAGCAAAGAGCCTTTTGCCGTGCTCATGAAGGACTGGAAAGCGCGTCTGGGCCTGTAAGACCTGCAGCCGTGGCTCCTCTCCGCAAAAGAAAAGCGTGATACCCGCCGGGTCGGGAGCATCACGCTTTCGGTTGAATGCTGAAATACCAGCTTTACTCTGCCGCAGGAGCCGGAGCAGGTGCTGCTGCATCGTCGGCACCCTGAAGGCTCTGCTGCTGAAGGTGCTGGAGCATTTCGGGAGTCAGCTGGAAGGGGAGACCACCCTTGGGAGCCTCGTTCTTCTTGATGTCCGTCAGCTTGATGGTGAAGATGAGAGTAGCGTTGCTGCCAATGGGACCGGGACCCTGCTCGCCGTAGGCGAGAGCAGCAGGAATGCATACCTCGTAGGTAGAGCCAATGGGCATGAGCTTAAGCGTCTCCGCAAAACCGGGCACCACCTGATTGATGGGCATCTCGACGGGCGTATCCGTGGCATCGAAAACGCTGCCGTCAATCTTCTTGCCCTCGTAGGTGACCAGGCAGATGGCATCAGCGCCGTCCTTGGCCTCGTCATACTTACGACCATCTGCCGGAGTCACCACTCGGTAGAGCAGCCCGGAGTCGGTCTTGCTCACGCCTTCCTTCTTGGCAAACTCGGCTTCGAAGGCCTTCCCCTTTTCGAGGTTGATTTTGGCCTGCTCGGCTTCGCGGGCACGGAGCGTATCGACAAAAGCGGCCATGCCGGCTTCAATCTCGTCCTGGCTCATTGTGGGGCGTTCGCCCTTGAGCGCAGATTCAAGACCCTGGAAGAAGACGTCCTTGTTGAAGTCAGCAGCGCTGAGGGTGGTGGCACCGGCGGAAACTTCCTGACCGAAGCGGTAGCCCATGAAGTAGGAGAAAGCCTTGGTAGCCTGCTCAGCCGATACGGGAGCAGCTGCCGGAGCAGGAGCGGGGGCTTCGGCAGGAGCCGGAGTGTTCTGGGAGAAGCAGAGCGGGGTGATGGCGGCGGTAGCCACGGCGATGCCGGCCAGAATCATGATGTATGTTTTCTTCATAAATCGAGTATGAGCGTTGTGCCCTGTGCGGGCTGGTTTATGGTTTCCATGCTACAGTGTGGGGCCTGTTTAGTCAAGCCCTATCGGTGCAGCATTGTGACATGCGGAACTAACAGTTTAATCCCGTCGGTTCAGTAACATGAGAGCGTAGTAGATGAGCATCGCCAGCGAGGAAAGTGCTGCTGCGACATAGGTCATGGCTGCCCAGTGGAGGGCATTTCCGGCGCGTCCGTGCATCGCGCGGTCTGCCAGACCGGAGCTTTGCAGCCATGCCAGAGCACGGCGCGAGGCATCGAACTCGACAGGCAGGGTGATGAACGCGAAGACTGTCGTGGTGGCAAAGAGGATCAGCCCAATCCAGGCGACCGTAGTGCCGCCCCCCATGAAGACGAGCAGGAGACCGATGGAGAGAACTATCTGCCCCAGTCGGGAACCGAGGTTGACCATGGGCACGATGGAGGAGCGCAGGCTCAGCCAGGGGTAGGCTCGGGCATGCTGCACAGCGTGTCCGCATTCGTGAGCGGCTACGGCCATGGCGGTGACAGAGGCACAGTTGTAGACCTCTTCACTGAGGTTGACCGTTTTATTGAGCGGGTTGTAGTGGTCGGTCAGCTGACCGGGCGTACTGATGACCTGCACATCGGTGATACCATTCTGTTCGAGCATGAGCCTCGCCGTATCTGCGCCCGTCAGCGGAGCGGGGATGGACGAGTTCGTGCGGATGCTGGACTGAAGGGCTCTCTGGACGGCAAACCCGATGATGCCGGTGATTGCCAGAATGAGTAAACCGATGACGGTCAGAGAACTATAGCCTACACCGCCGGTAGCTGAATCATAGCCGGCGTTGGTGGTGTAGTAGGCATATTGAGCCAGTATGGGATAAAGCGCAATCATGTGTACAGTTAGAGATGCGCTCAGGGGGGGAAATGTTCAACTTTTCTGCTGATTCGCGTTTGAGCAGCGCAGGTTGAGTTGCAGATGCTCTGCCCCGATACGCCGGATGGGGGAGCGCTCAAAGAGCTTGTTGAACTCATCGGGGCTGAGTCGGCGCAGGGTATCTGTATCGGCATCGCGCAGAGCTGCCGGCATCAGCAGGTGTGGGTCGATGGGGGGAGTGGCAGAGCGGGGGCGGTTCCAGGGGCAGGCTTCCTGGCAGGCATCGCAGCCGTAGAGCCGCCCTTGCATGGCGGTGGCGATGTCCGGGGGTATCTCTGCCTGTTTGCTTTCGATAGTCCAGTAGGAGAGGCAGCGGCGTGAGTCGCAGCAGCCATCGTGCAGTGCCCCGGTGGGGCAGGCCAGTTCGCAGCGGTGGCAGTTTCCGCAGCGGTTGGCTACGGGGGTATCTGTCGGGAGCTCAAGTGTGGTCAGTATTGAGGACAGAAAACAGTAGGAGCCCTTGTCCGGTCGGATGAGCAGACCATTGCGACCTATCCAGCCCAGGCCTGCCAGCTGAGCAAAGAAACGCTCACTTACCGGACCGGAGTCGCTGAAGCACCGCTGCCGCCCGCCGTAGAATTGCAGCGTTTCATCCAAATCTGCCAGTTTCGGTGCGAGCAGCTTGTGGTAGTCCTCTCCCTGTGCGTAGCGGGCAATGGCTCCGGATTTGTCCCGGGTATCAGTACGAGCGTATTCATAGGTGAGGATGACGATGCTGTTCACGCCCGGGAGTACCCGGTCGGGATGTTCACGAGCTGGCAGGTGCCGCTGCATCCACTCCATGTCAGCGTGCATGCCTGCCGCCAGCCAGCGCCGGAGGTAATCTCCCTGGTGCGCGTGAGCCGAGGCTACCCCCACTGCGGAAAAACCCAGCGCAGCAGCAGCGTACTCAAGCGCTTGACGGGCAGGGGAGGTCATGACTCTGAGGAGGAACCAAGCAGTCGCGCACGGATGCGCGAGCGGGTGTAGGGTGAGAGCGGCAGAGCCTGGATGACCCGTACGGCAGCGCTGTGTATCTTCTGTGCAGCCGTGCGTTTGTCTTTTTTGTTGGCGATGATACCGACCTTGAAAGCCAGGCGCTGCATGTTGGCCGAGGCCTCACGGTTGCCCATGGCGGCAGCTTTGCGGTAGAGAGAAAGAGCCAGCTCTTCGCTTCTGGGGACGGCGAGCCCACGTTCATACATGGCCGCGAGGTTGTTGAGACAGTTGGCATCATTGACCTGAGCACCGAGACTGAACAACTTTCGGGCTTTGCGGTAGTCGGGTTTATGGCCGATACCCCGGTAGCACATGGTGCCCATGTAGAAAAATACGTTGGGTGTCGTCGGGTCGAGCTCGACCTGGTAGCGGAGAAGTTTCCAGGCTCGTTTGGTGTCCTGCTTGTGTCCCTTGCCCTGCATCAGGTAGCGGCATTGCTCGGCGCGCGCCTTGCCCAGTCCCAGGGCGGCGGCTCGTTCCATCTGCTCGTATGCTTCGACATCATTGACCTTGCAACCGAAGCCGCGTTCCAGGTAGAGAGCCAGTCGGTAGCATGCCTCAGCCTGCATGAGTCTGCCCTCGGGGGTGTCGCTTTGCTTTGATTCAGCTATCAGTTTGACCGAGTGGAAAGCCTGCTCGGGGCGAGCCGGGAGTCCCTTGAACTTGCCCTCGTAGACATCCAGCAACAGGCGCATGGCTTCCGTATGTCCTTCGCGGGCGCAGGCTTCGAGCAATACCGGCACCCCTTCCACGTGTTCGTTGCTGCGATCCTCCAGGGTGGCGCGAGCCTGGATGTACATGCCCTCGACGTCCCAGCGCTGGGGGGAAGGACGCTGCTGCTGCGCAGCCTGAAGCGGAAGAGCAGCAGCGAGCAGGTACGGAATGATGGAGGCGGAATACTTCATGCGCGCTAATCTGGTATACCATGCTGCTGAAGCTTTGTCCATGATATTCTGCTTCAGTACCGGCAAGAAAAAAACACCCGCTCTCCATGATGGGAGAGCGGGTGCGAAAAGTCAGGGCAAAACGTGGTAGCCTGATTATTGGCTTTCTTCTTTTTCGCTTTCTTCAAGTCGCGCATAGGCATACACTTCATCCGGGTCAGCCCCGTGGTGAGCCTTTTCAATCCGGGAGCGGAAGAGTCGCATCACGAACACGAAGGAGCAGGGGATGAAGAACACACCCACAGCCGTGGCAATGGTCATGCCGATGACTACCACCACGCCGATGGAGTTGCGGGCCAGTGCACCGGAGCCCGCAGCCGTGAGCAGCGGTACGCAGCCCAGAATGAACGCAAAGGAGGTCATCAGAATCGGGCGCAGACGCAGGCGGGCGGCCTCTACGGCGGCATCCAGCAGATTCATGCCTTTTTCCATCTGCAGCACGGCAAACTCCACAATCAGAATCGCGTTCTTGGCGGCAAGGCCAACCAGCATCACCAGGCCAATCTGGGCGTAGAGGTTCAGCTCTATGCCGTACATCCACAGCCCGACGAATGCTCCCAGCACAGCGATGGGCACGGTCAGGAAGATGGCCAGCGGCAGCGTCCATTTCTCATACAGAGCTGCCATGATGAGGAAGGCAAACACGCCGGAGAGGGCAAAGATGGAACCCAGGCCCAGACCGTCCTGCACTTTCTTTTCCTGGAAGCTCATGTCGATGTATTCCATGGCGAACTTGGTGGTGTCCATGGTCTTGTTGAATACCTTCTCAATAGCTTCCATGGCCTGAGCGGTGGAGTAGCCCTTTGCGGGAGCCACGGTGATTTTGCCGGAGTTGTAGTTGTTGTTGTGCTGCACAAACTCCGTGTCGGCAATATCGGCAATGGTGACCAGCGTGCTGAGCGGTACCTGCTCACCCTTGGCGTTGGTCACATAGAAGTTGGCAATCTGGTCGGTGTTGAAGCGGTCTTCACCGGCAGCCTGAAGGTACACCTGCCACTGCTGGCCGAACTCGGTGTAGTAGTTCACGAAGCGCGAGCCATTGAAGCATTGCAGCAGAGAGTTGGCCCCGGCATAGTCCACCCCCATGGCAAGGCACTTGTCCTTGTCGATGGTGATGCTCTTCTGCGGCACTTCCGGCAGCATCATGTCAGAGGCTTTGGCAATGGCCGGATCGGCATCCAGCGCCTTTTCCAGTTTCACCACCTGCTCATAAAGAGCCGCTACACCCTGACCGGCCGTGTCTTCCAGCACGAATGAGATGTCGTTACCCGTGCCCACGCCGGGGATGGCCGGCGGGGAAACCACGAAAGTCGCGCCGTCTGCACCCGCCATGGCGAGCGCACCGTTGATGCGTTGCTGAATATCGTTTGCCGTGGGAGTCTTGCCGTTCTCCATCAGCGGACGGTCAGCATACGGTTTGAGGGTGAAGAAGAAGGTGGCGGCGTTGGTGGTCTGCACACCAATCATGAGGTTCATGCCGATGATGGAGGTCATGTACTCCACCGCCGGGTCTTTCATGACCACTTTCTCCACCACGCTTGCCTGCTCTGCGGCACGCTGCAGGGACACACCCGGCTTCATGATGACACCGCAGATGAGGAAGCCCTGGTCTTCTGCCGGCAGGAAACCGCCGGGCACTTTCTTGGCCACGGGGATAATGGCGGCAGAGACAAGTGCCAGCAGGGGGATAGAGATGATGAGGTGGCGGCAGAGGAAGCGGCAGCACTGGGAGTACTTGGTTGCCACGGCATCATAGCTGCGGTTGAAGACGTTGTAGAGCGGCGTCAACAGGGACTTGTGCTCTTTCTTCGGCTTGAGCAGGAGGGCAGAGAGCGCCGGTGAGAGCGTCAGCGCGTTGAAAGCGGATATCAGCATCGAGATGGCGATGGTGACGGCAAACTGCTGGAAGAGCGTGCCGGTGATACCCGGCAGCAGCACGGAGGGCAGGAACACCGCCGCCAGCACCAGTGCAATGGCTATCACGGGACCGCTCACTTCCTTCATGGCGGCAAAGGTTGCCTGGCGGGCGGTCATGCCGTTCTCCATGTGGGATTCCACCGCTTCTACCACCACGATGGCATCATCCACCACCAGACCGATGGCCAGCACCATGCCGAGCATACAGATGGTGTTGAGAGAGAAGCCCAGAATCGGGAAGAAACAGAAGGTGGTCACCAGTGATACCGGCACGGCAATGAGCGGAATGAGTGTGGCGCGCCACCCCTGCAGGAAGATGAATACCACCAGAGCCACCAGCACCAGAGCCTCAAACAGCGTGTGGATGATTTCCTCAATAGAGTCACGCACGGATATGGTGGAGTCCAGAGAGACGAAGCCGCGCATGCCTTCCGGCATGGTCTTTTCTTTCTCGGCAAAAAGGGCTTTGAGTCGGTCAACGGTGTCGATGGCGTTGGCCTCCGCGCCCTGATAGATGGCAAGACAGATGGCCGGTTTGCCGTTGACCCGGCTGGCCAGGGAATAGCTCTGGGTGCCCAGCTCCACGGTGGCGATGTCGCGCAGCTTCACGGCCTGAGTACCGGTCTGGCGCACGATGATGTCCTCAAACTCCGGCACGCTGGTCATGCGGCCAGAGTTGCGGATGGTATAGGTGAACTCCTGCCCGTCCGGCATGGGTTCTGCGCCCACGGAGCCGCCGGGGTTGATGGTGTTCTGGCTGTTGACGGCGTTGTACACCTCGTTGACAGAGATGCCTTTCTGCGCCATCTTTTCGGAATCAAGCCAGATACGCACGGCATAGCGGGCACCGAACACCATCACGTCGCCCACGCCCTGTACACGCTTCACCGGATCCACCAGATTCACGTAGGCATAGCCTGTCAGGTCGATGGGGGAGAAGAACCCCTGCGGGGAATCAATGGCATACAGCATCATGGGCAGACCGGACGACTGCTTGATGGTGATACCCATCTGGGACACCATGGCGGGCAGCTGAGAGGTTGCCTGGCTGTATTTCATGTAGGTGAGCTGCTGCGCCGTGTTGGCATCAGTCCCGGGTTCGAAGACGACGTTGATGCTGCATGAACCGTTGTTGGAGGAGGTGGAGTTCATGTAGTCCATACCCTCCAGCCCGGAGAGCTGCAACTCAATGGGGGTTGCCACGGATTCTGCCACCTCCTGAGCGTTTGCTCCCGGGTAGGAAGCACTCATGGAGATGGTGACGGGGGCAATGTCCGGGTATTGCGAGATGGGCAGTGCCAGCATGCTGATGATACCCAGCATGGTGGTGACGATGGAGATAACCGCCGCGATAATGGGGTGTTTGATGAAGAATGGTGACATAGATAGATAAAGGGGTTATTTCTTTTCAGCTTCGGCAGTTACGGAACCCACCACGGTGGTGGGTGCCTTGTAGTGGTAATCCACCGGGGTCAGCTTGTTGACACGGGCTCCGGCTTCCAGATTGGCGCCGTATGCCTGCGCTGCCATCAGAGAGCCTTCCGCCACCACGCGGGCGGATTCCAGACTGTCGTAACCCATGCCTTTGAGCATCATTTCCATGGGGGTCTTGAATCCTTGTCCGGCGGCGATTAAATCCAGCTCATCCTTAGCGCCGGCCTTATCCAGCACCAGCTCGCGGAAACTGCGGGCTCCGCTCCTGCGCAGGTAGAGCTCTTTCCAGTCTTTCACATGGGCCTCTTGCGGGGCATCATCCGGGAGCTTCTCCCCGCTCTGTTTCTCCAGCAGGGTGCGGAAATCCGGCTCGCCGCTCTGCTTGAGCAGCAGCTCACCCCAATCCTTGACCCCGGCACCGCCCAGAACCATAGCCTCTGTGCTCGGTGCCCCGGCTTTGGCGGCGATGGCTGCGCTGAGCAGCGGACGGTCTACGTCCACCACCTGCATGGGCTGCAGCACTTCCTTGCCGTCAGCCTCCTTCACCGGAACGTTGACAAGCGCGCCCTTGCTGATGGGGAGCATGTCCGGTGTGTTGTCCGGGCGCAGCAGTACCAGCAGGTCTTTGCCCTTGGCATTCAGCGGAGCACGTGCCGGTACCAGAATGGAGTTTTCTCCGCCCTGCATCCCGGCGCGTACACGCACAGGCATGCCGGAGCGCAGCATCCCCTCGGCATTGTCTACCTGACCGATGACGGTGAGCGTACCGGTGGATTTGCTCAGTGCGTTGTCGGAGTTGATGATTCTTCCCTTGTGGGGGTAGGTGCTGCCGTCGTTCAGAATCAGGTCAAAATCCTCGCGTTTACGACCGTTACCAGCTGTCATGTTCTTGCGGAAGCGGGTGAAGCCGCTCAGGGCATTCTTGCCGCTCACCTGGAAGTCTACCCGCATGGGATTGACGGAGGAGAGCGTGACCAGCGGTTCGGCATCCTGCGGGGATACCAGTGCGCCGATGGACGGCTTACGGATACCGATGCGACCGTCAAACGGCGCGGTAATGGTGGTGTAGCCCAGATTGATTTGAGCCAGTTGCAGGGCGGCTTCCATCTGTGCGACGGTGGCATCTGCCTTCAGCAGGGCTGCCCTGGCGGTCTTGACGGCGGTGGCGGCATCGGTCACACTCTTGTCCGATACGGCACCGGGGGCTTCCTTGCTGAGCCGCACCAATCGCTCGTAGTTGACGGTGTTCTTGCCCAGTTCGGCATCAGCCTGCTCGCGGGCAGCCTTCGCGGCGGAGAGGTTGGCTTCAGCCTGTTCCACCTCAGCCTGATAGGGGGCGGGGTCGATGGTGAAGAGCACGTCTCCTTTCTTCACCATGCTGCCGTCCTTGAAATTCTGGCTCTTGAGGAAGCCGCTCACATGCGGGCGGATGTCCGTTTCTTCCTCGCCGCGCAGTTTGCCGAACCACTCGCTCTGTACTTTCACATCCTGCCGAATCATGGGACGCACCTTAACCACAAAGGGGGGCAGGGAGGCTTTTGCATCAGAAGCAGCTTTTTTGTTGCCCTGCTGCTCGCTCATCATGGCCGCATCGGCCACGGGTTTGAAGGAGAAGGCCGTGGTATCAATGGCGGTTGGCTTTTCCCCCTTGCCCAGACGGCTGTTGGCGGAGGAGATGTTCATGGCTTGTACGCCATTGTCCTTGTCTGCCACTACCGGCACTTCCGTGGCCTTGTCGTAGCCGTATTGGCGGAAGAGCTCACTCAGTTGGGTGCTGCCGTAGTCGGAGATGGCTATGAGCTTCTGCTCGGAGTGGTAGCCGTCTGCCTCCTGCACGGAGATGGTGTAGCTCTTACCGACGGTCACCGGCACCATGTGGGGAACGCGGTTTTTATCAACCACGATGATGAAGTTATTGCGCATGACCTGACGGATGGCACTCGGCGGTACCAGCAGAGCCTCATGCTCGGACAGCGGCAGTTTGACGCGCACGGACATGCCGGCGCGCAGGGTCAAATCCTGATTCGGGAACTCGGCTTCAAAGTTGATGGTGCCGTCACCGCTCACCTTGCTCTCCATGGCCTTGAACTTGCCCGGATAGGGATATTCCTTTCCGTCATCGGTGATGAGGTAGATGGGGGGGGCGGTCTCAGCTGTAGAAAGTTTACCGTGGTCACGGAATGCATCCAGCAGCATCTTGCCGTTAACAGAGAAGTTTACCAGAATCGGGTTGACGGCTGTGATGTTGGCAAGGGTGGTAACGGGGGATACCATGTCTCCCTGAGAGGCCTGTGCCGCACCGGCCACCCCGTTGTACGGAGCCTTGATGACCGTGTAGTCCAGATTAATCTGAGCCTGCTTCACGGCGGCTTTCATCTGGTTCACGCTGGCCTGCGCGGATTTTTCATTCGCCACGGCAGCTTTCAGATTCTGGCGGGCATCCGTCAAATCTTTTTCTGAGACAGCCTTGGGCTCCAGCTGCTCATAGCGCTTCACATCCAGCGCGGCTTTTTCCCGCTGTGCCTTGGCTGCTTCCAGTGCGGCCTCAGAGGCCTGCAGGTTGGCCTGTGCCTGGCGAAGTTGGGCTTTGAATAAATCATCCTCGATGGTGAAGAGGATATCGCCCTCTTTCACGAACTGCCCATCACGGTAATTCTGGGATTTGAGAAATCCGCTCACGCGCGGATGAATGTCTGTTTCCTTGTCGCCCCGCAGGTAGCCAAACCACTCGCCGTAGTCGGTGACTTTCTGTTGCCTGATGTTGAATACCTGAATGGCGGGAGCTTTTATCGACTCCTGGTCGGTGTCGCTCCGATCGTTGCAGGCAACGGGCAGCATTCCCAGTGTGCAGCTTCCCAGTGCCAGTGTGATAAGTGTCTTTCTGGTCATATAATATACAAGTTAAATGAATTAGGAACACGCTCTCAGCAGGAAGAGGATGATGACGATGAAGGTGACGATGGTGCCGATACCGATTTTTGATTCTTCCTTCTCGCCGGATGCAGAGCGAGTGGGCTGAATGGGGGAAACTCTCTTTGCCGGCTGAGCGGGCTCGTAGTGGGGCGTCGTATCGTCTGCCGGTACAGTCGGAAGCGTACGGCGGGCGATGGCTTTGAACTTGGCCACAAGCGGTTTTTTCGCCACGGAAAGCGGTATTTCCTCCTCCGGTTCGTCAGGAGTCGGAGTGACCGGATGCTCGGGGAGCAGCGTTGCATGCCCCTGTTCCGGGAAGGGGGATTGGGAGTGGTGCTGCTCTGCAAAGACACGAACACGTTCCTCTTGCTCTGCAATCATGAGATTGAGCTTGTGGACAAGATCGGCCGACATCTGCTCCAGAGCGATGCGCTGGGGTTCTGTACTGACTTCCTGTTGCTGGGGGTCATTCGGTTGGGTATTCATTGGGTACGGCAGGGTAGGGTTGTAGGCTGATCAGCCAAGGTTCAGTTCTGTTTGTCGGGGGGTGCTATCAGCAGGAGTCTGATGAGGCTCGGGGGCTGATTCATCCGCCCCGGCCGGAGCTGCCGGGGTGGGGGACTGGTCACCCGCCTGCTGTTGGATGGCATTGAGCACAGCGGTGATGATCTTCTGCCGATCGCAGCGAGTCGACCATACCAGCTGGAGGAAGTCGTTGGGGTGGATATTGCCATTCTCCCGCAGAAACTGTCGGTCGCGGGCATCAGGGTACATGATGCCGGTATCCAGTGTGCCGAACAGCTTGGCCTCGGCCTTGCGGATGATGCGGGGCAGGTAGGCTATCTCCTGAAATTCTTCTGTCTCGGCCGGCAGGTCTTTCGCCGTCACCGGTGCGGCGTTGCCGGAAATGCCGCGCTGTGCGGTCAGGAAGAACGAGCGACGGGTCGAGGCGATGAGCAGGGCGGCGCTGGGACTGGGTTCGCCCAGCATGGCATAGTCCTGAATCACGGCGTGCATCTCGGCCGGTTTGTAGCCAATCGAGGCCAGGAAATCGCTCTCCTCCGGCAGAAAAAAGCGGTCGATGGGAGTCCGTGAGTTCAGTAAATAGCGTTCTACTGCCTCGCGGAAAAGCATCATAAATCGGTCGTTCCACTCCATGACCCCGGTATAATACCCAATGCCCGCGTGTGTGTGCAAGCATAAAACGCGCCACCGCATGTTCTGCCTTTAAGTTTCCGGGGGGTGAATATGACATGGGGCTGCTCAGGCTCTGCCGAATAGTGCAGATAAGTTTTTTTGAACACAACAGTTAGACCCCTTGTCTCATCATTGTTATGGATCAGCAAGAGCAAATCACCGTTGCGGCAGAGCCGTCATCCAAGCCAGAGAAAAAGTCAGCGAAAAGTATGCCGAAAGTTCCGGAGAAGCCCGAAAAGGCAGTTCCCCGGTATCCTTTCTGGTGGCGGAGTACATGGAAGCCGTTTGTTGTGCTGCTGCTGGCTGCGGCTGTTGGTGATTTGCTTGCTCCGCGAGGTTCAACTCTTCAGGGAGGAGAGGTTGTTTTTGGCCTGGGGCCGGCAGTAGGCGGAATCTTGCTCATCATGGCCATGATGTTGCTGCGGCGGGATTTGAACCGCTCGGAGATGTTTTTTATGGGGGCTCTGGGGTTGAGCTGTGGCCTGGCGCTGGCGGTGAGCGGTTCGTTGCTCTGCTGGATGATGGTGTGGATGCTGCCGCTGTTCTTCGTGGCGCTCAGTTCGACTGAGTATACTGGAGATGAGCCAGGGGTGCGTTTCCATAACTGGTGGTCTTTCTGGTTTACCTCACAGCACGCTCACAGGCTGAGTTTTCTGGCGCGTTTCCTGCCGTGGCTCATCAGCGCACTTATCGGGGGCGTGCTCTTTATTCTGTTCCTGTGTATATTCGCCAGCGGCAACCCGGTGGTGGAGCTCATCTGGAACTCCATCACCGATATGTGGAATCGTCTGGTATCATTCCTGCGTATCGACTGGGATTTTGGCTTGCATGTGCTGCTCTGGGTGCTGGGTGTCCTCTGGTTTGGCATCTATACGTTGCGTCGTCCTCGGGCTTCTTCCTCATCCGCGCAGCCGACCGAGGCTCCGGCTCCCGGCCGTAGTATACTGCCTCAGCTTCCGCTGATGGTGCTGCTGGGTATCAACCTGTCATTCATGATTGTCAATGCCTCTGACATGGCGTATCTGTGGTTCCGTCGTGTGCCGGAGGGCGTATCGCAGACCGCCTATCTGCATGAAGGAGCCAGCAGTATCATCTGGGCTTCCGTCATTGCCTCTGCTATTCTCATCTTCCTCTTCAGAGCATCGGGTAGTGCCCGGAGGGGCGGGTTGACCCGCAGCCTGGGCTATCTGCTGGTTGGGCAGACGATTCTGCTGGCGGGCAGTGTGCTCATTCGTCTGTACTACCAGATAGATGAGTATGGCTTCACGGTGCGTCGCCTGGTCGCCGGCGAGATGATGCTTTTCGGGGTGCTCGGCCTGGTTGTGCTGCTGGGTTATATGGTCAGCGGTCGATTCCTTCGCAGCCTGTGGCGAGGACTGGCTGCGGCAGTGGTGCTGTTGGCGCTGACTCAGGTGAACCCTCCGTCCTCCCTGGCCGGTGACCTCAATATGACCTTCCGTATGCTCGGTGAGGATGATGCAGCTCCTGCCCGGGGGACTTCCCGCCGCAGTTTTGCCCCGTCGGATTTTTATCGGCATGTTCCGATGTCGCATAACCTGACTTTTGCGCTCTACACTTATGACCACCTCAAGCATCGATTCTCGGCTGAGGAACGGGCTGATTTCCTGAGCCGGATGGAGAGTGTTGCGCTCAATGTAGAGTGTCGGGCTTCGCGGAAGGGATGGTTCCTCCTGAATTGGATGACGCAGCGCGATATTCCTGCGGCAGAGCGTATCCTCGGTCGCCCCATCCGCTCTCATGAGGCCCGGCAATCGCATTGATTCCTGAAAAATGCCTCTGAAAATGCTAAAAAAAGCCCTATGGCTCACATAGGGCTTGCTTTTGTGTTTGAATTATGATAGGGTATGCCCCAAGATGAAAGGAAGTCATTATCTCGTCCTCTCGGCCGCTGCACTGGCAGTGGTGTCCTGCGTTCAGCCGTATCCGGTAGCTAACCCGACGGTACCCACCACAGGTGCTTCTGTGGTTCCTTCGGCTCCGGCTCGTCCCGGGCAGTATGTTGCCCTCCCCGGGCAGGCTGTTCAGGCTGTGAACCCCGATACTGATGCTGCTTTCGAGCAGCAGGTGGCTGCTTACACTCAGGGTACGGCAGCACCGGTGGCAGCTCCCCAGGTGCCTGTAGCCCCTGTGGCGCCCGCTGCTCCGTATCAGCAGCCTGTCATGGCTCCCGAAGCCCAGCCGGGTATGGCAGCCACGACTCCTGCCCAGCCGATGATGCAGAACCCGATGGTTGTTCCGACTCAGCCCGCAACGGCTCCCACCCCCATCGGCGGTAAGATTGACTACACCCTCAAGATTACCAACAACACTCCCGGACGCCTCTTCATCGAGGCTCAGGATGCGGCCGGTACTATCTACCCCTGCGGTTTCATGTCGACGATGCAGAGTTTCAGCACCCCCATGACCCAGGCTGACCCCATCAAGGGCCCGGTAACGGTGGTGGTGCGCGACCCGGATAAGCCTGATACTCCGGAGATTCGTCGCTACAAGATTGATCCGCCTGCCCAGTATGCCGGCAAGACTTTCGGTATCGCCGTGATTCCCGGTGGTATCTACCAGACCAGCCTCGACGGTGTGGTGTACTACACCTCGCCGCCTCAGCCTCGCAGCGTTGTGCCGACCCCGGCTCCGACGGCTACTGATGCTCCTGCGGCTGCCCCGGCTGCAGCTCCGGCAGAGCCTGCTCCTGCAACCCCGGCTGCTGCTCCGGCAGAGCCTGCGCCCATCCCTGCGCCTGCTCCTGCGCAATAACAGGCCGGTATTGAAAGAATCGGATTTTTCAGAGCGCGCTTCCTGCCCATCCCCGGGCAGGAAGCGCGCGGTGTCTCTGTATGCTTGCAGTCAGCGACGAATGTCTGTATAGGAAGGGTATGTGCAAACCATTCCGAGATTACCTCAGCTTGTTGCGGGACTATACCCGCGAGATTATCACCTTCGGTGGCATCTGCCTCATGTGCTTCGTGTACACCGATTTCAAACAGATTGTGCAGGACCAGGCGTCCACCTCAGCGCATACGGTAGAAGTGCTGCGCTCCATGGATATGCGCCTCTCACGCATCGAACAGAATACAAATAAATAACACCCTGCTATGAAACCAACTATCCGACGTATTCAGCACAAAGTGGGAGTGGCCGCCGATGGTATCGTCGGTCCCCGAACGCTGAGTGCTATCAGCCGGGCTCTGGGGATAGCCGACACTCCGACAACTCCGCTGTGGCCTACGCAGGCCGAAGTGCGGCGGGGAACCAGTCGCTTCGGACGCCCCGGCAATGAGGAAATGCTCACCGCCATCACGCCCCCTTATCCGTTGTTGTATGAGGGGCGCCCGGTGAGCAGTATTCGCGTCCACTGTGCCATCGCGACCCATGTGCAGCAGGCGCTGCGGGAGGTCCAGGCTCACTACGGCAGCGAGGCGATTCACCGCCTTGGACTCGACCTGTACGGCGGTTGCTACAATTACCGCCCCACATCGGCGGGTGGGGCTCTCTCTATGCACGCCTGGGGAATTGCTCTCGACTTTTCACCCGATGCCAATGCTTACAGCTATAAGGCACCTCGCGCTACTCTGTCGATCCCGGAGTGCGAAGCATGGTGGCAGATTTGGGAGTCGCACGGGGCTGTTTCCCTGGGACGCGAGCGTGATTATGACTGGATGCATCTCCAGTTTGCCCGTCTCAGTTGAATACGCTGACATATAAGGCCGTAAAAAATCAATAAATCCGTAAAAAAAGGCTTGCCAAGGTGGGAGGGAGCAGGTATCATCGTGCACCGTTTTCCGCACGGTGGCGCCAGGCGCCCTCATAACCACCGTCGTAAGGGCCTTTGAGGAAAACGGCAACATATTAACTTAACATAATAACATGACTAATTCCGAACTGGAGGCTTTGATTGATTCCAAGCTTCCGTCTTTCCGCAAGGGTGACATCGTCAACGGTACCATCCTTGAAATCCGCCCGCAGGTTGTTCTCGTCGACATCGGCTACAAGTCCGAGGGTGTTATCTCCATCTCCGAGTTTGAGGACGAGGAAATCGAAGTGGGCGATCAGATCGAGGTGCTCCTGGAGAGCCTCGAAAACGACGAGGGTCTCGTCGTCCTTTCCAAAGAGAAGGCTGCTCACAAGCAGAACTGGGACAAGATTGTTGCCGTGTACAAGGACGGTGGTCTCGTCAAGGGTAAGGTCAAGAGCGTGGTCAAGGGTGGCCTCATGGTCAACGTTGGCGTCGAGGCGTTCCTTCCCGGCTCCCAGGTGGACATCATCCCCCCGAAGGATCTCAACGAGTTCGTGGGCAATGTCTATGAGTTCAAGATTGTCAAGGTCAACGATGAACGTAAGAACATCGTGCTCTCCCGCCGCGAGGTCATCGAGGCCGAGCGCAGCGAGCAGCGCCAGCGCTTCCTGGAGACCGTCAAGGTGGGCGACCGCGTGACCGGTATCGTCAAGAACATCACCGACTTCGGTGCTTTCGTGGACCTTTCCGGCATGGACGGCCTGCTGCACATCACCGACATGAGCTGGGGTCGCGTCAATCACCCCTCCGAGGTGCTGCACATCGGTCAGGAGCTCAACGTCCTCATCCTGGACGTCGACCGCGACAAGGAGCGCGTCTCCCTGGGTCTCAAGCAGCTCTCCGACAACCCCTGGGCCGACATCGAGCAGAAGTACCCCATCGGTTCCCGTGTCAGTGGACGCGTGACCAAGCTTCTCGCCTATGGCGCCTTTGTGGAGCTGGAGAAGGGTGTGGAAGGCCTTGTGCACGTTTCCGAGCTGTCCTGGACCAAGCGTATCACCCGCCCCAGCGATGTCCTGTCTCTCGACCAGGAAATCGAGGCTGTGGTGCTCAATATCTCCGTCGAGGAGCAGAAGATTTCCCTCGGTATCCGTCAGCTCGACGAGAACCCCTGGGAGGCTATCGAGACCCGTTTCCCGGTTGGCACCATCATCTCCGGTGCTGTGCGTAACCTTACCCCCTACGGCGCCTTCGTGGCTCTGGAGGAAGGTATCGACGGCATGATTCACGTGTCCGACATGAGCTGGACCCGCAAGATCAACCACCCCTCCGAAGTCCTCAAGAAGGGCGACGTGGTGGAGGCTCGCGTGCTCAACATCGACAAGGAGAACCAGCGTGTTTCCCTTGGTATCAAGCAGCTTGAGTCCGACCCGTGGGAATCCATCGACTCCCGCTTCAAGGTGGGCGACCTCGTCTCCGGCTCCGTGGCCAAGATTGCTTCCTTCGGTGCGTTCGTCAACCTCGACGGCGACATCGACGGCCTCATCCACATCTCCCAGCTTTCCGAGGAGCACGTGGAGCGCGTCAAGGACGTCATCAAGGTGGGCGATGCCATCAAGGCTCGCGTCATCAAGGTCGACAAGGTCGAGCGCCGTATCGGTCTTTCCATCAAGGCTGTCAACTACGATCCCGAGCAGCTGCGCCGCGAGACGGCCGCCTTCGAGACCGTGCGTGCCGGCGACATGGTGGGTCTGGAGCAGGCCTTCAACCTCGCTGCTCTGCAGTCCGAGGAGTGGAGCCCCTCCGACAAGTAAAGCCCCACGCTTTCGCAATGCTTTCAGCCCCGCTGCAGGTTTTGCCCTGCAGCGGGGTTTTTCCTTGTCAGGGGCGGTAAAAGAGATTGCCAAGCGAGGGAGGGCAGGGTATACTTGCGTGCGATATGAGCGAGGAACCGGAGGATCTGAACGAATTTAACAGCTGGGATGTGCTGGGTGCCATGCTGATGCTGACGCTGGTTCCGGCAATCATGTATTTTGTATTTAACGATAAGGAGCTGGTGATGACCGGTATCATCGCGGCGGTGGGCGTTGTCATCAGTGTGGCGGTGTTTCTGCTGGCTCTTGTGACTCGCTGGCGCGTCATCAGCAAAGTGGTGAACATGCTGGGCTGGGTACTGACGCTTCTGTATATCGCTGTCGCGGTGTATCTGTGGAGCCGGGGCGGGGATGTCGCCGAGGTGGTACCCGATGCTCCGGAGCCGACACAGTTTTCCGGGCACTGAGCCATGCGGCACCGGAGGGGGGTAGGCTTTTCCCCGGCGTATCTGTTTTGGCGTGAACGTGTTTTCCGTCTTGCAAAATCGGGAGAATGGCGTATAATGCCCGGGCGATTATGAAGAATCTGGTGTACATGGCCGGTGTGGCTGCTCTGGTACTGGGGGGGTATTCCCCGGCGTCCGAGGGCGCGTTGCTGGTTGTGGATGGCACCGGTGTGGCTACTCCGGCTGATACGGAGCGCGTGGGGCAGGAGTTCCTCAAGACGACCTCTGATATGTGGTTCCTGCTCTCAGGCATAGGGGATAAGGAGACGGCAGATGCGGCAGCTCCGCGTTTTCTTGAGCTGGTACAGCGAGTGACGGAGCTGGATGAACTGCTCAGTCGACTGCCGATGGTGAGTGCAGAGCCTGTGGAGGAGTCGGCAGATCCGGACGAGGTGCATGTAGTCGGTATGATGGATGGCGTACACCTGCGTATTCTGGAAGCCTTTGAAGACCTTAATACCGAGTTCCTGGGATTGTGCCGTGTGCGTTGCTATGGTTCTGAGCGTTTGCGTGTGGCTTTTCAGCAGGCTGTAGCGTCGGGCATGTTCAGCGAGTCGGATGCGGAACTACTCAGCGCCCCCTCTCTGCCGTTGGATGAGGAGGAAACCCGCCGCGAGCTTGTGCGCCTGAAGCGCCTGGCAGAGCCGGACCGTATTTTGCTGGCGGTGCTGGAGAAGGTGCAGGATGCAGAGTCGGCGCATGAGGCAGCGCTGCGCTTGAGTGAGCTCTCAGAGCGGCTGGGGATGCTGCAGCCGGAGAGCTGCGTCGTCGACCGTGAATTCTCTGATGCCTCATCTGAGCCGGTGCGCGAAGTTCTGGCGCCGCTGGAGCCGCTGTTGTGGGGCATACGCAGCGAGATTGTGCGCATCGCTGCTCTGCCCGGCTATGATTCGGCGCCCTTTGACAGTTTTTCTGATGCGCTGGACCTGGTGTTTGAGCGCCTGGGTGAGACCCACAATGCCTGCTTTGAATCGGTGTTTGACGCTTCGTTCCGCTCGGATCTGGATGAAGCGATGCACGAAAACGCGACCTCTTCCTATTAAACCATACCGCCAATCGAATCAATCATGCCTGTTTCTGATTATCTCGTCACCATCGGTCTTGAGGTACACTGCCAGATCAAGACGGAGACCAAAATGTTCTGCTCCTGCAAGGCCGGTTTCGGCTATGAGCCCAACACCAATGTGTGCCCGACCTGCCTGGGTATGCCCGGTGCCTTGCCTGTACTCAATGAGTTTGCCATCGAGCGAACCGTATTGACCGGTATGATGCTGGGCTGTTCGACTCCACCTGTTTCCAAGTGGGATCGAAAGAACTATTTCTACGCAGATATGCCCAAGAATTACCAGACCAGCCAGCTGGATCTGCCTCTCTGTATCGGCGGCGAGGTGCCGCTGTACGCCTGGGCATACCCGGCGGATTCCCGCGCGGCTGCCGGTGCTGAGGGCGCGGTGGTACGCCGCGTGAAACTCGACCACATTCACCTCGAGGAAGATGCCGCCAAGCTGACCCACTTCGGCAGCTACTCGCTGGTGGATTATAACCGCGGTGGTACGCCGCTCATGGAGATTGTCTCAGCCCCTGATCTCACCAGCCCTGATGAGACCTATGCCTACCTCAAGAGTCTGCAGCAGATTCTCATCTGCGGCGGTATCTCCGATGCAGATATGGAGAAGGGGCAGATGCGCTGCGATGTGAATGTCTCTCTGCGTCCCAAGGGGCAGAAAGAGCTTGGCGCCAAGATTGAGATGAAGAATATCAACTCGATGTCGGCTGCCCGCCGGGCACTTATCTATGAGATTGCCCGCCAGGCCGATGAGCTCGACCGCGGCATTGCCCAGGTACAGTCGACTCGCCGTTGGGATGATGCTCTGGGTGAGAGTATTGTGATGCGCACCAAGGAGAATGCCCACGACTACCGCTACCACACCTGCCCGGATCTCATCCCCGTACATACCGCACCCATCGTGGATAAGGTGCAGGGCGAGATGCCGGAACTGCCGGATGCGCTGCATGCCCGCCTGGTGGCTGAATATGGTCTGCCGGTGGCCGATGCCAATACACTGGTGGGAGATGTGGCGATGAGCCGCTATTTCGAAGCCGCCGCCGCCGCTTCCAAGGCTCCTCGCAAAGTGGCCAACTGGATTATCAACAACCTCTCCGCTGCGCTTTCTGCCCGCGAGATGGAGATTCAGGACTGCCCGCTCAGTCCGCAGACTCTGGCGGCTCTGGTGGCTATTATCGAGGAGGGTATCGTCTCCACGAGCCAGGCTAAGGAGGTGCAGGAGGTGCTCTGGGAGAACCCTGCGATGGATGCTACGGCGGCTGCTGCGTCGCTGGGCTATAAGAAGACCGATTCCGGCGCGCTGGAAGGTCTCGTCGACAGGATTATCGCAGAGAACCCGGATAAGGTGGCTTTGGTGAAGGGGGGCAATCTGAAGCTGCTCAACGCGCTGACCGGTCTCGTGATGAAGAACAGTAATCCCAAGCCGAACCCGAAGCTGGTGACGGAGATTCTCAGCGCTAAGCTTGGCTTGTAAGAACCGGCCATTCGTCGATTGAGAACACACGCTGTGAGGATTCGTGTATTGATGGAGAATACGTGCCACTGCCCGGAGCTGGTGGCGGAACATGGGCTGAGTCTGCTGATAGAGACCTCAGGTGCGCGTATTCTGTTCGATGCCGGGGCCTCGCCGGCCTTTGCGTCCAATGCCGGGCACATGGGGGTGAATCTGGCTTCAGTGAACCTGGCTGTCCTCTCTCATGGTCACTACGACCACGGCGGTGGCTTGTCTCGCTTTCTGGAGCTGAATTCCCACGCCTCCGTCCTGGTGAGTCCTCACGCCTTCGACGGCCATTTCAATGCCATCGGCCGCGATATCGGCCTCAATGCCGCGCTGGCGTCGCACCCTCGTGTGGTGAGGGTTTCGGAAACTGTTTGTTCACCGTTGCCCGGGCTGACTTTGTACGCCGGCAGCGTGTTGGGCGATAGTGCGGAAGATATAGCCGGCGGGATGACGATGGTGGTCGATGGTGTGCGGCAGCCGGAGGATTTCCGCCACGAGCAGTACATGGTGATAGAGGAGGCCGGGCGTCGTATTCTGTTCAGCGGTTGTTCCCATCGCGGGGTGCTTCGTATCGTGCGCCATTTTCGCCCCGATGTTTTTGTCGGCGGTTTTCATTTGATGAAGCTGAATCCGCAGCTGGATGCTGATGCCTTGCTGGCAACGGCGGATGAACTGGCTGCCTATCCCACGATATACCTGACCGGTCATTGTACCGGGGAAGGCGCTTTCCGCGTGATGCAGCGCCGCATGGGAAGACGCCTGCGCTCATTATCAACGGGGCAGGTGATAGATTTATGACTCCATTGCGCCGCCCCCGGACTTGCTCGCGGCGCTTTTTTGTGTTACAACAATAGACGATGATTCCTGTCGGAGATGACTCGGCCGAAACCGCCGTACCGGATGCTCTTGCCGACCGCTTCCTGAGTTACATGGAAGCGGAGCGCAATTCATCGCCCCGAACGGTGGAATCGTACCGTCGCTCGCTGTTGCAGTTTCGCGAATGGATGGGTGAGCGCTTTGCAGACTGGTCCTGCTGTGCCGGGGAAGATTTTCGCGCATGGCTTTACGAGGCGCTCAACCTGCAGCTCAAGCCATCGACGATACGCCTGCGATTTGCGGCTCTTCGTTCATTTTATACCTACCAGATGCGGCGCGAGGGATTGACCGTGAATCCTCTGGCTGATGTGGTGCTGCCCAGAGCCTCCCAGAGCCTGCCGGTACACCTGAGCCTGCGACAGATGGAAGCTCTGCTGGCACTTCCTCTGCAGGTTCCGGTCGATAAGAAACACCCGGCGTGGATTCCGTATCGTGATGCCGCGATACTGGAGCTGTTCTACGCCTGCGGGATTCGACTCAGCGAGCTGGTAGGGCTCAATGCCGATGCCCTGAGGCGGGGCGATGATTGCATCCGCGTTCTGGGCAAGGGGCGCAAGGTACGCCTGGTGCCGGTAGGGGATTATGCCCGCGAGGCTGTCGAAAAATACCGGCAGCTGGCGGGTATCCCCGATGACGGTCCCTTGTTTATCAGCCGTCTCGGGCGGCGGATGACCGGGCGGAGCGTGCAGTTGATGCTCGATAAATACCTTCGCCTCTCCGATATTCCCTTCCACATCTCCCCACACAAGCTGCGCCATACGTTCGCAACGCATCTGCTCGATGCCGGCGCTGATCTGCGCGCGGTGCAGGAACTGCTCGGCCATTCCTCGCTCTCGACGACTCAGATTTATACTCACGTCACCAAGACCCGCATGCGTGAAGTGTATCGCCGGGCGCATCCCAGGGCTGACTGGGAGGAAGATGTGTGGTGATTTATTGTTTAGTCTTGACAATAGTTATTAGTTCTGATACTTTGCAGCACATGAAGAAATATGTAGCTACACTCGGAATCCTTTGCAGTGCAGGAGCCGCTCAGGCTCTTGATTGTGCGTATCAACTGCCGGAGTCCGGACTACTGCCCAGCGCGGCATCGCTGACGATCTGGAGCGATGTTTCCGAACGCCATGGCAAGGCATCTTCCCTCGGATTGCAGGAGTATAACCTGGTGATTCCTTTTTCGGATCCGCGCCGAACCCATTTCGGCAAATGGGCGTTCAATGCGGAGCTGGATATGAGCCTGACGACTATCCATACGTCCGGCAGCCTGGAGATGCACCACGACGAGCTATACAGCGCCAGTCTGCCGTTGACGGTGCTGCGCAGCCTGCCGGAGGGCAGGCGTGTCTCGATGACGCTGATTGCGAACTACGCGACGGACCTCTCCGCGCAGTGGGACGGGCTTGATGTCGGCGGTGCCGCCATGTACCGCATGAAGCATACGGACACGTTCTCCTTTTCTGCCGGCTTGCTGGTGATGCCTCAGCGCCTGGAGTACGGACTTGCGCCCTATTTCAAGGCCGAATGGAAGCCGACGCAGGACTGGAACATCACGCTGAAGGGCTATAACCTGGAGGCTCTCTACTCGATTACCCCTCGATTGGCCGCCGGTCCGTTCATCATGGGTGAGGGGAATACCTGGGCCGTGCGCACCAGACGCGGTACGGAGTTATTCAGCGTACGCTCTCTCGTAGCCGGTGTGACGGCCGAGTATGATTTTTCCGAAGCAGGTCAGACCAAGCGTATCGTCAAGGCTCAGTTGGGCTCCACGTTGGCCACAACGGCGCGGTTCCAACGTCTGGATAGTGGCAAACATACGAATGAGCTGCACCATTACCACCCCGGCTTCTATGCCTCTGTGGCTGTGGATTTCCGATTCTGACGCGGGAGGTCTCTCTCACGGCTGGTGCGTATAGCGCAGGGAGGAGGTGTCGAACCCGCGTCGACGAGCCTCGCTGAGCAGATGCGAGATGCTGTCGCTGCCCGGGTGCCGCTCTCTCGTCAGCAGCCAGAGGTAGTGTCCCCCGCTGCCGGAGACCAGGGCTTCTCGGTAGCCCTCATCCGTGTAGAGGATGTGCAGCGGTGAGCTGAACCAGGTATAGGGCGGTACAAAGGATACCCTCAGACGGCCGGGCACGGTGCTGTCGGGCATGAACGCCTGTCCCCGTGCGAGGCTGTGCTTCCCCCCCGGGGCGATACCGTGGTTGCTGACGCTGATCTGGCCGGGGGCGATGAGAGCGTATTCGCTGTAGACGCCGTCCATCCCATATTCAAAGGGATTTTCCAGCCTCGCCTGCTCATACCAGCGACCCATGAACGACTTGAGCCGGAAGTCCGCCGTGGGGGATGTGTCGGCATGTCGGGCCAGAAAACGGTGCAGAAGACTTTGAGGAAAATGCAGAATTGCGCGCCAGATCATAGGGGTGTGGATGCGCTCGACCTCGTGTTTGTCCGAAAACAGATGGGCATCACTGCGAGATAAGACGCAAAAGAGCAATTTCAAACTTGCAGAGCGTGGGGCGGCATGGTATTCTGTAGATCAGATGAACCAAAAAGCTTTGTTACTCATAGGTGCGGCGGCGTTGATGGCGCTTCCCATGTGTGCTGATTACAAGAATCTCTACCCCGCCGGCTCTGTTGCGGGGCAGGACGCCGTGGCTGACAAGCTGCTTGCCGAGGCACGCAGCCTGCGACAAGCCGGCAATCTGAGCAAGGCTGAGAGCAAGTACAAGCGAATCGCCGAGTTCCGTACACTCGCTCCGATGGCACCTGAGGCTCGCTATGAGCTGGGGCAGGTCTATGAAGCGAAAAAGGACTACCGCGAGGCATTCCGGCAGTATTCGCGTCTCATTGAGCTCTACCCGCAGAGCCCTCTCTACAAGGTAGCTCTGGATCGCCAGCTGGCCATGGCTTTTTCTGCCGCCAAGGGTGAGATGCAGGTTGATGTGCTGTTCGGCGCATGGTCGGCACCGATGGATTCCGGGGTCGTGATTGACTGGCTGCGCACCATCATTGCGAAAGCTCCCTACAACGACATGGCGGCTACGGCTTCATCGATTCTGGCCGGGTATCTGGTGGAGCAGGAGCGTCCCGATGAGGCTCGCATGGAGTATGCCCGCCTGGTAGAGACGTATCCCGACAGCCCCCTGGCGCCGGATGCTCAGCTGATGGTAGCCGGGCTCTGGGCTAACCGTAACACCCGTGGCGATGCTGACAGTCTGGTGAATCTGACGCACGCCCGCGAGGCCTACGAAGAGTTCTGTCTGCGCTTCCCGAAGCACAAGGATGCCCGCAAGGCCTATAGCAGCGCTGCGGACATGGACCGCCTGCTGGTCAACCAGCAGCTGGAGGTCGGTCGATACTATCTGGAGCGTGCTCGTGAATATCCCTCTGCCATCTTCTGCTTCGAAGATGTCATCCGTCAACAAAAGATTAACCCTGAGGCAGCGGCTGAGGCTCAGCAGCTGCTCGAAAAAGCCCGTGCGGCTCAGGCCGCAGCCAAACAACGCTCATGAAATCCCGCTCTCTCCTCTCTATCGTATTCGCCTCGCTGCTTTCTGCTGCGCTGATGGTCTCCTGTGGCTACCGCCTCGGTGGACTCAAGCCCAAGTGCATGGAAGGCAAGGAAACCGCCTTTGTCGAGGTGTTCGGTAACCACACGACCCAGCCCGGTCTGGCGGTGCAGTTCACCACCGCCATGGCAGATTCGCTGCAGCGTGATGGTACCTATACCCTGGCTTCGCCCTCCACGGCTGATGTATTCATTCGCGGTGAGGTGACGGATATCAAGCGCAGCTCACTGCGTACCAATCCGTACGACTCGTACCTCAGCTCTGAGGTGGGGCTGACGGTGACCGTCGAGTACCAGGTAGTCGACCGCAAGACCGGTGCCGTCCTCAAGAGCGGCAGGGTGAAGGGCGAGGGCAGTAACCTGAACACCTCCGGCAACGTGCAGGGCGCTGTGGACAATGCTCTTGCATCGGCTGCCCGCCAGGCGGCAGAGCAGCTGGTGACCAACCTCACCATGCCATGATTGAGTATCCCGTCAGTTTTGTCGGGCTGCCCATCGGCAATCGGGAGGATATCACGCGCCGGGCGCTGACGGTGCTGGAATCGGTGGATTGTATCTGCTGCGAGGATACACGCAACACCGGTATGCTGTTGGCGCACTATGGCATACGCAAGCCACTGCTCAGCCTTCATGAGCACAATGAGACCCGCCGCGCCCCGGAAGTGGCAGAGCGGGCGTTACGCGGCGAACGTTTTGCCGTGGTGACTGATGCCGGTATGCCCGGTGTCAGCGATCCCGGCTACAGGCTCATTCAGGAGCTCAGAAATCAGAATGTGGCATTCACTGTACTGCCCGGACCTTCCGCCGTGGTGACGGCGTTGGTGGGGTCGGGGCTGCCCAGCGATGCCTTTTTCTTCGGTGGATTCCTGCCGGTGAAGTCGGGGAAACGTGCGGCGATGCTCCAGCGGGCGGTAGAATCGAATCACACCAGCATTTTCTACGAATCACCTTTCCGTATCGTCAAGACAATACAGGCACTGGCAGAATTAGCGCCGGATACCCCCGTGTGTGTGGCTCGTGAACTGACTAAGGTGTTCGAGACCTACCACCGAGGGTCAGCAGCGACGCTGCTGGCTGAGTTTACCGCGCATCCGCCCAAGGGCGAGATGGTGCTCCTCATCGGCGGTACCAATGCGCCTCGGGAGGCGCAGTCCTGAAGCAATCGCGGGTTGTAGTAGCCTATCACGCGATTTTATCACCGATAGGCAGCGTCAGCAGGAAGGTCGTGCCGGCGTCGGAACTTTTCTCCAGCGTCAGGTCGCCGCCGATGGAGCGAGCCATATCCCGAGCAAGTGCAAGCCCGAGCCCGATACCCGGTTTGCGCCCCTGTTCTGCTTTGGCTGATCGGGAGAAGGGCTGGAAAATGCTCTTCTGCAACTCCTGCGGAATACCGGGACCGTTGTCGGTAAAGCGGATGCCTAGTGTGTTGTGAGAGCGGACTACGCTGATGTTGACGGCGGGGACGGCGGCTGTCGCAGCATATTTGACTGCATTATCTGCCAGATTGGTGAGAATCTGCTCCAGCGAGAGCAGGTCGGTATGCAGGGTTACTATATCGCAGCGCTTATCGTGAGTGATATGTACCTTGAAACCATTTTCTCGCAGCCGTGAGGCAATTTTTTCGAATTGAGCACTCAGTAATTCTCGGCACAATCCGCTGTCGCAGCGACCACGCACCTTGCCACGACTCAGCTTGGCAAAGGCCAGGACGTTCTCAACCAGATGCCCCAGACGACGCGTCTCGTGGTAGAGCGTTTCGTGATATTCATCCGTTTTTTCCTTCGTCAGATTGTTGTTGCGCAGCATCTCAGTGATGAGACTGAAGCTTGTCAGAGGCGTCCGTAGCTCGTGAGTGACGGCAGAGACAAAGTCACTGCGGCGACGCTCCATGCGCGTATAAAACGCCAGCAGAGCGAAGATGATACCGATGCTGATGAACGATATGAGCCAGGTGGCAGCCACCGTGCCGCGCAGGGCTCGGTTGCGTTCCTCCGTATCCGGCAGGATGACGGTATTGCCCGGGTGCAGCACCAGGGGCAGGGGGATGAGATTGGCCGATTCTCCCTTTCTGACAAAATCGATGGAGGCGTCCTTGAGACCCGGCTCCACCAGCGGCAGCAGGTGCCCGGCCAGAACCTCTGCATCGATGATGAAGCCTTCGGCGGCGCAGCCGTGCGTAGTCGGCACGGAGCGCATGTAGACCAGGTTGTTGAGATGATTCCAGGCAAAGAATGGACCGGGACTTCCCTTGGCTTCCATGGGCTTGGTGAAGTCGGGGTCATTGGCCTCGTAGACACCGAAAATCGGTAGCTGTGTCCGGCGGTCGTAGCCGGAGGTCTGATTGGGGTCGTAGACCGGGGCAGAGGGATTGAACGCCTTGCGGCGCATGGTATTCATTACGACGGTAGCACTGTTCAGCACGGCACCGAACCCCTCATCCCCCGGGGGAACCATCAGCCCGGCTGGGGTCAGCAGGAAGAAACCGCAGTTGAAGTCTGCCTTGCCGCCCTTCGGCATGGGGTATACCGGGGATTGAAGATTGGGGCCGTTACCCAGTTTGGCACGCTCTTCAGCCAGCAGCCGATCCAGCTCAGCCTGTACGCGGGGCAGACTGAGTGCCAGCAGGCGGTTCAGCTGGGCTCGTTTGTCGATTTCGGTGAGACGGCTGTTGAGGGAGGCAGCTTCGTAGCACTGCCACAGCGCGGCACTGAGTGTCAACAGCGTGAACAGAATAAGGATAATCAGAGGCTTCTTTTTCATAGCTCATTCCAGCGGTATCCGCGACCGCGCACGTTTTCAAAGCGTTCGGCGGCGGCTTTCGGTAATTTGTCGCGCAGTCGTGTGAGGGTGACGGCCACGGTTCGGGTGCGCCCGGCTCCGGTATGGCTGCCCCATACCCGCAGCAGCAGCTCTTCCTGCGAGATGATTCGGCCGGGATGCGTGAGGAAGTAGCGGAAGAGCTCAAACTCCTTGTCTGTCAGAGCCAGATTATTGCCGTCATCAGCCAGACACTTCATCTGCTCACCGTTCAGGGTGCCGCCCGGGAAACGCAGCTCCTGGGCTACGTGCAGGCGCCTGCCCGGGGAGCGGCGCAGGACAGCGGCGATGCGAGCCAGCAGTTCTGCTGTACTGAAGGGTTTGACTACGTAGTCATCTGCACCCAGCTCCAGACCTTTGACCCGCTCTTTCTCTTCACCATGAGCCGTCAGGATGATACTCGGTATACCCGGGCATTCGCGCGACATGATTTTGAGTAGCTTGAATCCGTTGATTTCCGGCATGTTGACGTCAAGCAGTGCCAGATCAATGGGGGTGCTCAGCAGCATCTCCAGGGCAGCGCGACCATCGCCTGCTGCTCGAACCGCATATCCGGCTTGCTGCAGGATATCTGCCAGTACCTCCCGAATGGCTCCGTCATCCTCAGCTATCAGTATACACCTCTGCTCCATCGCGCGGGATTGTACCATATTCTTTGTACTGCATCAAGACAAGAAGTCATGCGCGGTGATTTTGTCGCTTGCTGCGGAAAAAGAGCATAAATGTGCGCCCGGATGCAACTCTGAACTTGCCAGCGTGGGAGTGAAAGGTTAGAATATGCAGGATACTGCATGCGCCGATATATTCTCAGACGCCTCTTGCTGATGCCTCTCACGCTGATAGGCATCACCTTTCTGGTGTTCTGTCTGACTCGTATGGTACCGGGTGGCCCGGTAGAGCGGATGCTGCAGGAGCAGGCGGTGGGGGCTCTCAGTGGGGAGAAAGCGATATCCGGGGCGCTGGACAGTGTAGGCGAGGATGATCTGGAACGGCTGGAAGAGATGTTCTGCCTGCATGAGCCGATAGGGAAAGCCTATCTGCAGTGGCTCGGTATATTGCCTCGGGATATTCAGGTTGAGCGCTCAGAGTTCAATCGAGAGGGGAAGGCCTACCTGACGCTCACTAATTCTGCCGGTAAATCAGCCTTGCTTGAGGTGCAGCGGGAGGGGAGTCGCCCTGTGTACCGCGAGCTTGACTGGCTGGAGGATGAAAGCTGGCATATCAGGGTTGAATCGCCGCAACAGCGGGCGCAAGGCTGGGCTCGGCGTCACGGCGTCAGTGATGCCCGACTCATCCGCGAGCGTGCTGAGTCGCCAGCGGGGCGCCACTGGCGCGCCGTGGCAGCCCGGCGTGTGCGCGATGGCATTCTTCAGGGGAGTCTGGGGCTTTCTTACAAATACCACGAACCGGTAGGCGCGATGATACGGGATCGCCTGCCTGTGTCGCTCTACTTCGGCATACTGGGTGCCATCATCACCTATCTGGTAAGTGTGCCGCTGGGTGTTTTCAAGGCTCTCTGGCACCGTGGCTGGTTCGACAGCATCAGCAGCGTGCTGATTTTTGCCGGCTATGCGGTACCGGGGTTTGCGCTGGGAGCCGTGCTGCTTATTTATCTGGGCGCTCGTCTGGAGTGGTTCCCGATGTATGGGCTGACCAGTCCGGGTTTTGCTGATATGGGCACCTGGGAGCAGGTGAAGGATCTCACGATGCACACCGTACTGCCCTTGCTCTGCTACGTCGCATCGACCTTTGCCATGACGACGATGATGATGAAAAACAGCCTCATGGAGAACATCTCGGCCGATTATGTGCGTACGGCCGTGGCCAAGGGGGTCAGCTTCCGTCGGGCTGTCTGGGGGCATGCGTTCCGCAATTCATTCATTCCTATCATATCCACGCTGGGCGGGGTTATCTGCACGGTGTTCAGCGGTTCGATTCTGATTGAGCGCGTGTTTGATATCCAGGGTTTCGGGATGTTGAGCTTTCAGGCGCTGATGGATAAGGACTATTCCCTGATAATGGGTACACTGTTGCTGACCTCGGTCGTTATCGTGATAGGCAATCTTCTTTCGGATATTCTGGTGGCGTTGATTGACCCACGTATCAAGTTTGACCATGCTTAAGAACGTCTTAGCCCTCTTCCTGCTCCTTGCTGCAGCTGCCGGTATAGTCGGTGAGCTGAATGGGTGGCTGATTCCTACGGTATCCTGGCCTTTTACGCTGAGCCGTGAGATAGGGGCACTCCATATCAGCGGACACTACGTCCCGGATCTGGAGGTGGATGGTTCATTTCACTGGTTTGGCTGGTTGAGTATGGTGCTGCTGGTGGTGGCCGGGCTCTACCTGATGCTGCGTCCGCGCTTCAGCCTGCGTATGGCTCCGGAGCTGGCCAAGCGTGTCCAGCGTTTCAGGAAGATGAAACGCGGCTATTGGTCGCTGCTGCTGCTCATCCTGGTACTGATACTGGCCGGGCTGGATCAGTGCATCGTCGGCAAGCGTGCTCTGGCGGTCAAATACGAGGGGCAGTGGTATTTCCCGGCATTCACCCGAGCCATCATTTCGGGTGATACCTTTGGTATGGTGGGCGATGAGGCACAGGCCGAGGCAGATTACCGTGAGCTGGCCGCATCCGTCGGTCTGCCCGGTGCACCGGATGTAGTCGTGATGCCCCCTATCCCCTATGACCCGGTGACGGATGCCGTGCCGTTCCCGACGTCACCGTTAGAGATTCGCCGTGACGGCCGCTACTACGAGGTCGGCAGTGAGGTGCCGTTCAACGGTATCGCGAGCCGCCTGTACGATGATGGCATGCCGCACCTGCGCACCCGCTGTCGCGCCGGGCTGCCTGATGGCTACGTGCAGGGCTGGTCGCGTGACCGCAAAGAGGTCTATGGTGCGCACTATGTCGAGGGCAGGATGAGGGAACACCACTATACGGGTGTCGGGTCGGTGGAGGAGTTCGAGAGCCTCACTTCGCCGAAAGATGCCTGTGTGGTATACTACCATCCGGCGCCGCCCCTGACAGGTGGACATCTGCTGGGGACGGACAGTCGCGGGGCGGATATCGCGGCCGTATTGTTCGGCGGCCTGCAGGTATATATCACGGCGGCACTCTTTTACCTGCCACTGATATACGGTATAGGTATCACACTGGGGATGCTCATGGGCTACTTTGGCGGGGTGCTAGATATTACTCTTCAACGTATTATCGAAATCCTGTCGCAGCTGCCGTTCCTGTTTGTGGTGATGATACTGGCAGATATCCTTCCTCTGGAGTTAAGGGGCATGTTCCTCATTCTGAGTCTGTTGGCCCTTTTCGGGTGGATGCATATGACCTATATCGTGCGAACGGCCACCATGAAGGAGAAGACGCGCGACTATGTGGCGGCGGCTCGGGTGATGGGAGCCGGTACTCGTCGTATCCTGTTCCGCCATATATTGCCCAATATCATGGGCGTGGTGATTACCCTTCTGCCGTTCAGCATTGCGGCCGTGGTGTTCTCGCTGACCTCGCTGGATTACCTGGGATTCGGCCTGCCGGAGACCTATGCCAGCTGGGGACGCCTGCTCAACGACGGACTTTCCAAGCTGTCATCCCCCTGGGTGGTATCGTCGGCGTTCTGTGCACTGGCTGTTACGCTGCTGCTGGTGACCTTTATCGGAGAGGGTATTCGCGAGGCGTGTGATCCCCGTCGGAGGACATACTACGAATGATATGAACAAGCTGATTCACACCTTGAGCTATATGATTGTGGGGCTGCTGCTGCTCACAATCTGTGGGGGACTGTGTGGGTGCGATGGCCGCCACGATATTGAGGGCATCAGCTGGCAACCCCCGGAGAATGAGCAATTGCCCTACGCTTTTTCGGATACGGACAACGTCTCCTCATATACCAAACGCTGGCGCATGCCGGAGGGATTCCGCGGCTTCCCCGAACGCTGGAACGCTCAGGTGAAAGCCTATCTGGAGGACTCCATCGACACTCAGACCCAGGCGTTGAAGCGCTCGATGAGCGCCTATCTTTCTGCCGTGCCGGGTTCACGGGCGCATCGGAATGCCGGGGTCCGGGCTCGGGCAGACGGATTCCTGCTGTCGAATTTGCTGGAGCGGCGCAAGATGGGCGATTTCCTCGTGTTCCGCCGCCCGGTGGATTTGCCGGACAACCTGAAGTGGGAGGATGGGACCGCAGAGCCGGAGCTGGGGAGCCCCGAAGCCCGGAAAGGCGGGACTCTGAGATTGCCGATTCAGCGCTCATTTCCCAATACACTGCGGCCTTTTGGCCCCAACAGCAATAATTCGACCCGTCGCTATGTCTACGATGATATCGACCTGCCGCTGGTACGGCTGCATCCCGGTACCGGGCGTCTGATACCGGGCACCGCTGATCGCTGGGCTGTTTCTGCTGACCGTCGGACGGTTTACTTCCACATCGACCCCGCAGCGAAGTTTTCCAACGGCGACACGCTGACAACGCGCGACTATGTGTGCTCGCTCTTTTTGCGTACTTCTCCCTATGCGGTAGAGCCGTTTTACGGTGATTATTACATGGGCAACTTCGCCCGTATCACGGTGTATGGCAACGATTATCTGGCGGTCACCCTCAATACCCCGCGACCGTATGCACCCATCTATGCCTCTATACCGGCGTCGTGCACGCGTTTTTATGCCGAGTTCGGCCCGGATTATCCTACCCGCTATCTGTGGCGCGTAGCACCCACTACCGGAGCCTACACCATCAGACCGGACGGCCTGACAATGGGGCGTCGCATGGTGCTCAGCCGGGTGGCAGGCTGGTGGGCTGCAAACCGTCGTTTCACGCGCTATTCGTGCAATGTCGATAACATCGTCTACTACTTTGTCTCTGATACGACGAAGATGCGCGAGCTGTTCCGTATCGGCCAGTTGGACGTATTCTCCGCCCGCGATGCTGATGTGTGGTACGAGGGGATGGAAATCGAGCCGGTGTATCGAGGCCTGATTCAGCGCGTCCACTTCAGCAACATCTGGCCGCGCAACTGCTTTGGCTGGCATCTCAACTGCTCGCGTCCTCCGTTCAATGACAGGAACATGCGACTGGGTTTTCATCATGCTCTCCATGTCCAGGCCGTCATTGATACCATATTCCGCGGCGATTATACCCGCAGCGCCTCCTATTTCTCCGGATTCGGGAAGTACACCAATGATAAACTCAAGGCCCTGCCGTACTCCCCGGAAAAAGCCCGCAGCTATTTTGCCATGGCCGGCTATACGGAGGAGACCCCGGATGGCATACTCTGCAAACCCGATGGTACGCGCCTGCAAGTCGTGGTCAGCTCGCGTATCGACCCGCTCTATGCCAACTGCATGAATACTCTGCGGGAAGACGCCGCCAAGTGCGGCCTTGATTTGCGCCTGGAGCAGATGGATGATACCGTCTTCTACCTCAAGGTAAAGGAGAAGCAGTATGTCGCTGCCATCTTCTCCTGGGGGTTTTCTCCGCCCTTGCCCGACCCGACCCCGTTTTTCTCATCCGTTTACGCGTACAAGGAGGACGGCACCCCCTTGCCCGGTACGAACAACATCACCGCCACGGCATCTCCCGAGCTCGACGCCGCCATCCTGGACTGCCGCATGGCCTCTACCGAGGAGGAAAGTATCAGGGCGCATCATCGTGTGCAGGAGTTGATCGCGGAGTCCGCTGCCTGGGTGCCGGGATGGTCCACCTCCTTCTGGCGCTTTGCTCAGTGGCGTTGGCTGCGCTGGCCTGATACCCCTGAGTGCCGTTTCTGCCCACCGCGGTACTACGACCCGTTGGATAGTCATCTGTATTGGATTGATGAGGCGACAAAAGAGGAAACCCTGCGCATCCGTACCGGCGATGGGGCGTATCCTGAGTCCCATATCGATGTGCCGCTGCCCAAGCAACCCTCCGGCTCGCAACCCGCTCTGCCATGAACCACCCCACCCTACTGGAAGTACGCAACCTCAGCGTAGCCTTTGAATCCGATGATGGCCGTTTGTTACGTGCTGTCGATGATATCAGTTTCACCGTAGGGCGGGGCGAGTGCCTGGGGATTGTCGGCGAAAGCGGCAGCGGCAAGAGTGTCGCCGCCATGAGCCTGGTGCGGCTGTTGCCGCGCCCTGCAGGCCGCATCCTCAGCGGTGAGGTGATGTTCGAAGGAGAAGATGTGTTGAAAATGACCCCTTCTCAGCTGCATGAGCTGCGCGGAGGTCGCGTTGGCGTCATCTTCCAGGAACCGATGAATGCCCTCAATCCGGTGCATACGGTTGGCGACCAGATAGCCGAGTCGCTGATGCTTCATCGGGGCCTGACTGCAGATGCCGCCTGGGTGGAAGCCGTCAACCTCCTGCGCCACGTTCACATCCCCAACCCGGATTTGCGGGCTCTGGAGTACCCGGGGTCTCTCTCCGGCGGTATGCGCCAGCGTATCGTCATTGCCATCGCGCTGGCCTGCCGACCGCAGCTGATTATTGCAGACGAGCCTACTACCGCCCTCGACGTCACGGTGCAGCAGCAGATTCTCCACCTCCTCAGGGAACTGCGTCGTGACCTGTCGGCTTCCTCCATCCTCATCACCCACGATCTGGGGGTAGTCGCGCAGAACTGCGACCGGGTGCTGGTCATGTATGGCGGTCGCGTGGTCGAGAGTGCAGAGGTGACGGAGCTCTTCGGCAATCCTCGCCATGCTTATACACGAGCCTTGCTCGCCTCCATGCCCAGGCGGAATTACGAACGCAAATCCATACTCCCTACCATCCCCGGCATGGTTGCGCCCATTCAGGACTACGTCGAAGGCTGCCGATTCTGCCAGCGTCTCGGCGTACCGGAATCGCGCCTGACAAAGCGTTATCCTCTGGTAGAAGTTTCGCCCGGTCATTGGGTAGAATCCTGCCCCCGCTGCATGACCGACATAATCTAGGGAAACGCTGATTTATTAGTTTGTCGACGAATAGCTGCATCATTCGCAAATAGAGTTCGATAAATGGAAATTTGGAGGGCAGCCGGCGAGCGCAAGCGAGCGGAATATTGAGCCCGCATAGCGGGCGGTAGAGGTTAGACAGGCGGTGGAGCGCAACGCGCGGAACCCCTGTTCATCAAACGAATATATGGGAACCCAGGGAACCTGTGGTGACAGCACTCAATGCACGTCGCGGAGGCTGGCTGTCACCACCGTTTCACGGGGTTCCCTTTTGCTTTTCTTCGGGGGAACAGGGGTTCCGCGCGTTGCGCTCCACCGCCTGCCTAAGTGCTGTCGCCCTCACGGGCTCAACATTCCTCGGGCTTTCAGCCCGACAAATTCTACACCTTGTCCATCGTCCATCTGACTTTGTACTTCCCTGCAACTTCCCATTTATCTACCGATGAGTCTATTCCTGCTGTTTAGCTATTTATCGAACTATACTAGCGGGCAGTCGACCTGCAAAAGGATAGCCTGCCGGTGTGTTCCAAATCGACAAGCCCCGCATCAGCGGGGCTTGATAATGGACAACGGGGCTCGCTATAGTTTCGTCAGCGACGACGTCGTCGGGCGCAAAGGCCGGCCAGTGCCAGCAAGCTCAGTGTGGCTGTCGTTGGTTCGGGGACGATGGTGGTATGAGTAATGTTCACAAAATGATCTGTGCTGTCAAAACTCAGCATCAGCCCGGCATTACCCGAAAGATTGCTGAAATAATCTGCTGCGGCTACTTGCTCACCGGCCATCAACGCGTTGTAGCTTACCGTATCAGCCGACGACCTCATGTTGTAGAGCGACTCCGTCAGCTGTAGGTTCAACTCCGTTACTCCGCTGAACAGAGTGTACGATTCGCCCACTGCCAACTCTCGTACCTCATCGAGTGCCGTGCCGGTCAGTATCAGCCCCGTCTGCAGGTTCAGTATACCATCCAGTATGGCCGTGCCGTCCAACTCAACGATTGCTTCATTTGCCAGCTCCAGGTTACCGACCAGCCTGGCACCGGCTTCCAGCCTGGTCAGTTCGCTTACCAGTACATTGTCCGCAGTGACGGTCGTATCAGCGGCTATTGCCAGTTCCTCCAAATCCAACCAATCCACATTCTGTACTTTTATATCACCCTTGGTGGCATGTATGCCGGTTAGGGTATTGGCGGCATTATCCAGGGTCAGCAAGTGTTCGCAAGCATTCTCTACCGAGGATTGGTTCAGCTTCAGTTTTACTGTTGCTTGAGACGTAGCGTCAAAGACCATATGACCGTTACTCAGCTCATAGTTCGCATTACTAAGAGCATATGCTTCATCACCACCGCTCTTCAGCGTTGCAGTGCCGGAATCTGCCTTATTGGAGAATGCCAGATGCTCGAGTGCCAAGGTTGCGCCACTTTGCAGATTGACCGAAGTGTCGCTGCTCAACTTGATGGTGTTCGTACCGCTGGCGTCCAGTGTTGCATTCTTGCCTACGTTGATTTCAGCTTTCCTGTAACTCTGCAAGACGTTAATTGACAATTCCATCTCAGCCCCTGTCGCCACGGAGATAGAGCCACCCTTTTCCTCATTCTGGTAGTTGAGGTGAATATCGTCCACAGAAACAAATTGCACGCCTTTGGCATTTTCTGCCGTAGTCAATGTGCCATTGATGTAATATGCACCTTTATTGGTATCAGCTACGGCACGGGTTAAAGATGCACCGTTGAGCAGGCGTAACTCCGCCCCCTTGGCCACATCAATGCGGTACGTCCCGGTCACAGCCACATCGCTCTTCACTTCTACAAGTCCGTACAGGCTTCTATTGTCATCGGCCGCCGTCAAACCGGCAGATGATACCACGAGGTGTGAATCAGCCGTCCCTAAATCACCATTCAACGTATATGTACCGCCTTGCAACTCGAGGGTCGCACCTTTCCCCACATCCAACAAAGCATTGGAGATGGTCATGGATTCCGCCTCAAAGACAGAATGCTTGCCGGACTCCACCTTCAATTTATTCGACGCAGAGAAGATATTGTCCGCACTCCCCTCAATCTCCAGAGTACCACCGTTGAGCACCAGCTCGGAGCTTCCGATACTTCCGCCTTTTGCAATACGCAGGATGCCCTGAGTCACCGTGGTGGTGCCGGAATAGGTATTGGCTGCCGAGAGAATCAGCGTTCCCTCACCCAATTTGGTAATGAGACCTCTGTTATCCGCATCGTCAGCATGTATCTTACCGCTTACCGTCAGTGTTGCATCCTTACTCACGTCGTAATTCAGGTTGACATCACCCGTAGTTGTGCTGCGAAGACGCGTCACTGCTTCTATCGTACTTGTCCCCTTCGTTGCGTAAATGGTAGAACCGCTGATATCATAATCCAGCGCGGCCTTCTGAGTTCCATTCTGCTCATAAGATCCACCAGAACCAGTCACCTTCGCTCCATCTCTCAGGTAAATATCCATGTTACCCATGGTCTGGCGGGTATTTCCGAAATCCAGAATACCACCTGCAACCGTCAGCGTCCCCGAGTCTGCATTGTAATCAATAACATCATCGTTAGCAAAGGTAAACGTTGTGCTGCTATTGATATCAACGCTAAAGGCCAAACTCTTTTCTCCGGATTTCTTCACTGTGCCGCTCCCGGATAGGGTAAGCTTACCTGAACCGCTGATGGTATCCAACGATGTGTCTGCTGTATATGTAGTCAGTTCCAGGCAGGAGCCTTGGGCTAAAGAAACAGAGCCCAGACTTGCGAGATTGTTTGACCTGAGCGTACCTGCCTTGATAGTGGTAGTCCCCTTGTAATTATTGCCGGAAGAACTGAAGACAAGTGTGCCGTCACCGATCTTGATGATATTGGCTTTTTCATTTTGTTCCTGAACAAATACCTTGCCGGTCACGTTCAATGTGGCGTCCTTACTTATATCATACGTCAGCGTTTTATCGGAGCGAATACGCGTTACTGCGGCAATTTCACTCGTGCCTTCCGTTGCCCGAATGGTGTTGCTTTCATTAAAATCAATAGCACCATAGGTGGCATTCCCATTGCCGGTCACCATAGCTGCATCCCCGAGAACCAGGCTCCAGCCGCCCATGGTCTGGCGGGTCGTGCCGAAATCCAACGTGCCATTCTTTACTTGGATAGAGCGTCCGGAAAGGCGGAAATCAAGCATATCGGACGTTCCTCCGGAACTAAAATGCAAAGTACCGCCATCGATGACCATGTTGCCTTTAGCTCGCTGATTGTTGTCATCTGTTTGGAGGTAAACATGACCGTCCTTGACAGAGATGTCATTAACCGCCGTTGAGGCTTGTATTATGGTCGTTATTCCCTTAGAATCATGTGTGTAATGTGCCAGATTACTCAAATCGGTAATAGTAATATCCCCTGCGATGGCATTGACTAACTCTCCCTCTCCACTTAAAGTTCCTGCGGCAAATGAATAATTACCCGTACCTTGCAGCTCTGCCTTACCGGACACGGTCAACTTCAGCGTATCGGAAACAGCGTTCACCTTGTCTCCAAGTCGCAATGACACGCCATCGTGCAGAGTCCAATTACCACCAAAACTGCTTGCTGCGTTATATTGAACAGAGCCTTTGTTCAAATGTACATCGGCCTTCAATCCCTCATGCAGAGCCAGTTCGTTATTCTCCATATCATTGCTGAAAGACAATTGCAATGCGCCATCTCCGGTGATATTGGAGCCCGTGTATTTTCCGGATAATTCCCCCAGAACATTCACGCATCCCTTGTTCAGCTCAATCTCGTTTTCCGGCAGGTCGGCATTCACCGTAATGCCTTGAACCAGGAGTTTACCTGTATACGCTTCTGTGGAGCCTGCCAGCGTCACCGTTCCCCGGGATTCGATAGAGGAACCCAGAATCAACTCATGAGAACCGCTCAACCGGTAGTTGACTACCAGTTCGCCACCGCCGCCGCCTAAGCGCCAGGTGTTAAGTTGCTCAGACGTGCCGGCCTGCCCATATTGAATCGTCATACCGATATAAGCACCAATGCTCAGGCTCGAATGCTTGCCTGATTCAACCTGCTCGACACGGTCCCGCACCAAAGCAATGGTTCCTGTAGAATCTGTATTGATAAGGTCTAATGTATCTGCAACATCGGCATTCTCCACGAGCGTGCCGCCGGCCTCCACCGTCCACTTGTTCTCCGTGTCTGCCGCAGCTGCCCCGGAAAGTCGCAGAAAACCACCCTCTACTACTTTCTGAACCGTTGAATCGATTACCCCGCTGAACTCAAAAACACCACCGTCGCGACCGGAATTCACACGCATCGTGCCGGTACCGCTTACTGTGCCTGAATAAGTCAGCGTAGAATCAGCACCTTCATTAAATTGCACGTCAAGTGTACCGCCATTCAACTTAACGTCCCCTTTATGACCAAAGAATGCAGCATAGCCGGATGTATCTTCGAGCTCCTGCCCGCCTTCCACATATTCCCGGGCATGTGTCACTCCTTCACGCATGATATAGACGCCACCTTGTTCCACCGTCACCTCACCGGTGAGCCGCGCGTGGCTACCCAGCTCAAAGGAAGCCCCGTTCCCTACGTTCACCTTCATGGCCGCATCAGCATAATGCCAATCGTTGGCGTTTGTGTACCGGGAAGTATTCGTGCCGACGGCTGATCCCATAGCGTGTACCGTATTTGTGCCGGTAAGTCGCACTGTCCCATTCGCTACGGAGAGACAACTGGCCTCATTATGGGATAAATCAGTGCGTATGCTGTTGAGTGTCCACGTGCCTCCCCCCTGGTAATCGATAACTAAAGCACCTTTTTCGGTATCGACAAAGGAGCCCAGGTAAGTAGAATCACCTCCTTGCTTACAGGTCAACGTGGAGACAGAGCTTGTCCCGGAATCATTTGTGATAACCGCTTCCTCTGTCAGAGCGTTGATGGAGAATCGGGAATCATCAGCCTGACTTTCAGCAGTAGTATACCAATGCATACTGTTGCCGTTCATATCAAGCACACCTCCTCCGGCTCCGAAGGTAAGGTCGCGCTCAATCTGAGAAGTACCGTTTTCGGCGTTCAGCACCACCGTTGCTCCGGTATTTACCAGTACGTTATATGCGGCATAGCCATTCTTCTGGTTCAGGTAAGTCTTTCCTTTTCCTCCCACATTCAGCAGAGCATTCGTATCGCCCTCTCCATCAATATATAAATCGCCCTGACCAATCTTGCGCCATTCAGAAACATGATCAGACGGGTTTACCAGGCGTAAATGCACCTCGGTATCTTCATGAATGACATAGCCGGATGTATGCAACTGATAATTTCCGGTCGTAGCTGATTCAATAATATAACGTGCAGCATCCAGTTCCCCTTTGCCAAACTCGGTATAACCAATACCTGTATCTACTGTGGCATCGAGCACAATCTTTGTTTCTTCCTGAGAGGGATTAGTAAATACGAGATTCTGCGTGAAGAATAAATCTGCGTCCGATGCATTCTGGAAATTGCTGTGATTGTAGTTATACCATGCACCATCTGCTCTTGACAGGGTGTCCGACAACGAACGCCAGGTAGATTTGGTGTGGTGAAGTCCTATGTAATTTCCCAGTACGTTACCGTTATTATCCGTCGCAGCCCCGGTATAACGAGTTGTGGAGTAGTCCCCATCCGTTATGGTATCGCCCAGTTGTGTTTCAACTCGCCCCAAATGAACCTCTGAGACGCCATCCAGTCGAATCTCGGCATTGAGACCCGCCATGGTCTCCTTTGTCCAATCCAGATTTCCACGCGCTGTTACACCGGATGTATTAGCCCCCACAGTGGCAGTCTGCATGGCTGCCACATATTCATATCGACCGTTCTGAGCGTTGTACACAAGCAGGGGGCTACCGGAGTCGCCTCCTTTGGGAGCTACAGGCAGCGGGTTTTCAAGAGTTGCCCCGGAACCATTGGGAAAGTCCGGGTTTGAATTTACCGCAATTGCATTCCCTGCGGTACCTGCTGAAGTTATGTTGTTGATGCCGCCTGTGATATATGCATAGGTAGCTCCCAGATCCTGAGTATTTCCTGTTGATGCATCATATAAATACTTATGACCACCGCCACTATGATACAGCTTGGTATTGGTCAGCGTGTTTACGGTGGAATTGGTGAGAGAGGATAGCGCATATGCCTCTGCATCCGTCACAATACGGCTCTGACGCAGAAGCATGTAATCGTATGTCCCCGTAGTTCCCTCGGGCTGTCTCAGGCTGAATGTGGCATTTGTACCGATATTGACAACATCATACTGTTGTTTGAGCCCCCCCCCTAGCTCTCTAACTCCGTATGAATAAGACCAGATATTACCCAGCTGATGGCAAACAGTGGCCACTATGTTGGGCGAAATCAGTGCGGCTGAGCCTTCGTCAATTGTTGCGCTGAAATTGGGCATGCCCTGAGCAGGGGAAATGACATAGGGAGATGTACCATCCGTATAGTTGATAACAATGCCCCCGGCCTCGCTGCGAATATACTGAAGCAGGGCATTCGTTCTGCTTTCATTTACATACCGCCCCTTATTCTGTCCGAAATCTGTATAGGTAAGCAGTGTGGCATCAGAATGCAGGGAAGCAGCATGGGCTACCGAAACTGAGCCCAGGGCAAACAGAGCAAAAAGTGATGTCCGGAGAGAAAGAGGAAGATGAAGTTTCATAATGGCGAAAATCTGCAGATTATTTGCATTATATTCAATTGTTGATGTGAAATACAGCAAAAATTGCGTATTCTGCATAAAAAAGGGAACGGCGACGCCCTTTTTTCGCTGCATTCCCGGAAACATAACGATGGTTATTGGTCTGGCAATACAAATTAGCAGCACCATTTGCGGGTAAAGCGCGATAAATGGGAATTTGTCGGGGAAGTACAAAGTCAGATGGACGATGGACAAAGTGTAGAATTTGTCGGGCTGAAAGCCCGAGGAATGTTGAGCCCGACAGGGCGGCAGCTTCATAGCCGGAGGTAAGCCCGCGCAGCGGGCGCAGCCTCCGGTAAAATGAAAAAATTGAATAAAAGCCCCTCCCGGGGCTTCAGCTCATCTTGCTTGATTCCGGGGGCTGCGCCTGCTGCGCAGGCTTACCCCCGGCTACTAATCTTACGCCCCGCCGGGGCTGATATTCCGCTCGCTTGCGCTGTTCATACGTGTGGTAATCAGAAAAAGAGAGAGGGAAACGCCGGGGCGTTTCCCTCACATGAGAGATGATGTGGCACGCGCTCAGGATGGGCCGGTGCAGGTCTTGATGTCGGCGCTGTTGACCCAGCCACGAGTGCCGGATGAGAAGAGCTCCACGTAGCACCAGGAACCGCGGGTGTGCAGGAGGTGGAGAGGGGTGGAGGGCGGGAGCACGACGATGGCTGTGCCCTTGGCATCAGCTGATGTGAGGAGGGTGGATTTGTTGATGACGCAGGCCAGGTCAGCGGGGGGCAGGGAGGTGATATCCGGGGTCTCGCGGGTGGTGTAGTACACCCAGTCCGCTGCGCAGGCCAGGCTGGTGAGTGCGCAGAGGGCGGTCCAGACATGAACCCAGGGCTTGCGCCGGTGGCGCAGCGCAATCAGCAGCGCGACGCCGAGAGCGAGCGCGGCGGTGCTCACGATAGTGGCTACGCGCAATTGAGGGACACTCAGCAGGGTGAATACTTTGTCGCTGATACTGCCGGTGGGCAGCAGGGCGCCCTCCTTTCGCTGGACGAATGCCAGGTTGGCGCGAGCTTCCTTGAAGGAGGGCGCTTCCAGCAGGGCGCAGTACCAGGAGTGCGCCGCAGCGCCGGGCTGGCCGAGGCGATATTGGCAGCAACCGATGTTGTACAGCTTGAGGGCATCGCTTTCGGTTGATTTCTCTATCGCTTCTATGGCAGCGCTGTATTGGCCGGCCTTATAGGCTGCAGCGGCGTTTTCTGCGGCTCCGGCCTGGGGCAGGAGAGCCAGCAGGAGGGCGACCACCGTGGTGGCCATGGCTGCCAGGGCTTTGCGTACGCGCTTGAGCATAGTTTCTTTTTCCTGCGGGGAGATGGTGGCAGTGGCATCGGGGCGGAATGCCTCAGCATCGCGGCGTTCCAGTATCTGCTGCAACTCGGGGCTCATATGGTCGGGGCTGATATGGCTCTCAATAAACCCGCCGATGTGGCGCAGGAAGCTCAGGCTATCGGTATCAGCTGCGATACGCCGCAGCTCACGCTCGGTGGCGCGCCCTGCTGCACCGGCGGCAATGCGGCGGTACATTGCTTTCCCCAGGAGCCAGAGGAAGATTCCCAGTGCAGGCAGATATAAGAGCAGCCAGAGCTGAAGCGGTATCGGTGTGCGGAGTCCGGCTTCAGCGGGGCTGATTACCCCGTAGATATCGGTCATCTCCTCCACCGGTACCTCGCCGGCGGGCGGGGGCTCGGCCGCAGTGGGCGGCACGATGAGTCCGGCACCGGCTGTATCGCTCTTCTGCCATGGGAGGGCGATGGGCGTGGATGCCGCCTGGCGGTACGTCTGCGATGTTGGGTCGAAATAGCCGAATTCAAAGGAGGGAATGGCACTTACCTCGGCCACCGGTCGTAAGAGCCGGCTGAAGACGACGCCTATGGTTTCTCCATTGGGCCCGAGCATGGGTTTTCGGGTGGCCGGCAGGGGTTTCCAATCGGCGGCATCTCGAGGCTCCGGGCACTCCAGCTGCTCCAGATTGCCGCTGCCACGCACGGTGATTTCGACCTCGATGGGCTCGTTCATAGCCAGGTGTTTAGCCGATGTCGTGGCAGAAACACTGTACTGACCGACGGTATGGGCGAAGTTTTTCGGAGCTCCGGGGGGCAGGGGCAATGCCCCGATGCTGATGACGGGCAGGTCGGCCTCGGCCTGGCTGAGCCCGAAGAAGCCGCGCTGCTGGGTGATGAGTACCTTACCGGCGATATCAGAGTTCCCTTCGCGGAAAGGGGTAAGCGAGCCTGTAAAGTTGGTCGTGCGCCAGTTGGCACCTCGGGCGAAAGCGATAGGATTGCTCAACACGCCGGATTGCACGGTGGATAAGACGCCTTGGATAGTCGGTTGAAAATTACCGACCTTGATGCCTACTGCACTCAGTTGCGGCGCGACGGGCGTGTTGCAGTCACCCGGCAGGAAGAATTTGACGTGGGTACGCACCGGCTGGTCCACATAACCATCTTTCAGCTCCGTGTACCACAGGGTACCGAAGGTTATCGGGTCTTCCTGCCATTTGATTTCGGCTGTCGAGACGACCGGCAGCGGGGGAATGGCGACGGATTGTTTCTTGCCGGATTTACGGTAGCTGACGGGGATATCGGCTATGCGCACTTCTCCCGCCTGGTCGGGGGTAACCAGAATCGGGTAGATCTCCACCATCTTCTGGTCAGGATCATACGGATTGGCTCCGGCATGCGGCCCCAGCACTTCAACCCTGGCTTTCTGTACTTCAGGGCGTTTGTCCGGGGTGAAAAAATCATCACCAATCTCTGTGTCAATGAGATAAAGGACGACTTTTTCTCCCGGTACCGCTACGCCGGTGGACCAGATGGGTACAACCTCAGCCCAGGCGGCTGATGCCATTCCTATCAGAATCGTTAAAATGCACTTGGTGTAATAGGTCATTCGGTTACACATATGTCGGAGATGGGGGAAATTAATAATCTTTTTCCGGAGGCCGTACGGAATCGTGAGCGTGCGGTATGGGAGAGCCGTATTCCTCGTCCATGTGCATCTTGAGGATGGAGGCGGCACGTTGCTGTGCTTTTTCCTCCTCGCTCAATTCCGGCTGAGGTGCCTCCTGAGCCTGCTCGTTCTGCTCGGGTTGCTCCTGCTGGTTCTGCTGGTCTTGCTTGTCCTGCTGGTCTTGCTGGTCTTGCTTGTCCTGCTTGTCCTGCTTGTCCTGCTTGTCCTGCTTGTCCTGCTGGTCCTGCTGGTCCGGCTGGTCTTGCTGGTCTTGCTGGTCTTGCTGGTCTTGCTGGTCTTGCTGGTCTTGCT